>JALHIE010000029.1 GCA_022840285.1 Porphyromonadaceae bacterium
TATGACTTACAAATTCACAACAAACTGCAAAAAGGTCATGGGCGACCTGCATACACCGGTAAGCCTTTATCTGAAAATCCGGGATGCCTTTCCCCAATCGGCATTGCTCGAAAGTTCCGATTATCATGCCAACGAAAACAGCACGTCGTACATCGGGCTGAATCCCATGGCGCATATCGACATAAACCGGGGCGAGTGCATCGAAACCTATCCCGACGGGAACACCGTCAGGAACAGGATATCCGGAGAGTTTACCATTTCCGGGGCATTAAACAATTTTATCAACAACTTCCGCATAAACGGCGACAACTCCTCCCTGACGGGGCTTTTTGGCTATACTACGTTCAACTGTGTGAAATATACCGAGGGGATCAACGTCAAGGAGAGTACCGAGGACCGTAACGACGCCCCCGACATGCGGTATATCCTCTATAAATACCTGATGGTTTTTAATCATCAGAAAGACGAACTGCTGCTGATCGAACTGCTTGGCAATGGAGAGGAAAGCAAACTCTACAAGGTGGAGAGCCTTATCAATGCCCGGAATTTTGCATCGTACGACTTTTTTATTCACGGTCAGGAATCGAGCCCCATTACCGACGACCGGTTCAAGTCTTATGTCCGGCAGGGCATTGAACACTGCCACCGGGGCGATGTGTTTCAGATCGTTCTCTCGCGACGCTTCGTGCAGGAATTTTCGGGAGACGACTTTAAGGTTTACCGCGCACTGCGAACCATCAACCCGTCCCCCTATCTCTTCTACTTTGATTTCGGCGGTTTTCGCATTTTCGGTTCTTCACCCGAAACACATTGTCAGATCAAGGGTAAAACCATCAGCATAGACCCTATTGCCGGAACGGCTAAGCGAACAGGGAACCTTCAGGAGGACGCGGAAGCTACCGAACGCCTCAAAAGCGACCCGAAAGAAAATGCCGAACACGTGATGCTGGTCGATCTGGCCCGGAACGACCTGAGCCGAAACGCACACAAAGTAAAACTCGATTTTTACCGGCAAGTACAGTATTATTCGCATGTCATTCATTTGGTCTCCCGCGTAAGCGGCACGCTCGACGAGGACGTTAATCCCGTCCAGGCGTTTTTCGATACCTTCCCGGCCGGGACATTATCGGGAGCACCCAAGGTGAGGGCCATGC
Organism: Porphyromonadaceae bacterium; assembly: GCA_022840285.1. Classification (GTDB taxonomy): domain Bacteria; phylum Bacteroidota; class Bacteroidia; order Bacteroidales; family Dysgonomonadaceae; genus Petrimonas. The sequence goes on from JALHIE010000029.1 coordinate 1,155, forward strand.
AACTGATATCGGAGGTCGAGGAACACAACCGCGGGGCATATGGCGGCTGCATCGGGTTTATCGGATTTAACGGCGATATCAACCAGGCCATAACCATCCGCACGTTTGTAAGCCGGAATAACCAGCTCTGGTATCAGGCAGGCGCAGGGATTGTATCGCAGAGCATCGAAGAGAACGAGCTCCAGGAAGTCAAAAACAAACTGGGAGCCTTGAAGAAAGCGATTGATCTGGCCGAGAAGTTGAATAATGTGTGAGGTTTAAACCGCCTAACTGTCTTAAAAAAATGAAAATTCTGATATTCGATAATTACGATTCCTTCACCTACAACCTGCGGCACGTAGTCCGGGCACTTGGGTACACCGATATCGACGTTATCCGGAACGATAAAATCAACCTGGACGATGTGGACAGATACGACAAAATCATTCTTTCACCCGGGCCGGGAATTCCGGAGGAAGCAGGAGACCTGTTGCCGCTAATCCATCGGTATGCGCCGGGCAAAAGCATGTTGGGGGTTTGCCTGGGTCATCAGGCGATCGGACTATCCTTTGGAGCCACCCTTGAGAACACTCCCCTGGTGCACCACGGCGTGCAAACCCCTATCAGGATGGCTGCCGGCGATTACATCTTCAACGCCCTCCCGACCCGGATAGAAGTGGGCCGGTACCATTCGTGGATTGTATCGGACAAAAACTTTCCCACCCATCTGGAGATTACGGCAACAGATGAATCGGGCAACATAATGGCGTTGAAGCACAAAACTTTAGACGTTCACGGCGTTCAGTTCCATCCCGAATCGGTCCTTACCCCGTTGGGTACGGAAATCATAAAAAACTTTTTAAAAAAATGAAACACATTCTTGTCAAGCTACTGGATTATCAGTACCTGAGCCGCGACGAATCGCGCGAATTATTGATAGCAATCGTGAGGGGAGAAGTACCCGACACACAGGTGTCGGCCCTTATCACCATATTTCTAATGCGCAGCATTTCGGTGGAGGAAGTGCTCGGTTTCCGTGAAGCGTTGGTGGAAATGCGGGTTCCCGTCGACCTGAAAGAGTACAGGGCCATTGATATTGTAGGCACCGGCGGCGATGGGAAAAACACCTTCAACATTTCCACTTCGGCCTGCTTTGTGGTTGCCGGAGCCGGATACCCCGTTGTGAAACACGGGAACTACGGCGCCACATCGGTCAGTGGATCGAGCAACGCCATGGAACAGCAAGGGGTCAAATTCACAACCGACATACGCGTCCTGAGAAAAAGCATCGAGGCCGCCAACATCGCTTACCTTCACGCCCCTTTCTTCAGCCCTGCCCTGAAAGCGGTCGCCCCGGTGAGAAAAAGCCTGGGTGTGAGGAACTTTTTCAATGTACTCGGTCCGCTCATTAACCCTTCCGATCCGGAGTACCAGCTGCTGGGCGTCTACGATCTGTCGATGTCGCGGCTGTACAGCTACATTTACCAGGCAAGCCGAAAAAAATTCGGCATCGTTCACAGCCTGGACGGTTACGATGAAATTTCGCTCACCGGGCAATTCAAAGTGGTGACCAACAAGGGAGAGCAGCTTTTTATGCCCGAAGAGCTGGGGTTCCATCGTGTGAGGCAGGAAGAGATTTTCGGGGGAAACACAATCGAAGAAGTTGTTTCTGTATTCAACAGAGTGCTCAACTGCACGGCAACGCAACCCCAGATGGATGTGGTTATTGCCAATGCCGCATTTGCCATTCAGATCATCGAAACCGAAAAACCGATCGCGGAATGTATTGAGATTGCCAAAAGCTCGTTATACGGGAAAAAGGCACTGAATGCGCTCAAGAAATTCGTGGAAATAAACAGATAAACAACCCATATGAGAGATATTTTACGTGAAATAATCGCCCACAAACGAAACGAAATAACGGTACAAAAAGACAGCATGCCCTATTCCCTGCTGGAACGGGAACTGGCAGACTGCCATTCATCCGTCTATTCCTTGAAAGATGCGCTGCTGCAATCCGGCACGGGAATTATTGCAGAATTTAAACGCCGCTCGCCAAGCAGGGGATGGATAAATCAACATGCCAACGCAGGGGATGTAACTAAAGGATATGAAATTGCCGGAGCCGCCGCACTGTCGGTACTGACCGATTCAACCTATTTTGGCGGTACGCTTGCCGATTTGCAGTGCGTAGCCCGGCAGGCAAAAATCCCGGTAATACGCAAGGAGTTTATCGTGGACGAATACCAGATCCTGCAGGCCCGGTTATCGGGTGCAAGCGCAGTACTGCTTATTGCCGCGGCACTGACCGTTGAAGAAACGTACCGGTTTACCCGGTTGTCGAAACAACTGGACTTGGAGGTTTTACTGGAGCTTCATGATGAAAGGGAGGTTGAACACGTCTCTTCTGAAAACACTATTATCGGCATCAACAACCGGAACCTGGGCACTTTCGTAACGGACCTGGAGAAGTCGTACAGAATGATTGAGTTATTGCCCCGGGATGCCGTCTGGGTATCGGAAAGCGGAATTTCAAACCCTGAAACGGTAAAAGAGTTACGTCAAGCCGGATACCGGGGATTTCTTATCGGAGAAAACTTCATGAGAACAGCTGATCCGGGAGTAAGCCTGGAGGAGTTTATAAAAGAAGTGCTTCAGTAACAAACACATAGATGAAATTAGTCAAAGTATGCGGGATGCGCGAAGCGGCCAACATCCTCGAAATAGAACAAGCGGGAGCGGATTGGATGGGATTTATTTTTTATCCGGAATCACCACGTTTTGTGCATGAGGTTCCGGACTATTTACCCCGAAAATCAAAACGGGCAGGAGTTTTTGTGAACGCATCGAAAGAAAAAATCTGTGAAACGGTATCTCTTTTCGAATTGGATCTGGTACAGCTTCACGGCAATGAATCGCCCGGATTTTGCGATGAATTGAGCCGTACCGGGATAAAAGTAATCAAGTCGTTCCGGGTCGGCGATGAATTCAAGGAGGAAGAGGTGGAGCCCTATCACGGCAAGTGCGACTATTTCCTGTTCGATACCCGGACATCGTTGTACGGTGGTTCGGGGGAGAAATTTAACTGGAAGACTCTTTCGAATTACCGCGGCAATACGCCTTTTTTACTGAGCGGCGGCATTACACTGGGCGATGCGGAAGCATTAAAAGCTTTCTCGCACCCGAAATGCATCGGAGTAGATATTAACAGCCGGTTCGAAATTGCTCCGTCGCGAAAAGATGTCCAAAAGGTCAAACACTTTATCTCGAATCTGAAAACATAAATTAAACTCACTCAACATGAACAGAATAGACAAGTTATTTCAACAAAAAAAGAACAACATTTTATCCGTCTATTTCACGGCCGGATTTCCCAACCTCAACGATACCGTTCCGGTCATTCAATCGCTCGAAAAAAACGGTGTGGAATTGATTGAGATAGGCATCCCTTTCAGCGACCCGATGGCGGACGGACCGGTCATCCAGGCGTCGGGGACACAGGCGCTCAAAAACGGCATGAGCCTTCGGGTGCTCTTCGGACAGCTATCGCGGATCCGGTCATCGGCGCAAATCCCCCTGGTATTGATGGGTTACCTTAACCCCATTCTTCAATTCGGCTTTTCCACGTTCTGCTCCGAAGCGCAACGTTGCGGGATCGACGGGATCATCATTCCCGATTTGCCGTTTGCCGAATACGTAAGGGATTACAAGGCCGTTGCCGAAAAACACGGATTGCGTATGATCATGCTCATCACCCCGGAAACGTCGGAAGAACGCATCCGTTTAATTGACGAAAACACGGCCGGCTTTATCTATATGGTCTCGTCGGCATCGGTTACCGGAGCAAAAACGGGTTTCGGGGAAGACAACCTGCAATATTTCAAGCGCGTTAACGCTATGAACCTCAGGAATCCCCGGCTTATCGGGTTCGGTATCTCCAACAAAGCCACCTTCGATGCGGCTTGTGAACATGCTTCTGGAGCCATCATCGGCAGTAAGTTCGTTTCCTTGCTCGAAAGTGAGGGATCGGTGGAGGCGGCAGTGCAAAAATTGAAAAAATCCATCGTCAATTATTAATGGGAAATTCTCAATATTCACCTACCTTTGCATGATTTTTCGGACAAATACAGCCCACATTACATTTCATGCTTTTTCAATCACACATTGGCGAGATAGCTTCGATACTGACGGCAGTCTGCTGGACGCTGAGCGCCCTTTTTTTTCAAAGAGCGGGAGCGAAAGTCGGTTCGCTGTCGGTAAACATCATCCGGATTTTCCTGGGAATTTTGTTTCTGGGAGTCACCACGTTCTTCACCCGCGGGATGTTCTTCCCTATGGATGCCACGTCTCACAACTGGTTCTGGCTGGGATTGTCGGGTGTGGTGGGCTTCTTTCTGGGTGACCTGTTCCTCTTTAAGTCCTACACCCTGATCGGTTCGCGCACCTCGCAGCTTATCATGAGCCTGGCACCGATGATAACGGCAATTATCGGCTGGCTTTTCCTGGCGGAAATACTGCCGGTAAAAAGTATTCTGGGGATTATTGTCAGTATTTCGGGAATCATGATTGCCGTCGCCGGCAAAAAAATGAAACTCAACATTCCGCTCAAGGGTTTTCTCTATGCGCTTGGCGGCGCTTTGGGACAGGCTGTCGGGTTGGTGTTGAGCAAAAAGGGGATGGGCGATTATGATGCCGTTGCAGCAACGCAGATAAGGGCTATTTTCGGATTTGTTTGCTTTTTCTTGCTGGTCACTTTTCTGAAACGGTGGCGGAGGGTCTCCCTGGCCGTGAAAGACCGGGCAAGCATGAAATCCATCACCCTGGGGGCTGTTTTCGGGCCTTTCGTGGGCGTGGCGCTATCGCTATATGCCGTGCAGCATACCCACACCGGCATTGCCGCTACGTTGATGGCTCTGGTTCCTATTTTTATCATTGTGCCTTCGGCCATCATGTTCAACGAAAAGATCACCGCCCGCCAGGTGATCGGGGCAGTCATCAGCATTGCCGGGGCAAGCATCTTCTTTCTGTGAAGAAGCTCACCTTGGAACTGTGTTCTTACCGCCGGGAAAAGGCGGTATCTGAATACGCTCAGATACGTACGACATGGATCCCACAAATCCGATTCCGTTGTGTACGTTGGAGTAGGTAACCCTGGGTTCGGAGATAAAGTCGAACTCCTTATCGTAATCCCACTTTTCAACCGATTTCAGGTACGAATAATAATCGTGCGACAGCGTGTAAATCCGCACTTCTATTGGCGGATTTTTCACTTCGTGACTTAAATATTCCGGTTTCTCCCCCTCCTTTTCCGGTTTGGTGTGTTCCACCTTCACCGTGTATAATCCTCCGGTGGAGACATTTAACGTATAGGCATTATCTTTAAACAAGTTATCCGTAAAAACGGATGAACTATTTGTGGAGTAATTGTTATTGAACAGCTTTTCGAGGAAAAGATTTTTAGGATCTCTCGCGAAAATGGGATCATCCTGTGTTTCGACAGGCAAGTAAAAAGGATAATCTTTGTACTCGGGGTTCTCCGCAACGATCCTCAAAAGAAAATAATGTGCCACATCGTTTTTTTGTTTTCGGACCCCAATATGCAAGCGCATCCTCCGATAAAACGGCTCGTAAAATATTTCCGGAACTGGAATATAATATCCGCCGTACCCCCATCCGCTGTCTGAGTCCCAGGAATACTCGCCGTATGGATTCCAGTAGAATCCGAACGTATTGTTGCCTGTTGCCGGTACGAAAAACGTTGCCGTATCCACCTTTTCAATCGCAGCCGGTGTGGGGATAACGGTCTCCACCCATGCGGTCTCGAGGCCTGGTGCCGAAGCCTTAATCTTAACCCGGTCGCCGACTTTAACGTGTGACTCGGAACGGAAATAAGAATTTCCTCTTCGAGCCCGGTACTTGGCAGTATCTATGGCGAAGCGTTGCAGTTTTTCAACAAATGTATCGTTAACGTGCAATTCCACCGAAACATCTTTCAAATAAGGCGCAGTGCTGTCGGTATCGGTGAACAAGAAACTTTTGCTGACAGCAACGCTTATTGGCTTATCGGGTTCAACAACTCCATTCATCACAATAAGCGGCTTTTCATCGGAAAAATTCACTTCAAGCATACGCTCACACGACAGCAATAGAGTCGTTGTTATTATCAGAAACGAAATATATTTTCTCTTCATTTTAGAATCTGTCTTGAATTTTATATTTCTATTTATTTCTACTTTCTTCACGTGTCGAGAGACCTATGAACCACCCGATACAGTCGGTCAAAACTTATACGTGTAAGAAAATGATGGGATAAAAGGGAAAATCGACAAACTTTTTAATACCGGTTTACTTCTGTCCTGTTTCTCTTCCTGAGTAAAAAACTCGGCCTCGGTAGTAGGCACTAAAATAAACGAATTGTGATGCGAATACGCATTGTAAATACTTAAATTCCAAATCCCCACCCGACCTTTCTTTTTGTGGCGGTAATAATTGAAACTTAAATCGAGGCGGTGATAGGAAGGCATTTTAAAATTGTTGAGTTTATCGATATAATCCGTTTCCTCTCCCATGTCGTTAATGTACTTTTGCTTTGCCAGCGTAGCCCAGTTACCGGTAGAATATATCCACGACGTGCTCACATCGAATTTTTTACCGAATTTATGCATCACCACCGCGTTTATTTTGTGGCGGTTATCGTATTTCGCCGGATAGACAAGTCCGCGGTTTATCTCACCGTTCGGAAAATGACGATTCGACCACGATAGCGTATAGCCCAACCATCCCGATGTATTTCCGAAAATCCTGCTCGCCATCATTTCCATACCGTACGATTTACTTAATCCTTGCGCTATACGCTGTTCCCAATTAAGATTACCCGAAAGCAAGGAAGTACCTTCCCTATATTCCACCTGATTCCTGGAAGATTTGTAATATCCTTCCAGCGAAAGGTCAAACCCGCGCCAACGTCCGAAAACGCCACCCGAAACCTGATGCGAGACCATCGGTTTTACATTTTTCGTAATGGGAACCCACAAGTCGTTAGGTAGATTTATCTTACTGCTTTGCAACAAATGTACATACTGGTTCATTTTGCCATACGATACTTTCAGCGACCAATCGTTGCCGAGCAGGTAACGTGCCGAAAGGCGGGGCTGTGCGCTGACATAAGATCTTCCCTGCACCAGGAATCCAGAAAAATGTATGCCCGTATTCACTTTCATGCGTTCGTTCAAAATCATTTCATCTTCAGCGTAGAACGAAAGTTCCTTTACCAAAACACGCTCGTTGGCAAAAGTAACGGTATCGTTTCGCTTCTCGGTATCGTTTTCTGTTGTCAAAACAATTCCGCTTTGTTCGGGGCGAAACCGGTGGTGCAGCAACAATGTTCCGAAGCGGATAAAATGATTGCTCACCGGTGTGTAGTCAAACTCCAGGCGATAACCTATGTCCTGAATTCCGGAGCGGTAATGGGTGTTGTCTTTTGTTTTATCGATCACTTTCTCAATCTTGTCCGAATTTTCTTCCGATATAATCAACTCTTTTTCGCTAATCGATTTCGTTACAATATCCGACGAGTATCGGCTGTAAATCAGTGTAGCATTGCTAAACAACTTATTGTTCATGGCATAGGCCCAATTGAGCGATGCCATTCGCGTGCCCCAACCGGTGTCAAAATTGGTTTTGTTCTTATTTATTTCGTGGTGCGTGTCGAACGCCGGATCAGGAGAATTGTTATCCGGATCTAAATTGTAAGAACTTTCACTTTTGGCATCCATATTCAGAAAGAGCTTGTCTTTCCCGTCGTAGATACTCAAAAAAAGACGGCTTTGCTCGGAGAATTTATGGTTGACCTTGGCATTAAAATCATAAAAATAATATCCCACATCCGGTTTATCATAATCATCGGGATTGTCCTTTTCATCTTTCTTCCCCGCAAAATATAATGCAGGGCGCACCATTAAATCCAAGTACGTTCGGCGAAGAGAAACATTGAATGAAGTCTTCTCTTTCACTAGTGGACCTTGAAAATTAAATCGCGATGAAATCAACCCGATAGAGGCCGTGCCGCCAAGTTTATTCATATCGCCGTCATTCATACGCACATCTACTACCGACGAAAGACGACCTCCATAACGCGCAGGAAAGCTGCCTTTATAAAAATCCATGATTTTCACCGCCTCAGGATTGAATGTGGAAAACATGCCACCCAGGTGATTCACATGATAAAGCGGATTCCCATCCACCAAGTAGAGATTTTCATCTAAATTTCCACCCCGCACGTACATGCCTGCCACACCTTCGGTCCCGGCGGCCACCCCCGGCAAAAGTTGCAGGGTTTTAATCACATCTTTTTCTCCCAAAAAAGAAGACAAAGCCTGCAGCGTCTGCGTAGTAAGTGTTATCTTTCCGGTTTCGACGTTATGTAGTGGTCCGGTTTGCCGACCCTCTATCACCACTTCTTTAAGCAAAGAAGTAGGCTCTAAAAAAAAATGGATAACCGTGTCGTTATCCACAACAAAAGTTATCTCCTGCGATGTGTATCCTACGTAACTTCCCCTTAAACGGACTTCTCCCGGGGGAAGGGAAAGGCTGAAAAAACCGAAATTGTTGCTTACGGCTCCTTTTTGCGAAAGCAAGTCGAATACATTGGCGCCGATAAGTGTTTCGCGCGACCCTGATTCGTGGATAAATCCGCTTATCGTAACGTTCTTCGGACGTTCTTTCAAAATAACATAATTGCCGCGGATCATAAATTGGATACCGGTCTTGCTGAAAAACTTTTCCAGCAAAGGTTGCAACAACATATTCCCTACATGAAGCGTTACGGGCGGAAAGTCCCTCAACAGTTCCGGATTGTATGAAAACGTGTATCCCGTTTGCTTCTCAATCTGTTGCAACACAGAGGTAACCGGCTTTTTTTCGACGTTAATTGTAATGTTTTGCTGGGCTGATGCTCCTAAAAAGGAGCAAACAGCCAACAAAACAAGGATAGTATAGCGTTTCATTTTTTCAAGTTTTGAGTTTTGAGTCGCGGAGATGGAACATTAACCGCTGCTCCAAACATAGAAGTCCGTTCCCTTCCTCCAACCGGGGGAGAGGGTTGCTTACTTTTCAATTTTTATATGAGTATCCAGTGTTAAATTAATAATATCAACAATTTCAATGATGTTTTTTTGTGTAAATGACGATGTAAACGTGAGCGTGGATTCGTCTCCAGGCAATTCTATCGGCACGTTATAGAAGTGCGACAAAACCAACACCACCTCTTTCAGTTGCGTATTGTTGAATACAAGCGAGCTGTCTTTTCCGTTGATTTCCATCGAACTACCGGACGAAACAACCTTAACAATTTCGGTTCCGGAAGTGTAATGCACTGTCATACCGGCACTACACAATAGCGGAATAACGGGGCTTTCGGGCGTAAACTGCACTTTCCCCGACACCACGCTAAGGCGGGTTTCCGCGTTATCGGCCTGCACGGTAAATTCCGTGCCGAGCACCTGGATTTCTGCTCCGGGCGTGGAAACAACAAAGGGCAGGCCTTCGTTTCGAGCGACGGCAAACGAAATTTCTCCCAACATGGAAACACGGCGTTCTGACTTACCGAAACTTTTATCGTATTTCAATTGTGCTCCCTGTTGCATTTCGACGCGGGAACTGTCGGGTAACACATAGGAAACATTATCGGCTTTGGCTACCCACTTTGTTCCGGTACTTGACGTGAAATAAAAAACACTTACAACCAGCAATAAGGCGACAGCAGCCGCAGCACTATAGAAGACCTGCATCTTGCGCACGTTCCGTTCGGGTGCGATGTGTTTTTGTATCCTTCTCCACCCTTTCCGAGAATCAAAAGAATTGGGTTTGTAATACCGGACTACAAACCGGATGCCCTCGTCTATATTATGTTGTGGTTGATTTTCCATTACATCATTTTCATTTTTGGCAATCTACAGATTTATTCCGGTCTTCAACAATACGCCGGAACTGGATTCTCTGTTAAAATACGGCTGCATAAATGCTTTGACCCCGATGAAAAATCGATCATTTATTGAATAAGAATCTTCAACAATTAAATTAAAACCGAATGCACTGCGAATCATAGGCTGGTTAAACTTATAAAAACTCAATCCACTCCCAACCCTGAAATCGTTTCTCCTGTTATTGCGAAAAGGAGATAAAAATACATTCATGTTTGCTTGAAATAATTTTTCCGAATCCGACTTCCACTTGTCCACAACATTTAGCACAATGGATGGAGCAACTGTAAAATAATCCGACAGTTTAGCATCAAGTTCATATTCGCTAAGCACCAAAAAAACATTTCCCTGCTTAAGTGTGGAAAAACCCAGCCCTATTCGCAGATCTGTGTCACTATCCCGGCCTTGTGTATTTACAGCTAATACAGGACAAATAATAAGGCAAAGGGACACGATAATTTTTCTACACATTTCTTCTCTTCCGTTGCTTTTTCTACCTATAAGATGCAAAAAAGCAGAAAATCCCTCTCTCCAAAGGGAAATATTTTAAGCAAAGAAGAAGAGGTAAGCCTTGATATCTTTTGCACGTAACGATTGCATGGCACGCAGGACATGATTTTCCACGGTCTTTACGGTCAGCCCGGTTTGTTCGGCAATGTCCTTGTAGCGCATCCCGTCGCGCTTAGCCATTAAAAAGATTTCACGGCGCCGCTCCGGCAATTCGTCGATCATCTTCCAGACACGCGCTTCCATCTCGGCACGTTCCATCTGTTCGTCCCCTGTAAGCAACTCTTCTCCGGACCATTTATCGAGAGAGGTAGTTGGCTTGGCGTCGCGGATGCGGGTAAGGCAGTTATTTCGAACAGCAGTATAAAGATACGCTTTCACCGATTTGATCTTTTCCAGCTGATCCCTTTTATCCCATAAGTTTACGAATGTATCTTGTACCACATCCTCCGCCTCATCGGCGTCGCACAAAAAATGCAAGGCGTGCAAGCAAAGTTGACGATAATAGCCGTGATAATATTCCGAAAACTGTTTTTTTGAGGTCGGCATCAAATCTTTAGTATAGAACAAGGCGCAAAAGTAGTAAAAAAATGGAGATGTTCAAAGAAAGAATCACTGCCAGGCAGGTTATCGGAACAGTCCACAGAAGTCCGGGAAAAAATCGTTTTGCCTTTTTCAAAAGAACACGGATATTCCCGCTCGCCAATTTTCATCATCTAGCTGTTATTTTCAGTTTCCGGCAATGAATAAGGATAAGCACCATCTCCACGAAAAAAGACGGTATTAATTTTATCGTAGACAATGGTTCATGGGTTATTGGATAAGAAAGACTTTATAGAATAAGTAAAAATCTTTTCACATCATGAGCTTTTTAACGTTCATGTATGGCAGATGCGGAATCGACAAAAAAACAATTTGGTTGTTTCGTCAGATTTTATCGTAAGGTAATTCCGCAATCACGTCGGATATTTTCTCCAACCCCTCTTTCAGCGGTTTTGAAACCATTCCTTTGATGAATGGATTGAGGTCGGCTCGAAGCGTAATTTTCATTTTTGTTTCCTTCTCGGCTTTCTGCACAAGTTGGATCCACAGAAAAACATCAAACGGCAGGTTTTCGGACTTGAACTTAACCAGTTTGTTCGGTTCCCGCCCTGTCACGCGGAACCTCACTTCACCAACCGGGTCGACACGAAAAGAACAGGAATCACTGTCAAACGTAAAATCCCTGATCTTATCCGCGGGAATCTGGTCCTTTATCAAATCGAGTTTGCTCAAATCCGAGAGCACACGAAAAACATCCACATCGTTGTGAGATATAGTTTTTACATCGCTGATAAATTCAGTCATTTATTTGTTTTTTTGGTGGTTCCCCACGTTTCGGGATGTTTGCGCCAATCCTGCAATGTTTTCACATCAGATTCAGCGATATAATCAATTTGAAGCGCTTCGTCCAGGATGGCATCGTAGTTGGTCAAAGCGGTCAGTTCCACGCGAGCCTCTTTCATGTTAGCCTCTGCTGCAGGGAAACCATACGTAAAGACCGCCACCATGCCGAGTACATCCGATCCGCTTTGGCGAATGGCCTCAACTGCTTTCAGGCTACTTTGTCCGGTCGAGACGAGGTCTTCGATCACCACAACCTTTTGCCGGGGTTTCAAATCGCCTTCGATAAGGTTTTCCAACCCATGGTCTTTCGGTGCCGAGCGAACATAAACAAACGGAAGTCCCAGCGCATCGGCAACGATGGCCCCAGGTGCAATGGCTCCCGTCGCTACTCCCGCGATGGCTTCAACCTGCGGATATTTTTCAAGGATGACCCGTGCGAACTCGACCTTTAAAAAGTTGCGTGTAGCCGGATAGGACATCAGTTTCCGGTTATCGCAATAGATAGGCGATTTCCATCCCGATGCCCAGGTAAACGGGTTGGCTGGCTGCAACTTGACCGCTTTTATCTTGAGAAGCTTTTCGGCTGTTAATTTTTCTACAGTGTTCATATTTTCTAAACTTAAAAATGAAATGCAAAAATAGTGTTTTTAAAGGAATAAACGCCACAAAGCCCAAAGGGGAAAAATATTTTTTTAGTTCTTACCGGCTGGTCTTATCAGAATACCTCTCCCAGCGTGGCAACGCTTATCTTTATACCGGGGCTTTTCAGCAAAGCGTAGGCACAGGCCTCTAATGTCGAACCAGTGGTAATGATATCGTCGACCAACAAAATATGTTTCCCAGCATATAGGGATGGATGTAGCAGATCGAAAATACCTTTCACGTTTTCCCAGCGCTGTGTTTTGGTGCGTCGGGTCTGCGTGGGGTTGAAAATGGAGCGTACTAAATTTCCGTTGGAAACGGGGATGGAAGTTGCTTCCGATAACCCGAGAGCAATCGTTTCCGCCTGGTTAAACCCTCTCTCCTTTTCTTTTTTGGGGTGCAGGGGGACAGGAACGATAAAATCGATGGGCTGAATGAATTCGCTGCCTAGCAAATCTTTGCCAAACAGTTTCCCCAACAGCATTCCGATCTCCTTTTTTTTGTTGTACTTGAGTTGGTGGATAAGCGGCTGCAAAACTCCTTCTCTCGAGTACACGCAAAAAGTGGCAGCTCTCACAAAAGGGAACCTCCCTGCCAAAAGAGTTTCGGCGAAATTATCCGGCTCCATAAAATTGTTTGTTCTGGGGAGTGCATGCAAGCATTGCAAACAAACGCCTTTCTCGCTGGACAACAGCCGGTTATTGCAAACCGGACAACAGTTCGGGAAAAAAAGATTTGATAATTCGTCCAAAAGGGTCTTCATATTCATTCAATCCTCCGGCATCTCACCCAGGCATTCCAGGATATTGGGCATTGAAAATCCCCTACTCAGGGCAAACCGAATGACCTTGCCCCGCTTTTCATATTCTGTTTTCCCTTTTACCGATTTCAGTTTCTTTTCCAACAATGGCTTCAACGGCTGAAGAAGGACCTCATCCGAAAATGTTTGGAATACCTCGTCAATAATTTCTTGAGGAATTTGTTTCTGCCGGAGGGAAAAAACAATTTTGGTTTTCCCCCACTTGCCGAAACGGAGTTTATCGCTGATGAAGCTGCGAGTAAACCGGGTATCATCGATGTATTTTTGTTTTAATAAGAGAGAGATAATGTTGTTGACTGCATCATCCCCAAGTTGCATTCGTCGCAATTTTTGCCGGACGTCGGACGAGCAGCACTCTTTCATGGAACAGAGTCTCGCCATACGCTGGTACGCTGTTTTTTCGGAAACCGGCTTGCGTTCTTCTTGTTCCATATCCTATCCTTTTATCGCCTTTATCATCCGCTCATTACCCGAGATGTCTTTTACCCGTTCGATATTTTTGAATCCTCTTTGCTGAAGCAGCGCTTCAACCTGACGCCCCTTTTCCCGATTGATCTCGAAAAAAAGACCTCCTCCCCTGTTCAGGCATATCCGGGCAAAGTCCGCTATCTTTTCGTAGAAAACCAACGCGTTTTCATCCGGAACAAACAAGGCCAGGGGCGGCTCGAACATCAGGACATTGTCCTCCATCTCCGCTTTTTCTGACTCAGTCACATAGGGGGGATTGCTCACAATGATGTCGAACCTTTCATCCGAAACGGATTCCTGCAAAATATCTTTTTCCAGGAAAAACAGACGCACCCCGTTTCTTTCCGCATTTTTTCGGGCCACCTCCAGTGCAGCTGGCGAGATATCCCAAGCGTGTATTTCTGCATGAGGCAGTTTTTTCGCCAACGTAACAGCAATGCATCCGCTTCCGGTTCCAATATCAAGAATTTTTGCGGATGCATTGTTTGTCAAATCTATCACCCACTGCACCAATTCTTCCGTTTCGGGACGAGGAATCAAAACGGAACGGTTCAGGAAAAAGGACAATCCAAAAAAATCGGTTTCACCCAAAATGTATTGGATGGGTTCTCCGCTCTTTACTTTATCGACAATTTCGCTCAGTTTCTGCACCGCTGCATCGGATAAATGGTTAAATTTGCATGCCAAAATATCCGCCAGCGGGATTGAGAACTCTTTTTCCAGAATCAACCGGATCAAACTACTGACCTCCTCCGGGGAAAAGTGAGCTTTCAGTTCGTTTTTCAGGAATTTTTTTACATCTTGCATCGTTGGTTCGTTTGGTTAAACAAAGATAGGTAAAATGACGACAGACGAAAAATTTATGCACCGCTGCCTGCAGCTCGCTCAAAAAGGGGAAGGTTTCGCCAGACCTAATCCCATGGTGGGAGCGGTTATTGTGCATAACGGGCAGATTATCGGTGAGGGCTATCACCGGCAGTTTGCCGAAGCGCACGCCGAAGTGAATGCCGTTCATTCCGTGAAAGAGCCGGCATTACTCCCTTTATCGACCCTGTATGTTTCACTCGAACCTTGCGCTCACCATGGAAAAACGCCACCCTGCGTTGAACTGGTCATTGAAAAGAAAATTCCAAAAGTAGTCATTGCCGTTTCCGACCCCAATCCCAACGTATCGGGAAAAGGTATCGAAAAGATGCAAAAAGCGGGAATTGACGTTACGGTAGGCATTCTTCAAAAGGAGGCCGAAGAATTAAACCGGGCTTTCTTTGTGAATCAGTTATACAAACGTCCCTACGTGATCCTTAAATGGGCGCAGAGCGCCGACGGATTTATTGACCACCGCCGTTCAACCGCAGAAGAAATGCCGGCACAAATATCGAACGAACTGACTCACAGCATTGTTCATAAGTTTCGTACTCGGGTACAGGGAATAATGGTGGGGACCGACACAGCTGTATTGGACAACCCAAAGCTGACTGCCCGAAAATGGTTTGGAAATAGTCCTGTCCGGATTGTTATCGACAGGGAAGCCAAAATCCCATCAAATGCCGCTATCTTCAACGATGACTCGACCGTTATCGTTTTTACCCAGCCGGGTGGTTATCCGGTAAAAAAAAGGAACATCAAACCCATTGGCATTGATTTCAGTGGAGATACCAACCGACAGATTCTAACACATTTATTTACGGAGAAAATCTATTCGGTCCTCATTGAAGGCGGCGCCCGACTGTTGTCAACCTTTATAGAGAAAGATCTCTGGGATGAAGCGTATATCGAAATTGCGGAAAAGACACTAATTTCAGGAGTGAAAGCTCCCGATATCTCTATGGATAATGCTGTTACTAAAAAGTATTTAGGTTCAATACAACATCATTTAAAGAATAAAATAACTCAAAATTTTCTTTAAATATTTATTTTGCTATGGTTTAAGCGAAAAATCTTTCTACTTTTGCAGAACTTATACCTGTCTCTATACTATTATGGGTCTTGGTATTCTCTTCCTGCCTTAATTCATCGGAAAGCGACTTTGAACTGTCTCACGATGCCCAGATCTATTCGTTCGGTATGGCATCTTCAAAAGACACGACCAAAGCGCTTTCGGAAACCAGGTTCACCATTGACCAGATTAACAACAAGATTTTCAACCGGGATTCCCTGCCTTATCTTTTCCATGTCGATAGCATTTACCTGAATATCTCCGGAAAATCTACCTATTCTCATTCCAAGATTATAATTAACCTACAAGATAAGGACAGTTCTTACCTGTGGAATGGAAAAGACTCTGTCTCTTTCAAGCGGTTAAAATCCATTGAAACAACTGCCGAGGACGGTAAAACAGTGAAGTTATACGAATTTAAGGCAAACGTTCACCAACAGGATCCCTACTTAATGAGCTGGAGTAGGGTTGCTCAAAATTACTTGATCACCCCGGTTGAACAGCAGAAGACCATTCTTCACGGAGGGAAATTCATTACCTACTACAAATCGGGAACGACAATCAAAGCTTCCTCCTCCTTGTCGTCTGACGGAAAGAACTGGGCTCCGGCAATTGTCTCCGGGCTACCCGCTACCCTAAAAACAAGCAGCATCTTCTCGGCAACCAACGGCCCTGTATCAACAGTGTATGCCCAGGATGCAGACAGCAGTATGTATAAATCGGCCGATGGATTGATCTGGAACAAGATTGCTTCCGATTATCCGGTTGCCGCCGTATATGGAAAATTGCCTTCGGCATCGGGAGAATTTGCAATACTTGCTGCCGTAAATGACAAGGGCACACTAAAATTTGCACTCACAAAGGATTTTGCTACGTTTGCCGTGAAAAGTGCTCTTCCTTCCGAAGACACATTTCCTACAGTTGATTTCTCGGCGGCAAGCATAGAAAATCCTTCGGTTTTCTCTGCCAAATACATCATTCTCTCCGGAGGAAAAGACAAGAACAACATCGTGAACAATAAGCTCTGGATCATTCATGAAAAAGACGGGGAAATTACGCATCTTCCGGAGGTTTCTTCCATTTCTCTTCAGTTAAGCCAGTTGTTCCTCTACGATAATAACGTTTATTTAATGACATACGAAACAGGTAAAAACAGATTATATTATTCAGAAAAATATGGATTGAACTGGATTTCAGGGGGTGCCAATCAAGCACTTCCCGATGATTTCCCAGGGAGGATGCATGCATCGGTAATTACCGATTCCAATAATTTCATCTGGATTTTCGGCGGAGAATCCGGGGCTCAGGCACCTATTACGGATGTTTGGAGAGGAAGACTCAACAAGTTAGTGAAATAGTTGAAAGGCCGGGAGTCAGAAGCTGGATGACCGGGGTATTGATTCAGCGATGAAAAAAAGTGAATTTGTCTTTTTCCTGCTTTTGTTCACTCTCGTCTTTTATACGACCGAAATTAAATCGCAGGAATACAAACACGAGGCCGGCGGAGCGCTGGGTACATCTTTCTATCTGGGCGATGCCAACAAAACAAGGCTCTACCTGCATCCGGGATTTGCCGGAGGGGCTTTGTATCGGTACAACATTAATTTTCACTGGGCAGTAAAGGCAAACCTGCTCATCGGTAAAGTATCGGGAAATACAGCAGATGCCGACAACGTTTTTCCTTTGGCGCAACAGACATCGTTTAACAGGACATTTACCGATTTGGGCGGACAAGTTGAATTCAACTTCTTGCCTTTCAGCGACAAGTTCTCCTATAAGGATGCCAAGCCATACACACCATATATTTTTGCCGGTGCCGGAACGACTTTTGCCACAGGTGGTAAATTGTTTTTAAATGCATATGTACCGATAGGTATCGGCGTTAAATACAAGATAAAGGAGCGGCTGAACATCGGATTCGAGTTTTCCGTGCGAAAATTGTTCGGAGACGATTTCGATGTGACGGAAAATAATGCCGATTGGGGTTTGGATGCCCCTTACGGCATAAAAAGCAGCATTTTTAAAAACCAGGACGGGTATTCACTCACGATGGTCTTTCTGACCTGGGACTTCGGAATCAGACAGGATCCGTGCTGTGAATGATCAACAGAGAATAAAAAACATATGTCATTACTTGACAAGATTGATAAGGAAAATGTTCCGCAGCACGTTGCCATCATTATGGATGGCAATGGCAGGTGGGCTAAATCCAGGGGTTTGGACAGAACCGAAGGGCATAAAGAGGGGGCCGTATCCGTGCGTAAGGTAGTAGAAGCAGCTACAAAAGCAAAGGTGAAGTACCTTACCTTGTACGCTTTCTCCACCGAGAATTGGCTCAGGCCGGAAGAAGAGATCCACACCTTGATGGACCTGATGGTATACACCATTGCCAACGAAACAGACAACCTGATCAAAAACGGAATCCGCCTGCAATGCATTGGAGATATTCAACGGCTGCCCGGAAATACCCGAAATGCGCTGAACCGCTGTATTGAACAGACCTCATCCGGAGAGAGCCTGACCTTGGTATTGGCTTTGAGCTATTCATCGCGATGGGAGCTGGCCAACGCTGCGAGAGCCATTGCCGCCCGTGTCAAAAACGGGCTGTTGGATGAAAACACCATTACCGAAGAGACCATCAATGAATACCTGGCTACAAAAGGTATGCCCGAACTTGATTTACTGATCAGAACCGGAGGGGATATTCGCATCAGCAATTTCCTATTGTGGCAGGCAGCCTACTCCGAGTTGTATTTTACCGGCGTTTTCTGGCCCGACTTCGATGAAGAACGTCTTTATGAAGCCATTCTCGATTTCCAGAAGAAAGAGAGGCGTTTCGGCAAAACCAGTGAACAATTAGAAAAGGAAAACCAATAAATTTCGATATACTAAACTGAAAAACTGAACAGTTGAAGCGAAAGAAAAAAAAATCACGATGTTGAAGAAAACATTCCATTTAGTTATACTTTTTATCCTGCTTTTCCAGGGGATGTCGTTTGGACAAATAACCACCAACGACACGGTCAAAACCGCTCCTGCTGAAGATGTTCCCGTGGTGAACTACACCGCAACACCCAAAAAATACATCGTTGCCGGCATTGACGTCACCGGTATAGAGGGAACGATGTACGAAGCACAGCCTTTTGTATTGGTCAGCTTTTCCGGATTGGCAAAAGGACAGGAAATCCAGATTCCCGGAGAAGAAATCACCAATGCCATACAACGGTTTTGGAAACAAGGGCTGTTCTCCGACATTAAAATCCTGCAAACCAAAGTTGAGGGTGACAGTACCTGGCTGGAGATCAGGCTGACCGACAGGCCTCGCGTATCGGACATCCGGTATATAGGAATGAAAAAAAGCGAACGCGACGATATCGAAAAAAAGATTTCGGTGGTCAAGGGAAATCAGATCACTCCGAACCAGATAAACAGTGCAAAAACCATCATAGAAAAATACTTCGATGAGAAAGGGTTTGGAGAAGCTGTCATCTCCATTATGCAACGCCCCGATGCAAGTGCCAAGAACCAGGTCATTCTCGATATCGAAGTAGATAAGAAAGAAAAAATAAAGGTCAACAGGATCAACATAGAGGGCAATGAATCCATCTCGGATCGCACACTTAAATGGGCGATGAAAAAGACGAACGAGAAAGGCAATATTCTACACCTGTTTCGCACAAAAAAATTTGTTGAAGACCTTTACAAGGAAGACAAGAAAAATTTCATCAGCAAATACCACGAGTTTGGTTTTCGCGATGCTGAGATAATCCGCGACTCCGTCTATAAGAACGATGAAAAAACAGTCAACATTGATATTGTGGCGATGTCTATAACCAGAAAAAATTGCAGGAAAGGCTGACTACCGACGATGATGCTGCCATCAACCTGTATCAAAACAACGGTTACCTGTTTTCGAACATTGACCCGATTGAAATAAACATAGAAAACGACTCCGTCGATCTGGAACTTCGGGTTACCGAAGGGCCTAAGGCTACGATCAAGAAAGTTATCATTCAAGGGAACGATCGCCTCTACGAAGACGTCATCCGCCGTGAATTAAGGACTAAACCGGGAGCCGTTTTC
This sequence comes from Porphyromonadaceae bacterium, assembly GCA_022840285.1. Taxonomy (GTDB): domain Bacteria; phylum Bacteroidota; class Bacteroidia; order Bacteroidales; family Dysgonomonadaceae; genus Petrimonas. The sequence goes on from JALHIE010000029.1 coordinate 20,956, forward strand.
AGCAAAGAAGACCTGATTCGCTCGGTGCGTGAGATAGCCCAGACCGGACATTTCGACCCCGAGAACCTGCAGCCGGGCGTAAATCCAAATCCGGAAGACGGCACCGTAGACCTTACCTACCCGTTGACATCCAAAGGCAACGACCAGATTGAATTTTCTGCCGGATGGGGTGTTACCGGATTGGTGGGTAAGCTGAGCCTGAAACTCAACAATTTCTCGTTGAAAAACCTGATTAACAAACGCCCTAACAACTTTTCATTAAGTGCTTACTACTCAAGGTATACCGGGTTAAACTCCGATTATTACACCCAGATGAACCCCTATATGTACGGTGGTGGGTATGGAGGATACGGCGGTTACGGCGGGTATAGTCCGTACGGATATGGTGGGTATAGCCCGTACGGATACGGAGGGTATGGAGGATACGGAGGGTATGGAGGATACGGCGGCTACGGCGGTTACGGTTATCAGGATATGATGGAATATTCATACGACCCCAACCAGGTGTTCGAAATGATCGGTGCATCCATCGGTTACGGAAAAAGGCTGGAATGGCCCGATGATTACTTCCAGGTTATGGCGGAACTGGGATATCAGCGCTACAACCTCAAAAACTGGTCCTGGCAACAATTCCCATTCCAGACGGGCTCGAGTAACAGCGTAACTTTCGGGGTGACGTTACAAAGAAACTCCATCGACAATCCCATCTATACACGCCTGGGGTCGCAGTTTACATTGAGCGTAAGCGCAACACCTCCGTTCTCGCTCTTCAACAACACCGATTATTCGAAAATGGCCTACTCCGACCCCAAAAAATACACGTGGAACGAGTACCACAAATGGAAACTGAAAATAAGGACGTACACCCCCCTGGCTCCGCTTACTGTAAAAAGAACTCCGGTTGTGGCAACCCGGGCAGAATTCGGAATTTTAGGACACTACAACAAAAATAAACTGACCCCTTTCGAAACGTTCGACGTGGGTGGTGACGGAATGAGCGGCTACTCCTCTTCTTTTGCAACGGAAAACATTGCTTTGCGCGGTTATGACAACAACTCCATCGCACAGCAGGGGCGCGCTTATACCCGCTTGGGACTGGAACTCCGTTATCCGTTGATCCTTGAACCAAACTCAACCATTTACGCAGTAGGGTTCCTGGAAGCAGGAAATGCATGGTATAGCTTGAAAGACGTTAACCCTTTTGACCTGAAACGCTCTGCCGGTGTCGGAGCCCGTATCTTCCTGCCCATGATTGGGTTGATGGGAATAGACTGGGCGTACGGATTCGATCCGATCCGGGGAAGCCGGTCGAACAGCGGAAGCCAGTTCCACTTTATCATCGGTCAGGAATTTTAATTTAACAAAATTTATTCCCGCCGGTGTAAACGAAATGCATTTTTTGGTGTCTTTACATTTACAGAACAATTAAAACGACTAACGAATATGAAACGAGCATGTAAATCAATTACACCCCAGTAAATGATTACGGCGAGTTCCATACGACTTTAATGAAAAAAATAAAAAATAATCGTATGAAAAAGACTTTATTTTTAATTGGCTTCTTCTTAGCCCTGGCAATCGGAACCACTTATGCACAAAAGTTTGCGTTCATTGATATGGAATATATTCTCGGAAAAATTCCGGCCTACGAAAACGGGAACAAGCAGCTTGAAAATGTATCAAAGCAATGGCAGAGCGAGGTGGACAAAGCTGCCCAGGAGGTGGAAGCCATGTACAAAAAATACCAGGCAGACCTGGTTTTTCTGGCTGGTGAGGAGAAAACAAAACGTGAAAACGAAATAGTTGCCAAGGAAAACGAAATAAATACATTACGCAATAAGTATTTCGGACAGCAGGGTGAGTTGTTCAAACGCCGCGAAGCAATAATGAAACCTATCCAGGATGAGATTTACAATGCCGTTAAGGTGATTGCCGCGGCCAACGCATACCAGGCAGTGGTCGACAGGGCTTCGGCCACATCCATCATATTTGCATCGCCGGACATCGATATCAGTGATCAAGTTTTATCTCGATTAGGATATTAATAACCAAATATTTATTATCTTTGCGACGCAAAAATAGAAACTGACCAAGGCTAAACCGACATTGATTCAGTCTAAACGAAAAAATTAATAAATTCAATACATTAATCATGACTAAAAAATTAATCATCTTATTGCTCGCGATTGCCCCTATCGCTGCCTTTGCACAAAACGCAAAACTAGCACACATAAACACTTCCGAGCTTTTTAACCAGATGCCTGAAATCCCGGGCATCGAGACTCAGTTGAACACCAAACAGGAAGAGATTTCTAAAAACGGACAAGCCTTGGTAGACGAATTCAATAAAAAAGCAGAAGAATTCCAAAAACTGGCGCCCACTTCATCCGAGACCGTTAAAGCCGATCAACAAAAACAGTTGGATCAGATTAATGAAAGGTATCAAATGTTTTTGCAAAACAGCCAACGGGAAATGGAAGAGTTGCGTCAGAAGCTGCTGGCTCCGGTTCAGCAAAAGATTGCTGCCGCCATTAAAGCGGTAGGTGATGAGAAAGGGTACACCTATATTTTTGACCTGGCAGCAGGAAACCCGGTTTACTTCAATGCTACCACCGCAGAGGATGCCACTCCTTTGGTTAAAACCAAACTGGGCATCAAGTAATTCTCTCTCGCAGGCATAAAAAAACTCCCGGAATTCCGGGAGTTTTTTTATGCCTGTTGCTCCTCTTTAGCCTCCGTTTCTGTATCCTGTGCCAGATCGGAAGCTGTGTCAACCTCTTTTTTAAAAGCTTGTTTTACCCGCTCAAAATCCTCTTTCCATGCTTCACCTACCTTAGAAAAAAAACTAGCGGCACTTTCTTTCACCACATCCCACTTATTTTCAGCAACATCATCAAACTTTCCCAGTTTTTCTGAGAGTTCATCTTTCAGGCTTTTCAGCTTTTCTATTTGTTCGGCATACTCTTCTTTGGCATCTTCGGCAATGTTGCTGATACCTTGCTTCATTTCATCTATCTTCGCATCGAGCTGATCCAATATCTCCTGCGTTTTTTGTTTAAACTCCTGCTTGTTCATACGCTATTTTTTAAAAATGTTTTCTGATATTAAAACAGATATCGCCCTAATTAAGTTCAAAACGATAAATTAAAAGTAAAAAAACCTTATCTTTGCATTCTATATACTTACTGGCTTTTTTATGTTAAACATCGTTATTTTTGGCGCTCCCGGTTCCGGAAAAGGAACACAAAGTGATTTATTGATTGAGAAATACGGACTAAAACACGTATCTACCGGAGATATCTTGAGATTTGAAATAAAGGCAGGCTCAGCGTTAGGCAAAACAGCGGAACAGTACATTTCGAAAGGGCAGTTGGTTCCCGATGAGATCATGATCGAGATGCTGGAAGATCTGATCCGAAAAAACCTGGACAAAAAGGGGTTTATCTTCGATGGATTCCCCCGCACACTTCCTCAGGGGGAAGCCCTGGACAACAAGCTGAAGAAAAACGGATTAGACATCACCTCTGTGCTAAGCCTGGAGGTTAAGGACGAAGAGTTGATTGACAGGTTGTTGAAACGCGGGCAACTATCGGGCCGTTCCGATGACAACGGGCATACCATCAAGTCGCGGCTACACGTGTACCACCAGCAAACAGAGCCGTTGAAAGAATATTACGCCAAACAAAACAAACTCGTATGCATACCCGGGGAGGGAGCTATCGAAGAAGTGTTTAACTCGATAGTAAAAGCGGTTGATAATCTTACGGGCGGATAAAATGGCTGAAACAAATTTTGTTGATTATGTAAAAATCTTTTGCAGGTCGGGAAAGGGGGGACGAGGGTCAACCCATTTCAGAAGAGAGAAATATATCCCAAAAGGCGGACCTGATGGAGGAAACGGTGGCGACGGAGGAAACATAATCTTACGCGGCAACCGTAACTATTGGACACTGCTTCATTTAAAATTTCAACGGCATATATTTGCAGGACACGGCGAAAGCGGATCAAGACGCAACAGTTCGGGCAAAAGAGGCGACAGTAAAATCGTTGAAGTTCCGTGCGGGACCGTGGCCTATGACGCTCACACGGGAGAGTACCTGTGCGACATCACCGACGATGGACAAGAGGTCATTTTGCTCAAAGGCGGGCGCGGGGGATTGGGAAACACGAACTTCAAATCGCCAACCAACCAGGCACCGCGTTATTCTCAACCGGGAGAACCGTATGAAGAGAAATGGATTATTCTTGAATTGAAATTGCTCGCCGATGTGGGATTGGTTGGCTTTCCCAATGCAGGAAAATCAACGCTACTGTCGGTAGTATCTGCAGCGAAGCCGAAGATAGGCAATTATCCGTTCACCACGCTGGAGCCTAATTTGGGGATAGTAAGCTATCGCGAAGGGAGATCGTTCGTGATGGCCGATATTCCCGGCATCATCGAGGGTGCCAGCGAAGGGAAAGGGCTCGGGCTACGCTTTTTACGCCATATCGAAAGAAACTCGCTTCTGTTGTTTGTTGTACCTGCCGATGCCGAAAATATTCACGAGGAATACAACATCCTGTTGAATGAACTTACCGAATACAATCCCGAGCTACTTGACAAACACCGTGTTCTTGCGATCTCCAAAGCGGATATGCTGGACGACGAGTTGATGCATGAAATCTCTTATGACTTACCGAAAATTCCTTATGTTTTCATATCCTCCATCACCGGATACGGGATTCCTGCCTTGAAAGATATTCTCTGGAGGGAGTTAAATTCAGAAGAAACCATCCCTGTTTCTGCATCGGGAGAGTCGCTCATTCACAGGCGCCTCGACGTTCAATCCCTGGAGTTTGAACCCGAAGAAGAGATGGTAGAGGATTTGGACGAAGAATACGGAGAGAAAGAAGAAAACTATTACGAAGAGGATTTTTAAATTATGTTTCGCCACCCCAATTATTCGAACCTGCTTTTCTTCAGAATTTTTGCCGATGAACAGCGGTTGCTCCATTTCTCCACCACGCGGGGAGGTGGCGTGAGCCGCGGAGAATTCCGGTCATTAAACCTGGGAAACTACTCCGATGATGATCCGCTGAATATTTTTGAAAACAGGTCCATCGTAGCCAGAAAGTTCTACAAAGAAGCCGATGATCTGATCACGCCGCATCAAACGCATGGCAACAGGGTACTGCTTATTGACGCTGATTTTCTGAATCTATCCAATACAGATAAAATAGAGAAGCTCTACGGATTCGATGCGTCCGTTACACAGGAAAAGGGCCACTTCCTGTGTGTTACCACTGCCGACTGTGTTCCGCTGTTGTTGTTCGACCGGAAAAACGGCGCTATCGGTGCCATTCACGCCGGGTGGAAAGGGACCTCGGGGAGAATTGTTGACAAGACGCTCGTTGAAATGAAGAAAAACTTCGGAACCGAAACGCGGGACGTTCTCGCTGCTATTGGCCCGGCAATTGGTGTCGATAGTTACGAGGTGGGAAAAGAAGTCGAGGAAGAGTTTAAAAAAAACGGTTTTGATCTTGATAAGTCGACCTCTTATCGACACCAATTATCCGGGAAGTTACATATCGATCTCAAGGAGATTAACCGGCAGGAGCTCATCAGGCTAGGCGTTCCCAAACGTCAAATAGAAAAAACGAAGTACTGTACTTTCGGCAATAGCCGCTTGTTTTTCTCGGCCCGACGGCAATCGCTGCATACAGGAAGAATGCTTACCGGCATAATGCTTCGCTAACGGAATACAAAGAAAACAGCCGCCCGACTTCCCGGGCGGCTGTAAAATGTTGTTTTTGGAAAACATCAATACTCATCTTCGTTAAAAAAGAAGTCCTCTTTACTGGGATAATCGAGCCAGATGTCTTCAATGGTCTCAAAGACTTCCGTGTCATCCTCAATTTCCTGTAAATTCTCAATCACTTCAAGCGGGGCACCGGAACGTTGAGCAAAATCAATGAGCTCGTCTTTTGTTGCCGGCCAGGGAGCGTCTTCCAATTTAGAAGCTAATTCGAGTGTCCAATACATAATTATCTCCTTAGGGTTAGTTGTTTCATAAATTTAGCGCAAAAATATACAAAAAAATCAGATATTATCCTATTCCCAGTATATTTCTTTTCCGGTCTTATTACTTTCGTATCGTGCCAGCACGAAAAAGTAGTCTGACAACCGATTCAAGAAAATTAAAACAAAATCGGCTACCGGGAATTCTTCCGATACCCGGTAGATGTTTCGCTCCGCTCTTCGGGAAACGGTACGGCAGATATGCGCACGCGCAGCAGCTTCGTTTCCTCCGGGAAGAACAAAACGGCTTAACCGGGGCAACGTGTGGTCTATCCGATCGATCTCCTTTTCAATTTTTTCAATGTCTTCAGGGACGATGATGCTGGCAGCTTTAGGGGGGATCAGCTCTGTTTCTGTTGCCAGGTAAGAGCCTACCGAAAAAAGTTTGTGCTGAAGAAAGGAAAGAAAGCGACTGGTCTCTTCGTCGATAATGGCGCAGTCCAACCAACCGATAAAACTGTTCAACTCGTCTATTGTTCCGTAAGCCTCTAACCGGACATGAGTTTTCTTCACCCGGGTGCCACCTACCAACGAAGTTTTGCCTTTATCTCCCGATTTTGTATATATAGTGCTTTTTTTCATTCCCAAATTCATTTTAGATACCAGACACTTAGGCCGTCTTACAGTTAGTAATTTAGGCTTTATTTAATGTCTAATTGTTTTTTTTAAATCAGATAGTTTGCCTTGTGGTACGATTTTTTTAAAACGACAATACCGGTATCTTTCATATCGAAAGTGATCCTTGCCCTTTCATCTGCGACAATCGCATTCCAGAACCGTTTACCACTACCCGATTTTATTCCCGCGATAACCCAGAAAGTATCGTTTGAACTCATCGACAGCAGGTTCTCCATATCAATAGGAAACCCGTTCAGGTAGACAAATATTCCATCGTACGACTCAGAGAGGTCTATTTCATCGATAAACTCAACATGCCTGTTAAACATTGTATGCAAATTCCTGGCCAGCAACACGTTTTTCATCTCCGGATCAAAACAATGACAGACGGTATCCTTGGAAGCCGCACTTATGTAGAGCGTGTTCACCCCTTGCCCCGTATCCAGCTCGAGTATCTTACCGGGTTTAAAATACCTGACAAGCCTGTACGACAAGTGGTGTAGCTTCTTTTCGGTTGTCGCTATCTTATGGTCGCGCAAAATCTGATCTATATCCAAAAAAACCGTGTACCCATATTCTTCGTGAATAACACGGGTGACAAAATCATACGCGAAAGGAGAATGGATACCGAATCCTTTTGCCTGTTTTTTCCGTTGAAGCCACTTGAAAAACAAAACCGGGAATAATTAGAATTTATGAATCAACGCTACCGCATAGGCTGTTATACCTTCCTGCCGGCCAACAAATCCCATCTTTTCGGAGGTGGTGGCTTTGATGGAGATTACCTCGATATCTGTCTCCATTATTTCGCACAACGCCTTTTGCATCCTCGGAATATACGGGTTGATTTTGGGCGCTTCGGCACAGATGGTCGTATCAATGTTACCAATCTCAAAACCTTTGTTTCGCAGCAGGGTAACACTTCTTTTCAGCAGGACTTTACTGTCGACACCGTAAAACTCCTCTGCCGTGTCGGGAAAATGAAAACCGATATCCCGCAGGTTGGCCGCACCAAGCAACGCATCACAAATGCTGTGAATCAACACATCAGCATCGGAATGACCCTGCAGGCCTTTTCCGAAGTCTATTTTTATTCCACCCAACCAGAGGTCCCTGCCCTCGACCAGGCGATGCATATCGTATCCAAAACCTACTCTTATCTTCATAGAAAAACTACCCGATTACCGCAACAACTGCCTTACTCCATCGATATCAAAGCCCAACGACAAGCGCAATGTCTGATCCAATGGATTGGATTGAGCCGTTGACACCAGGTATGCTGCGTCAATCTGAAAAGCGGTTATTTTTAATCCGGCTCCAAAAGCAACATAACGGCGGTTACCCTTGTATTCGCTTTCGTGATAGTACCCCGTGCGGAGTGAGAACCGATTGTCGTAAAAATATTCTACCCCCAACGACCACATCACTTCCTGCATCTCTTCCCTGAATCCTCCGGGCGCATCACCAAAGGAGCTGAAAATACCTGCAACGGGAGAAATAGCTGAATAGTTCTGTACCCTTTCCGCCCTCTCCTCCTCGGTTTCTCCATCAACGGACAGCTGAGGAGTTGGAACCAGTAACTTATTGATATCTAAACTGATCGAGAAACTATTTTTATTGTCAACCGGCACTCCCAATGATGTCCCCAACCTCAGGTTTGCAGGCAAAAACATGGATGTGTTACCACCGTCGTAAGATATCTTTGTCCCAATGTTTGAGACGTTAAAACCGAATCCCAACAATGCTTCCGAACGACCCAGGTTGAGGTAGGCCTCGTTATAACCGGAAATATCCGCAGAAAAAGCGTTGCCGGGCGTCGCGTCATCGCTTCCCGTAGAGTAATCTGCACGAATATACCGCAACGTAACCGCTCCTGAAAAGGTTTCGGAAAGCTTTCTCGAATAGGCCATATCGAAAGTAAATTCGTGGGGCGATACTGCCATCACGTAATCGGTGTTCTGGTCAAATATATCAACGTCTCCCAGAGAAAAGTAACGGAGCGAAGCACTGATTGCATTCAGGTTTTCGCCTCCAAATTTCCAGAAGCCAGACAGGTATACCAAATCAATATCGTTTACCAGCTTACTGAGCCAGGGAGTATAGGAGATCGAAAATCCGGCATTGCCGGTGATAAAGGGATATTTGGCAGCATTCCAATACTGCGAATAGATATCGGGCATGCTAGCAACACCTATATCGCCCATTCCGCCACCACGTGCATCGGGCGCAATCTGCAGTGAAGGCACTGCTACGGGAATCGGGTTATGTTGCTGGCTAACCGCTTTCCAGGGAAACAACATGGATATGCCTAAGAAACAAACGGCAGTGAAGAAACTTGATTTCGATCGCATAAATCTGTATATCTCGTTTATTTTTTAAACAAATATAGTCTCTTTTTATTGTATTGGCGCTATTTAATTTTAAAATCGAGCAGCTTCTTATCCTCAATGTAGCCCTCCAGGCGGTCGTTGATGGATACACCTCCTATTCCGGCCGGAGTTCCGGTAAAAATAAGGTCTCCTATCTTAAGCGTAAAAAAGCGACTGATGTAAGCGATGATCTTATCGAAAGAGTATATCAGATCACGACTGTTCCCTTTCTGTACAGTATTTCCGTTGATATCGAGACGAAAATTTATGTTATTGATGTCCGGTATTTGCTTTTTGGAGATAAACTCCCCTATTGGCGCAGCATTGTCAAAACTTTTGGCAATCTCCCAAGGCAGGCCCGATTCTTTTTGTTTTCGCTGCAAATCACGGGCGGTAAAATCGATACCGACAGTAATTTCATCGTAATAACGGTAAGCAAACTTTTCGGCAATATTTTTCCCTAACCGGTTTATCCTTAGCACCAGCTCTGTTTCGTAGTGAACTTCGCTGGAGAAATCGGGTAAAAAAAACGGATTACCGTTACGAAGTAAAGCCGTATCCGGCTTCATGAAAATAACCGGTTCACTGGCCTCGAAAGTCCGCCTCATCTCCCGGTTATGCGAATCGTAATTTAAGCCGATAGCAAAAATTTTCATCGGTACTACCCCTCCTTCACAAGCCGGTTGAACATAACTGCCAAGTGTGCGTAGAGCGATGTGTTTTGCAGCACAATCTGTTCGGGAACCCGAATACGAAAAGGAGTGAAGTTCCATATTGCCTGTATTCCTCCTGCAATCATAAAGTCGGCAACTTCCTGAGCAATATCGGGCGGAACCGTGAGGATACCTATCTGGGCATCAATCTTTTTGTTTATCGAAGCGAAATCGTCGGAATAAAACACGGGAATATTGTTAATCTTTTGTCCGACGATGGATGAATCCACATCAAATCCGGCGTGTATTTTTAACCCGTATTGCTCTAAACCCGAATCGGAAAGCAAGGCGGCACCCAGACTGCCTACCCCGAAAAGCACGGCGGTGTGCATCTTCTTGAAACCTAAAAAGTCCTCCAGCACTTCTATCAGTTTATCAATATCATACCCTACCCGTGTTTTTCCGCTCACATTGACATAAGAAAGATCTTTCGCAATTTGTGTGGCCGACACGTTGATTTTTTTAGCGATTTGTGTAGAAGATACTTTACCGTATCCTTGCTTTTTTAACAACTTAACGTAAGACAAATACCACGGCAGCCTTCGCAAAGCCGGTTCAGGGATTCTCGAATGATAGTTGTCGTGATTCATTGACAGATCTGTTTTTCCAGACGGATAATTGAAGAAAAAAGTCCGCAATATCAGACCAATCTACCCTTTTCCATTATAGACGGAGCGGCCCTGCGGACCAACCCGATCGGAGACCCGGTAATGCCAGGCTACTGATGCTGGATAACGTTGGCATCCCGGTGCGAAACATTAAATTTCAGCGTCGTCCAACGCGTCTTCGAAGTTCAAGGGAAAAACTTTGGTTATCTTTTGGCTCTTGATCAGCGGTTTCAGTTTTTTCAGGACAATCTCCTTATAATAGGGAGCGTTGGAGTGCACCTTATAGGCATCCTCACTTTCGTAACTCTCGTAAAGAAATATCCGGGCAGGCTCCTGCTCACTCAACAGGACATCGTAAACCAGGCAACCTTCTTCGTTTTCAAGAGTTTGCGTTTGAATATCGGACAGTAATTCTATGGCCTCATCCAACCGTGCCTCATCCAACATGAACTCAACCAAAATCACATAGGGTTCACCCGCGGTTTGTGCCTGTAATGCGTGGGGAGGAACCAAAAGAAGCATCAAGAAAAGCGTACAGAAAAGAAACAATTGCTTTTGCATAGGTAAAGAAATTTATAAAAGATGATTTAGTTTCGCAGCCCGGTAACATTTTTCAACACGGCACGGATCGCCCCGATCTTTAAATGTGTGTTGATGACTATGGGAACCCTGTTTGTATCATCGGTCAATGAAGCACTAATGGCCTCTTTCTTGTTTTCGAACGCCTTATCGTAGATGGTCAGGGAAATTTGAATTGTGTTGTAGGTTTGTCCGTCGTTGGCCTTAATCACTGACGTTCCGTTGTGGTTGACTGCCATGTTCACGATTTCTCTTCCGGAAAGAAAACGGATCTGCTTTTGGTCTCCGGGCTCCATATCCGAGTAATCCAGGTTCCGGATTAACGCCAACACCGACAGGTAGTCGTATGTACATTCGTGGGTAGTAATGGTTTCTTCGAATTTCTTTTTTCCGTTAAAAATACGGTTTGTCCTTACTTTTATCCCATCCTCCGCATAACTGAAAGACTGCACTTCCCGGGAGTAATCTTTCCCTTCAAATGCATTCTTGGTGAAGAGCAGTGGCCTCAGGTCCATGTCGATATAGGAAACAAGCGTATCGTTGACCGTATAAATACTTCCGGCCAATCCGCTGGTATTGAGAAGCATGCGAATATTAAACGCGCTATTGCCCTTGTAGTTTACCAGGTCGGTGGTTAACGATCCTGTACCTGCCTTAGCGTTCATTATGCCGTAATTGAAATACAAATCGTAAGCGATGCTCTCTCCGTCTTTAAAAGAGTTGTTGATGATCTTGCATTGGGCAGTTGTTTCCTGAGGCAAGAGCATGATTAAGATAAATAAGAGAAACAATTGAATTGTTTTGTTCATTTTCATTCGTTTGGGTTAGTACGGTTACCGGGTGGGAGTGCCTTGTCTCTGCATCGGCGTTGTCTGCCCGCCCATGCCAGCTGATCCACCGGGGAAAGGAGAGCCGCCGCGTTGATTTTGCTGGCGCTCACGCTCTTCGTTGAGGTTGCGGCGTTTCTTCTCTTCGGGTTTATTTTTGGTGATTTCAAGCGGTTTTTGCTTATCTAACGGCAACTCCGTGACATCCCACGACTCTTCGTGGTCGGTGTATGCCCTGATCTCGTAAGCTCCCGGATAATAATAGACCCTTTCGGGCTGCCTCCCCTTTTCATAATCGCCTGTCGTCCATTCACCGTCTCCGTTGTCATCTATGAAAAGCCGAGCATACAGGGTCCCCGGGTTGATATCGAAAATCAACGCTTCGTTGTTTTTGACACGTACTTTTCGAAAAGGTTTATCCGATTTGTCCAGTAGTTCTACGTAAGCAGGTTTTCCTACCGGCAAACCCGACAGCTGGAACATTAAATTTCCGTACTGATCCAGCGTTTTTACGGTAAACGCCTGTTCTACCCTGTTATTCCACAATCCGTAGATGCTGTGGACGGTTGCCGAGTCGATGTTCAACGCATATTTCCCTCCGGGTTCCCATTTATGCCGAAGCGTATACTTACGGGGATTGAGCGTGTCACCGAGCATCGTGAAAGGGACAGGCGAGAAAACAGAATCCACTTCGTACGTAAGCTTCACCTTCGATGAATCGAAGTCGATCACCGGCTGTTCAAACTCCAACTGAACCGGTGAATAAATTTCGTGAGAGGAGCGGATATTGTGGTTGACCATCAAAAAACGCACTTCTTCCTCTTTTTCTTCCTCTCCTTTTTCTCTGTTGGTCTGCCGCGGTTCGCGGAATGTGAAGCTCAATGTATCCGATTGCATAAGGTCCCGGTTCAACGAATCGGTTTTCAGGTAATTCATTTTCAATATAACGGTATCTTGTCGCAAAATCAATGAGTCGGATATCCACAGGGAAAGGGTATCGTTCCCTTTACTCTTTTCCATCAAGTACCAGCTATCGTTGTCAGATGCCGGCCTCAACAGTTCGAAAACAGGCTCCTGGGTAGGAGCAGCAAAAAAGACTACAAGCTTCTCCCGCTGGATCCGTTCGTGCTTTTGAAAATACTTCCGTTGAAATCCGGACGAAAATGAGCGTAGTAAAATATCATCGGGGAGAAATCGGGTGTAATTTACCGCAATTACGGTATCTATGGTCACACTGTCTCTGAAAACCGTGTCCTGCCGCACAGCAGGTATCGACGACGGCACAACGATAGAATCAAGAAAAGCGACAGCTTCCTGCGGATTGTCGTACTTATAGTCTCTGTTTTTATCGTCGAGAGCAAAAATCCTGTATTTGCCTGCGGCTAATCCTCTTACTGTGAACCTTCCGCGTGAGTCAGTTCTTGAGATCCTTTCAAAAGGTGTTCTTACAAAAGCGGTATCGTCCAGGTTGGTGTGCATACCCACATAAATACCCTGGGCAGGTTCCAGGTTTTCTGCTGATAACACTTTACCGGAAACAGCGAGCGTATCGAGCTGATTCCCGGTAGAGAAAGAGAGGGAAAAATTCTCGAGAGGGTTTCCTTCGTTGTTATCTACGAGGGCATCAGTAAAATCGATGGTGTAGGTGGTGTTGGGCAACAACTCGTCGTTAAACTCCACAACGGCTTTCTTTCCCACCGATTTTATCACCGGCATATTTATCTGCGGCGGCGTGATGATCACTTTTTCGGTCGGTTTCTCTATTTTTATGTTCTCATCAAATTCGATTTCAACGATTTTCCGGTCTACGTTTAGCGCGCTGTTCTGTGGATTGGAACGAACTACTCTCGGAGGTGCCTCGTCGTACAGCCCTCCCGTAGGCGCCGCCATATTTGCACATGAACACAACAGAAAAAGGACCCCTGCAAGAAAAGTGAGTGTGGATATATGTTTCAACAACCTTGTCATTATTACCATACTACCGTTAGTATAATTGGCGCAAAAATACAACGAATTAAGTAGTTTTTAGAGTTTTGATGGTTAAAAAAAAAGGAAATTCCGTAAATACAAGATGTTTTGCCGCATTACCGGGCTAAAATGTGATAGCCGATTTTGCAATACAAGCATTTCCGCTTATCACAATACTCTCTCCTTAACTGAATAAGTGCTTGAGAATCGAATGCATTGAAAAGGGATATACCGGAAGCCGTAAATTCGGCAACGATGGCATTTCGTTCCGGCTTTACCGATTCAAGAATATGCATCGCCCTGTCGCAATACTTATCCTGGCCGGTTTTCCTACCGTAGGCAAAGAGCATGGGAACCACCGTGTTGATAAGAATAACATTGAAAGAAGATTCCCCCAGGTACTTGCAGGATTTTACCGATTCTTTTCCAAAAGAATAATGGGTGTGCCAGTAACTTGACGTCTCGACCTGGAAATGGAGCCGAAGCTGTTTATAATCTTCTTTCTCGAGTATGGACGAGAAAAGTCGCCCCGACTTTTTCAGCAAGGCTGCCAGTTGTGCGATGCGTACCTGCGGAAATGCACGGGGACGTGCGCGCAATTTCTTGAACAAAAAACCATCGATGGGCTTCAGTTGGTACTTATGCTTTAAGAACTCGTATTCTTTCTTGAGTTGTAGGAAATAATCGTCTGAAACAGCATTGTCACACAACATACCGGCTTGTCCAAACAGCAACGCTTCTACCTGAAAAAGGCTGTCGTTATTTCTTTGAATACAGTGGAGAGGAAGGCTCAACGCCAATCGCTCAAACCCATCGGAATTTAATCCGAATCCGAAGTTCCTGACCAGCAGGACATACAATACATGATCCCAGGAGTTGTTGAAACGAACCATATGCATAAAGATATCGTTGATCTTTCGCTCCAATCGTTCAATCCCCACCACAGTCAACCAAGAACGTATGATTTCCTTTTCCACCACAGGAAGGTGATATTTGCACGGTAAGTTCGATCTGCTGTTGAGTAAATAGGCTGCATTTTTTCTTACATTGTCGGGAACGACCAATTGCATTTGCGGAACCTCCACTCCTTTTTGATTCTTCACAGTGCCCCTCACCTGTTCCGTCACGTGTAAAATCACCGAATTGTAGCTCTCATCGGCATGGTGACCATGCTTGATCCAATCGTTGGAGGATGAATGGATCTCCACATCCCCGGCCCACACCCGATCCCCCATTTTGATTTTGGCATTGAAAAAGTCGGCTCCTGCATCGGTGTTGTGCATTCCCGGGTCGATGATCTCTATTTTCTGGCCATCCGTTGTTTGGAGATCGGTCTGGCTGAAAAGCCGGTATTTCCAAACATAATGAAGTAAATGTTCGTTGTTTGTCATATCTCTTTAAGGTTGTTTGGAGTTCAAATATACAATTATATTCGTATCCTGTCAACGGTATATTCGTTTTTCAATAT
>JALHIE010000030.1 GCA_022840285.1 Porphyromonadaceae bacterium
CGCAAAAGAACTGACAATCCCGGCAATGTTGAATGTCTTGCTCGGAGCCATCAGCGTGATGCTGTTCTCTTTTGCCTTTTCCGACACCGTGGCAAAGGGTCGGTGCCTGAACCCGGGCAAGGTCAGGTCGGAATGAATTTCGTCGGAAACAACCAGGATGTTGTTGTCATAACAGATTTCTGCCAGTTGTATCAGTTCATCTTCATTCCATACTCTTCCTACAGGATTGTGAGGATTGCAGAGGATAAGCATCTTGCAATCGTTTTCGGCGATAATTCCCTTTAATCCTTCAAAATCGATAGAGTATTTTCCGTTCTCCAAAAGCAAAGGATTGTTTACAACCCGTCTTTCAAGCGCTTCGGGAACAATCCGAAACGGATGCCCGGAACGAAAGTTATTTCATTGCGGTACACCTCATAACTGTGCCTGTTCTTGAGCCAGTGGATGATGGAAAGAAAATACCCGTCGTAAGGAACCGTGTATCCGAAAATACCGTGTCGGGTTCTCTCGATCAGCGCTTCGGTAATTGCCGGAGGGGATAGGAAATCCATGTCGGCCACCCACAGGGGGATAAGGTCGTCGCGCCCGAAAACCGCCTTTAGCTTATTCAGCTTGACGCTTTGTGAGGTCGACCGGTCAATGATTTCGTCGAAATTATATTGCATATCAGTAATAACTGCTTTTTAAGAGCTTGCTGTTTTTGGATTTCAACCCGCCAAAATTAAGTGACTCTACGGCTAACCCGACCATAAACTGGTGTGAAACAATGGTGGTGACAATGTCGTTAACGTCGGTTCTGTAAAAATCACCCAGGTATCCGGTACGGATGGTCAGGTTGTTGAAAGGAATATCAACGGTGAAGTAGTTGCGTAGCGCCAGCTGGTTCTGGAACGATGCAACCCTTATTGTGCCCTTTCCGTTTCCCAGGGAGAAGATCTCGTAGTAGGATTGTCCGTAAGCGGGGGAGAAGAACATGCCCAGAAACGGTGTGCTTGCCTGCCAGCGAAAAGTGAGTCTTCGCCAGTTATAGGTTGCCATTGCCGAGAGATCAAGGTTCACGGAAGCTTTCAGTGAACCCGGATTGTTGGAATTTCTCACGTTGTAGATGCCCCCCAGTGAAGCATCCCCTCCACCGCCTCCGAGAAAGCTGAACTTTTCGTTCTTGAAAAAGGGATAGAGTGCGTTTACGTTGTAGGAAACCTCCCCGGCATATTCAGATGCGGACGCAGAAGGGTTTTTGGTAAACGCCAGCTGTATTTGAAACTGCTGCTGTAGCAGTAATTTTTCGTTGAAGTGACTGGTTGGGCTGATGCGGTCGTGCAACAGCGACATGGTCAACCCGCTATACTCTAAAGGAGATAAGTAGGTGTCGGTCAGAAAAGCTTTGCCCACCCCCAGAAGCGTGCCTTGATTGGTGGATTTCATTGCCCTCTCCTGAGCGAAAAGAGAAATTGAACAAATCGTTAAAAATAAAGTAACCGTTATCTTAATCTTATCGGGGAACCTTTTCATTCTTGCTTAAAATTCGATATTCGACTTACAAAAGTAAGAAAATATTTAAATAAAAGCCGTTGCCCCTGTCTAAAAGTCAGAAAACAGTCTCTCCGATTATTTATTTTCTTAACGATTTGTCCAATTCAACAGGCCGTTTATCGGTTAGACAGCGTATAGTTGCCTGATCCCAATTCTATTTCAACTCCCGAATCGGTTTCCTTAAAGCTTTTTACACCTGCCTGAACGGGTTTTACGATCTGTAGTTCTTTAGGTAATCTTACCACTGCGGAAGTGTTTCCCGGAATAGTGATGTTCCAGTTAAACGACCCGTTTTCTTTTGTCCATTCGCTCTTTATTTCTCCGTAAACCGATTTGTATGAGGCTTTTACGTGAGAAAGCCCTTTGGGGAACTTGGGCTCCATCCACAGTTTTTTGTAAGCCACACTCCCGGGGTGGTTTTTAATTCCGGCCAAATCTTCGTAATACCAGATGATGAGATCTCCGAGCAACATGACGTGATTGGCGGAGTTCATCGCCGGATCAGCCGTATCCCCGTTCCAGAGTTCCCAGATGGTGGTAGCGCCTTTTTTTATCATGTACCCCCAACTCGGGTAGGTCTCATTAGTCGCAATTTTATAGGCCAGATCCACGTTTCCGTACTGTGTAAGTCCACGCATCAACTGCTGTATCCCCAGCACACCGGTACTGACGTGTCCGTCAAAATCGACTTCCGTTTTTTGGACGATATTTTCAAACACTTGCTGTTCCTTTCCTTCAGGAACCAGGCCCAGCTGGAGGGAAAGGATGTTTGCCGTTACCGTGTTGTTGTCGTATTTTGCCGAGTCAGCGTTGAAGAACGTTGCATTGTAAGCCTCTTTTATCCGGCTTGCCAATTCTTTAAATCCCTGGATATCCTGTTGATTCCCGGTCAATTGGGCAAACTCAACCATCAGGTTGAGCAGGCTGTAATACATGGTCGTACTCAGAACCGCCCCTGCCGTCTTGCGCGAAGGATCCTGCGAGTGGATCAACTCCTGTTTTTCGGGAGGCATGCACCAGTCGCCGTAGGTATCTTTCGTGAGGATGAAATCCTGCATGGATACCTGCTGGATACGCTCCAGGTATCGTTTCATGGAAGGATAATGTTTTCGGATGGGTTCCCTGTCGCCGTATTGATGGTAAAGCATCTTCGCTGCGTAAAAATAAGCTGCCGGCCAGGTCACATCGTCGTTGTAAATGGTCCAGTAACGGGGTGAGACGACCGAGATGCTTCCTTCGGGACTTTGAGAATCCTCTATGTCCTGAGCCCATTTGCTGTACAGCAAGGCGTTATTAAAAACAAAGGCTTCGCCGAAGCATCCGGTTGCCCGGTCGCCCAGCCACCCCTGGCGTTCATCGCGCTGCGGACAGTCGGTGGGCATCCCGCGGTAGTTCCCTCGAATTCCCCAATAGGCGTTTTTGAAAGTCTGGTTGATGATGTCGTTGGATGTTTCAAACTGTCCGGTGGTCTCCATGTTGTCGTACACTACTTTTCCGGTAAAGCTGGATAATTCGGGCTGTTCATCCAGTCCGGATATTTCGACGAAACGGAATCCGTGATAAACAAACGACGGTTCCCAGCTGAACGGCCCGTCTTTCGCGGGAGTATAAATATCCGTTACCTTTGCCGAGCGAATGTTTGCCAGGTAAATGGTGCTGTCCGGATTCAATATTTCAGCAAAACGCATCGTTACGGGTTGGTCCTTTTTCCCGTTCAACTTGTTTATCTTCAGCCACCCAACCATGTTTTGTCCCATGTCGAGGATAAATTTTCCGTCTGCAAGCCTGGAGATCCGGACCGGTTTTATTTCTTCCATCACCCGGATGTTCGGGTTGGGTTGAGCCGTGAGTTTGCCTTCGGGGGTGGCCATTGTGTGCGCTTGTTGCCACGAGGCATCATCGTAGCCGCCAGTTTCCCATCCGGCAAGCTCGAGGCGTGCATCGTACTCTTCTCCGTCAAACTCATTGTTAGCGACGATGGGCCCTCTTGAAGTGACTTTCCAGGATTCATCACTTGGTATCACCTCCCTGGAACCGTCGGAATATTCTATTTCGAGCTGAGCCAGCATACGGGGCAATCCGAACATCAGGCTGCGCGATTCCCTCATCCCGAAGTACCTGCCGTTACCCAGTTTAACTGCCAGAATGTTGGAGCCTTTCCGCAAGAGCGGGGTTACGTCATACGTATTGTAATAAACCCGGTTGGGGTACCACGAAACCGTTGGGGCAAAGACATCATCCGAGATCCGTTTTCCGTTCAGGTAAGCTTCATAGGCTCCGAGGCCCGCAAT
Source organism: Porphyromonadaceae bacterium (assembly GCA_022840285.1). GTDB lineage: Bacteria > Bacteroidota > Bacteroidia > Bacteroidales > Dysgonomonadaceae > Petrimonas. The sequence continues at coordinate 3,825 of JALHIE010000030.1, forward strand.
ATAAAGAACGCCTCGCTGAATTTTACTGCTTTTCGCGTCGAATGGTTTTCTCAGGTAACGTGCGGCCAGGCGTGTGTTGTTCTTATCCGTCTCGTTGGGATTGGAAAGTGCATCCTCTCCAATCCATTTTGCCTGCCACTCCGAATCATTCAATAATGCCATCGACCAACGATTGACTTGGCTCCAGTTACTGTTGCCTTGATTGGTGCCCACTTTCACGCGCCAGAAATAGAGGCCTCTCGACGAGAGGGGTTGCCCCCCGTAAGAAATAAGTACCGACTCGTCGCTGTTGACGATTCCTGAATCCCATAACAGATTGACTCCCTTTTTCAGGTCTTCTTCCGACGGGGCAACCTGAATCTGATACGACTGTTGGATAAGACCGGGTGACTTGGACGTAATCTGCCACGAAAACCGTGGGGTCAACGCGCTCAATCCTTCCGGGTTTTCCTGCATTTCAACTTTCAGGGAAGCAATGTTTAGCTTTCCTTCTTTACATCCGGCCAACAGGACGGAAAGTAAAATTACGGTGAATAAAAGGGTGTGTCTCATAAGAAAAATTAGTTCTATATATGTTATTAGTTCTCAAAGATATAGTTTCCAGAAAGAATTTCAAACAGTACGTATCCGTTTTTTTTGCCCGCCTCTTTTGCAAGGCCGGAGCTCTCACGTACTTTCCTGTCGGATTCATCGGGAAAATAAACGGTTGCCGTGCAATTGGGAGGAACGGTAACGGAGAACGTAGTTTTACCGTTTTCTTTTTTCCAATGGGATTGAATCATCCCGGCAGGAGAGTTAAAGCCCGCTTTTGCCCATGAAACATGCTTTTCCGCAAATTTCGGAACGCGGAGATCGAACTTTCTGAATCCGGGGGAATTGTCCTTTCTCCGGATACCCGCCACACCGTCTATGTACCATGCGCCGGGATAGAGGTAGGAGCTATGTAGCAGTGAATGCCCCGGCAGGTCTTTCTCCCACATTTCCCAGATGGTGGTAGCGCCGCTTTCGCGCATGAGTCCCCAGCCGGGGTAGGAAGTTTGCGATGTCATGGAGTATATCAGGTCGTCGCGGCTTTCTTCGCGCAATACCTTGAAAAGCATCGCACCGCCGGTAATTCCCACATCGATGTGACCGTTGCGGTTGACGAGAATTTCTTTTTCGAGCCGTTGCATCACCAACGGACGGAGTGCTGCCGGCATTATATCTCCGTATAATGCAGCAGAAAGGCTCCGCATGGTTTTATCGGAATAGTTGTGATCATCGGCATGAAAATATTTGTCGTGAAGGGCTTTGCCCGATATTTCGGCCTGGAGCTTCCATTTTTGCGCTTCAGCAGTTTTTCCGATAGTTTCGGCCACCTTTGCACCGGTTTTTAAATTGTAAATCCAGTAACAATTATTGAAAAACAGGTTTTCATCGGAATAGTTGTTCATTCCTTGCGCTGTTGCACCCGGCCAAAGCCAGTCGCCCAGAAAATCCCATTTTCCACCGTACCGTTTGAGCAAATTGTTTTCAACGTGGGTATCCAAAAAAGCAAGCCAGCCTTTTATCATCTCAAAATTTTCCTCAAGTACGCGCAGGTCACCCTGGTATTGATACATAAACCAGGGCAGGGTAACCACAATTCCGCCCCAGGCGGGTCCACCCCCGCCGTGGTAGGTGGGTGCCGTTTGGGGCAAAACACCCCCACCGAGCTTTCTGCCGCTTCCTTCCTGTTTGCGTGCCCAGTCCGGGTCGTTCATATTTCCGACCATCGGTTCGGTTCCCTGCACGTCCCGCCAATCTTCAAGCCATTTGGTGTAGAATGCACCCAGCTGATAATTAAGCATTCCGGTTTCGGATGTGGCGTGTGCGTCACCGCCGTAACCAAATCGTTCGCGTTGCGGACAGTCAACGACATACCCGCCGAGAGAGAGGTTCTCGAATGTCCAGTTCACGGTATTGTATATCCAGTTCTGTAACGTATCTGAACATTCAAAGGAGGCGGCATCCGCATAGTTGGTACGAATCATCCAACCTTTTATCTCTTCCTTTTTTGGAGCCGATGTCAGGCCTTTGATGGTGATCCATCTGCCGGAGCTGTAATTAAACCGGTTCTTGAAGGTTCCTCTCCCGGAAGGGCCGATAACGTATAAGTTATGCAACCCAAAAGTCATTTCGTCCTGCTGACGTTCAGAAAAGAGAAAACGGATTGTGTCGCCGGGTTTTCCATTAACGTCGATCTGCGTCCATCCCGCAAAATTCACACCCATATCTACCCGGTATGTCCCATCGGGACGGCTTTCGATCCCCGCAGGTCTGATTTCTTCGAAGAGTGTATTTGTTTCTACGTGTTGAGCGGACAGCTTCAGTGCCGGTTTGTAGACCGTTGCGCTGCTCCATGCTTGATCGTTATAGGTTACGAGGTTCCAGTTGTCGATCTCTTTGTTGGCATCCCAGATTTCGCCGCCGTATCCACCAACGCCAAAACCCCAGTTTCCAATGAGTTTATTGGGGCTGGGGTGCGTTTTCCACGACTCGTCTGTGACGATCCTTGCCAGTTTTCGACCTTTCTTTCCGAAAATGTCGGTTTGAGCCATCACAAGGGGTGTCCGGGGTTTGTCGGGTGTAGCATAGGGTGCGTAAATGGACCACGATGTTCCCAGCCACAACGCTATGGTATTCTTTCCCTGCATTAACTGCGGTGTGATGTCGTAGGCGATGTAGCGTGCACGTTGAGTATGGTCGGTTACTGCCGGTGCCAGCACATGATCGCCAATTTTTTGACCGTTTACATACACCTCGTGATAACCTACCGATGCCACAAACAAGCTTGCTCTGGAGGGTTTCTGTTTTAAATCGAATGATTTTCTGAACCACGGATCGGAGATTTTGTTGGGACCTGCTGAAGGGTTATAGATCTCCGTGGTGCCAATCCACTTTGCTGTCCATTCCGCATCTTCGAACAGTCCGGTGGTGAAAGATGCTGTCTCGCTGAATGGTGAAAGGTTACCCCTTTGGTCTTTTACCGCTACTTTCCAAAAGTATGCCCGGTCTGATTTCAGCTCTTTTCCTTTATACACGATAAGCTGCATATCGTCCGAGGGGATCCATCCCGTATCCCATACGTTTCCCTTGTTTTTATCGAGATCCTGTTTCGTAGAGCTCACCAGAATGCGGTATGCCGTCTGTGCCTGTCCAAAATCTTGCGGGTTAGTAGCGGTTAACTTCCAGCTGAACCGCGGTTGCCGGACATCCAATCCTGTCGGATCGACCAGGTACTCGGTGGTCAATTCCGTGGGGTATATAGTCTCTTTCCGGTAATCTTCGGTTTTATTCAGATCGATAAGCCGGTATTTGCTTCTGTTCTCTATCGTTACTTCGTAACCTGCGGGTGCCTTCAGCCGGTAATGAATTTGATCACCCACTCTTTTCCATTCAAGCCGGATTACCTCTCCCTCCACAGGGATGGAACCGTTGCAATGCTCCAGGTCGAGATCGGTAAAGCGAAGAACAATCTTCTTGTCCAGGTAGTCAATCTTGCTGATGCCCAGCACGTCGCGATGCAGTACATGGCCAATATAGGATGCAAATCCGTGGTTACAGCTCGCCTGGCTGTGAACATTCTCCCAGAGTGTGCCGGTGCGTTCCGCCATATAGAAGAAATACTCCTCAATCTCGGAAATCAATTGAGATTGAAGTCCGTACCTGGAAAGAATATCCATACGGAGATAGTTGCCGATAAACGCATTGGCAATGGCCACGTGGGGATAGGTGGTGGCGGTGTCGCGATGTGGTCCGAATTCACCCGTCAGCTTTTTCCACAATGCGGGATGGCTCTCCGGGGTTGCGATGTTGAAAAAGAAAGCATAATACTGGCAAACCTCGGTGATCTGATCGGTTACCTGTAAAACCCCATCCTTTCTTACCGCATTGTCCACAAAAAACTCGCCGTCGAAAGATTGTTTCCGTACCTGACTGCGAATGTGGTCTGACTTCTTCCGCCACGCTTCATTGTCGTAGAGACGCGCCGCACTCTCTAACGCGGCGCTGTATAGCATGTTGGTGGGATAATTCACATCCTGTACCAGGCTGTTGGCCTTTGACCATTCCACAAAGATCCAGCTTTCCAGTTTTTCCAGCAACCCGTCCTCGTTTTCGAACTTTTCAAAATATCCCAGCAGATCGGTGATTCTGCTTTGCAGGTCAGCTACCAGTTGCCTGTCGCCACCTCGCCGGGCATAATCATCGATCTGGATGATAAACCAGAGTGACCAGTTGGGGATAAATACCCCGTTGTAGTGGTCGGCAGGGTAACACATCGGAATCATGCCCTCCGGGAGGAACTCAAATTTCTCTGGCAATGCATAGTTCTCGTAAAAATTGTGGGCAACTTTGGAGGATCCGGTAAACTCCTTCTCCATGATTGCCGTGAAATAACTGTCACACAGCCAGCCTGCACGTTCCCTCGAGGGACAATCCATAAAAACATCCAGCGCGTTTTGCCGGTACGTCTGTTTGGCTGCATCATAGATGCGGTTTAATTTTTCGTTGCTGCTGGAGAAAGCGGCACCGGAGTGTTCGGGGGCAGCGAACTCCCTCAGGTAGATATCCTCTACCTCGCAGGCACCTTCCGTTACCATGATCTTTAAAAACTTGAAGGTATAGGGTTCGAACGACTCGATGTTGTACTCTCCCGGTTGAAGCTCGTAGACCACCTGGTTGTTGACGTCGGCCATCCGTTTCTTGCTGATCACATCATCGTCAGTCAACACCTCATCGAAATGAAACCATACTTTCGTAGGTTCCGTACAGCGAATGACGGCCCCGATGAACCCTGTCTGGTTAACGCCGAAATTGAGGATGGAGAACTCGTTTGTTCTCAGATCAACGGTGGTGGAGGTGACATAGGGAGTGTTCAGCGGCTCTTTTGTCACCGTCCGTAACTCCTGGATACGTTGCGAGGGTACTACCTCCAGTTCTGTTTCCGGATAGCCCTTGTACTGTTTACTGATGTTTACCAGCGATCGATCTTTGTAGTATTTATCCGGAATTTGTTTGATAAAAGTCCCTTTTGAGTAGAGCTGTACCGGATTTAGCAGGGTATAGCCCGGCTGGTCCACTCCGCGCGGGAGGAGGTTTACTTTCGGCAAGGATATCAGTTTGACCTCTTCAGGAATCCGGGTTTTGTCTGAGCGCCATTGGTCGTATCCCTCCTCTAACCGGTAATATTCGGTAAAAGGACGTTGGAAGCTGTAGCGCTCCACTTTCTGCAACCGTTCCCTGATCTCAAATGCTTCAAAATGGTCGTTGTCGCCGGTATGCAGCACTACTCTGCCATCCACCGCTGCCTCCGCCTGTAGGAAAGAGGGCTGGTCGGTGGTGTAATAGGTGTTCACGTTGTAACCGGCGACCTCGATCGCCACAATATTTTCTCCCTCTTTCACATGCCCTGAAAGGTCGTACCGGTCTACCCGGAAATAGCCATGCCCGGCCCGGGCCGGGCCCGACCCCACAAACTCACCGTTGAGGAAGAGCCGGTAAACGGTAGAGGCGGCAACCCGCAGGATAGTCTCCGATTGCGGGTCGGAATGGAAGACACCCCGAAATCCCAGGGTGAGGTTCATCTCTTTTTCGCGGCTTTCAGCCCAGACGGGAAGAGCTTTATTCATCAAGTGATCCGGTTCCGCTCGCTTTGTATTGCTTACAGCACAACCTCCCAACAAGAGGGTGAACAAGAGGAAGTGAAGAAGCCCAATGGTGCGGTGATTGCCTGTAACGGACGATCCTGTCTTTTCTTTTTTGTCCATAATATTGCTATTGGTTTGTAACTCATTTCATTTGGAACATCTCCGGATCTTTTCCGGAAAAACGGACCGGAGTACCTAATCCGTTGATCACTACCGGACCGAACAATCCTGAAGGCTGAAGCGGACTATCTGCCTTGTAGGGATTTACAAAACACCAGGTCTGCCGCTGTTTCTCGGGTAGGTTGCGATCACCGATCAGTCTGTTCATCCAGTTATTCACAACTTCGATGCTGATCTCATTTGTGCCATCTTTGAGTAATTGTGTGATTTCCAGTTGGTAAGGAGGGGTCCACACCCCGCCAGCACAGATGCCGTTCACATATACTTTTGCCATTGAGGTAAGACTCCCCAGGTCTATAACTACGTTTTCAGCCGGCCGGTTTGTGAAATTGAAACGAATGGTGTAGACGGCTTTCCCCGAATAATATTTAATGCGATCGTCGGGAGAGGTCGTCCAGTCCGTCAAAAAATCGAAGATGACGGGTTCGTCCGGTCCGCCACGGTCCGGATCGAACGTAACTGTCCAGGGTCCCTGCAGCTTCTCGATTAATCGGGGATCGGGATAGTTGTCGGTGACGTCGTTCAATGACTCCGGTTTTGCGGGGCGGCGAAACACGATGAATGCACTCTCGTAAGGCTGCAGTTTCAGCGGTACCGATGTGAAGTTCTCTTCCTGACGGAAAGCCGGCAGGCTCCTGATCGTTCCTTTAGCTGCATCCCACAGCTCGGGCTGCATGCCTGTGATCCTGAACCCGGGATTAATTATTTTCTCTTCGTCGGTTTGATTCGACAGGAAATAGATCTCCATTCCTTCCATTGTCCTGTGCCCGTAATGGATAGAGTTATCCCCGGGCAGCCTGCAGTCGGGAGCCAGGTTGATGTTATGAAAAACTTCCTCCAACGTTAATCCGTCCATGATCCGTCCTTTCCCGTAAGTTCTTTCTTTCACTATTCTCCCATCCACATCAGCCCACAGCTCGGCAGCTGCTCTCATCACTTCCCGATCGGCCTCAGGTTGATTCTGGAGGCTGGGCGATCGGGAGGGGGCGGGGCCGAGAACAACGGCTCCGTCTTGAACCAGTTGTTTGATTTTTTTGAGAAGCCCGGGCCTCATTGTTTCGAGTTTTGGCAACACCAGTACTTTATACTGCGTACCGTGTGGTAAGGTAAGTTTGCCGTCCTTTACTTTCATATCCCGCATGATCACCTCGGCATTGATGTAATCGAACTGGTATCCTATGGGCAGTGGGGGATTGGTGATTCCAGTCATTTTCGGAGCATCTTCCCCGATAAAATATGCCACGTCCGCTACGTTCAGGCCCTGCTGGAGCATGAAGTTTACCCTTTTCAGGTAGTATATATAGACATCCAGTTGTGAGAACCACGTGTTTTTCCGGTCGAACTCGTTCCCGAACCAGGCATTCACGCCGGGATTCTTATCTTCATAGGGCTGCATGATATAAACGTGGAGCAGGGTGTTGTTTATCCCTTCGGCGAAGAAACGATCGTTCCGTTGTTTCATTTTTGCGGGATAACGCGAATAAGCCGGTCCTCCCGAGGTGTTTGATTCGGCAGATATCTTGTTTTTCCCGTAAATGTGTCCGGCTGAGGTTGCGGCCCTGTTTTCGATATCTCCCAACTCTCCTTCGCTCCAGAATTCCCCGCCGATCTCATCGGATTGTCCTCCGTACATCAGAAATTCCCCGGGAAATCCCCAGTGTCCGTAGTTTTCGAGCCATGTTCTTAGTCCGTGCTTGTGGCTGACATCTCTTAATCCGCCCACATAATCGTACGCCACTTTGTCGGCGATCATTCTCCTGATGTCCCACAGGAACCTGTCCGACTCGAGCCGGTTGTTTATCACTGTCCCTTCGAACACGGGCAGGTAAGGTATGGGGTTGTATCCGTATCTTTCCCTGAATTCATCGAGGAATCCGTCGGTAAAGTTTTGTCCACCGGTTTCGTAACTGTCCTGTACTACGACTTTAAACGTTTTCCTGTCCTGTTCCGGTACTTTTCTAATGATTTCTCCGATAAACCTGTCGAAATGTTCAGCTACCCACTTTTTACTCATTTTGTCCACCTCCAGACCGGTCGCCTCGGGGGAGGCAGGGCCGTTGGTCACGCGGGTCGTTGTCATTCCCATCCGCAGAATCATCCAGTTCCCTTCAGGTACCTCCCAGCTTAAGGTTCCATCCGCAGAAAGGGATTGCGAAATATCGATTACCTGGTCTGTTCGGACTGCCAGGCTTCTGTCGTCTATCTCGGGTTGTTCCGGCCAGAGATATGCATCCCAGTACGGCAGGGGGGTAGGGTGCATCTTGGCCAACGTTTTCTCGCTGTACCTCTCTACCTGAGGTAAGCCGCTGATTTTCACCTCGGCCAGGTTCAGTGGCTTGCGAATATCTTTCAGCACCAGCCTAAAGCTTTGCGATGTAGTAGTCGGTATGGAAATCACGACAGGAGCGAAAGGCTTGAATCCTACATTCAGGTTTATGTTTGATCGGTTGATCTCAAATTCCGAAACAGTCTTGTATTCCCCTCCGTCGTTTCTGGCCTGAAAGACTGCGTTGACAAAAGCCGGTGTTTCGGCCAGTGTGACGGTAACGCTTCTTGCCGTAAATGGCTGCCCGGTATCAAACGCAATGGCAAACTCACTTGCTGGAGGGATTAGAACGGAGGTGGATTCGTTTTTGTCAACAATATGGGATAACTGTGGGAGGGAAGGTGTCGAGCTTATTCTCGTGTTCTTGTCGTTTACATCCGGTTGAACGGTATCGGGTATCCGGTATGCCAGAACTTTTACATCCTGAAAGAAGCCGGCAGGCGTATCGATTTTTTGTAAAATTTTTCGGGGTCCGTTCACCTCTAACTTGGAAGAAGTGAGGTATCGCATGGATTCTTCGGGTTTTATCCACGGTCCACCCGATTGGCTCCATCCGGGTGAATTGAATATTCCTATTTCGATACCCAATTCCGAGGCTGTCCTTAATGCTAAATGCATAATGTCCCACCATTCATCGGTAAACATGTTAACGTTTCCCGAAGGAAGGTCCTTGATTCCGATGTTACCGATAAATGCCCTGTTTATCCCTACCTCTTTCATGGCATGGAGATCCTTGATAACTCCTTCCCTGGAGATGTTGTCGGAGATCCAGTACCAGTAAACACTGGTTTGAACCGAATCGGGCGGAGATATAAATCCGGATTCCAGGGATTTGGATGGTTGATTAACGGTCTCTGCACTGTTTACTGTACATGAAGTAAAAAGCAAAAAAAAGAGAGGAATACTGTATAAGATATTTACCATGATGTTTCGCTTAAGTATGAGAATCTACTCGATTACGTTAATTCCTTTTGGGGCATGAACGGTAGTGTTTATCTTTCCGTTTGCCTGCTTTACATGTTTCACAAAAACCTCACCGTATGGAGTAGGGTAGCTGCCTTCAGCAAATTTAAGGGTTCCCAGGTTCGGTTTAATCCGAATAGTTTTGGCACCAGGATCCAAGACGTTAATGCCTAAGACGTGTTCTGTCAACCAGGCTGTTGGACCTGAAGCCCAGCCGTGACACAGGCTTCCTCTCAACCCCACGTAACAGTAGTTGCCACCGTCTGCATGTATGTCGAATATTGAGTCGGGAACCAATTCATCAATCCTGCCCGCATTTTTTCTTTCTTCAAATATAAAATTCTCCCAAAAGGTAGTGGCACCCAGGTCCAACATCGCACCCCAATAATCGGAGATGATGTTCATGGCTTCTTCGTATTTTCCGTCCTTGGCCAATGCTTCCAGCATATAATATCCGTAAAAAGTGGCAAAATCGGTTGCCCCGTCTTTCAATATAACTTCCGATGCGGAAGCGGGAGAGAGGATATTGGCGATGGATAAGAGCGCTGCGGCCTGCTTGTTGTCCCGGTGTGAGGGGACATATTCTTGCATGGAGGACAAACTGGATTGGCACACTTTTTTTAGCGCCCCATCCTTTAACCAGTCAGCTATATCTTCTCCCGCCTTGAGACTCATCATCGTCAAGGCCTGTAATCCGGAATGAACAACTTCCTTGTTTTCTGATGTGGGCCAGTCCAGAAAGCGTCCGCCATCAAGCTCTTCTTTGCCGTTGGATATCCGGGAGACAATCTGTTGGATAAGGGCTTTCAGATAAGCCTGTTGCTCTTTCAGGTAAGCCAAATCTCCCTGATGCAGGTACAGATCCCTGTGAATGATTATCCACCACAAAGAATAGGAGGATATGGTGTTCATCCATCCGGGTAAAGGAGTTGTGTCCCGGGCAAAATCGAGGCTTTTCCTGACCACTTCATTTTTCCCGAATACCGTGTTTATCGTCATCACCTCCGGATGCATGTCTCCTACCCAAACGAGCCTGTCGCGTTTTATCCCGTCCCAGAGGTACTCTTGCATGTTCAAATGTACGGTATATGCACCGGTTTCCCATATTTCGTTCAACCGTTCGTTGTCGCACCTGAATGAACCGATATAAGGAATGTCCCGATACCGGAAGATCGCCTTTACAGCTTTTAACGGGAGGTCTTCATTCAGATCCAACAGGTCAATCCGTACAAACCTGAAGCCTGAATTTCCCACTTCAACACTTCCCAGCCACGGCAGCCCGATGATGAAATCCCTTAATGAATGATCGTTGGTGGCAGAGTTCATTCCGGGGACAGAGTTGTCGATGCAGTTACTCATCGCTTCCGAAACCGATTCTCCCAGACGCACCCTTACTTTCAGCGGCTTCTTGTCACCCTTTATTCCCGCCACGATCTGAATTCCTCCGTGGAGTTCCGCTCCGAAATCCAATAGCACCGATGCCTGTTTCCCGGTATCGGAACGTAGAATGCACATCCCGGCACCGCTGGTGGATAACTGACCGTCAAACTCATTCAAAAGAATCTCCGGATTTTTTATGTTTCTTCCCGTATGATCGGATAACCAGGCAATTTTGACAGGAGTGACATGACTTTGGGTTATTTCATCTTTTTGTAACCTGTTCTCGAAAACATTTTTCAGGACGTTGTTTTGTGGAATCATCCCCAGGCTGCATAACCACAGGAATAACAGAAAAAAATGTCTCATACGGCAGGATCTATTATAATCAGTTACTTGCAACGAAGATGTTTATTTAATGGAAAACGAATAGGATCCGGATTTTAATTCCAGGACATGCCGCTCCTGATCCGATTTTTTTATTCCAATCAACGGATTTTTTTCGAGGGGCTTGTTATTTTCCCGGATATTCTTTCCGTACAGATACAAGGTTGCGGTACTGTTTGCAGGAACCGTCACGTTATACGCTATCGTCTTGCCCTTTCTTTGCCACGAGGAGACTATGTTTCCGTAAGGGCCTTCGTGAGAAGCTTCGAAATGAGACAATCCCTCAACAAAGTTTGGCTTGAGGAGAATGTTTTTAAATCCGGGATGGTTTTCGTCCGGGAAAATTCCTCCCAATGCTTTGTAATACCAAGCATTTATCTCACCAAACATGATGTGGTTCAGTGAGATGTCGCTGCCTGCGTCGAGCGGCCAGTTTTCGTAAAAGGTAGTCGCCCCGTTCACTATCCACCAGCCCCACGAAGGGAAAGTTTCTTGCGATGCCACTTCGTAGGCCAGTTGCGCGTATCCGTTTTCGCTCAATGCGTTTAGGATCGTTTTGGTCCCCAGTAACCCCACGTCGATGTGTTTATTGTCTTGTTCCACGCGGTGTGCCAGGTTGTCGGCTACTTTGCTCCTAAGTTCTTCGGGAACTAAATCCCAGTACAGGGCCACACTTAATTCGGTTTGCAGACCGGTTCCGTAGATACCGGTTCCGTAGTTGAGGAATTTCTGGTTGATGGCTGATTTTATTTTCTCTGCGAGAGCGGAATAGTGTTCAGCATCCTCCTTTTTTCCGAACAGGTCGGCTGTTTTGGCAAGGATCAGTGCATCGATGTAGAAATATGTGCTTGAAGTGTATTCTTTAGGTGTGACCGATTTCACGGGTACCCAGTCGCCAAGTCCCCAGTCGGTCAGGCCCGATGGATATTGTTCGTCAATGTAATCCACGTACCGTTTGATGTTGTCGTAACACAATTCCAGTAACCGGGTATCGCCGTAAAAAAGGTAGATGTTCCACGGGATGATGGCGATGGTGCTTGTCCAGTCTGGTCCGTTTGCCCATTGGTAACCCCATCCGCTTGACGGTTGTTCATCGCGATGGTCGGCCAGCCATTTTTCGTACACGGTGATTCCGTCAAAATTGTACAATCCCACTTCAATGGCGATATGTGCGTCGCCGGTCCATCCGTTTTTCTCCCGTTGGGGACAATCGGTGGGATAGCCGAACAGGTTGGAGAGATAAGATACATTGGAAGCTTGCCAGGCTTTATTAAGGGTGTGGTTGGAAGAATTTATTTTTCCAATAGGCGGCACATCGCTGTGCATGAAGTAGGCCGTCAGGTTTTCTTTTGACAGGTTTAACGGTTTGTCTGAAGTTACTTCTACATATTGAAATCCCTTGTAGTTGAAGCGGGGCATAAAGTCATCTTCTTTTTTACCACTCAATACGAGGATGTCGGTTTGAAAAGGATCGGAATTGTCCGCAGGCCGGTAATGCACATCGATGTTCGACATGTCCGCACGCCCGGCAGAATCTAGCCGCTCCACGTGCTTCAACCGGATAGTGGTGCCCTGAGGTCCGTTTATTTTCATCCGGGTTACGCCCGACATGTTTTGACCAAAATCATAGAGCCAGGTGTGTTCGTCAATTTTCTTCAAGCTCACCGGCCGGTATTCCCTGACGTTGCGAATGGGGTGTAGTGCCTGAGCCACAATGTTGTTGGAGGGTGCCCCGGTAGTGTATATGCTTTTCCAGTCTTTCGCATCGAAATCCGGAGTGTCCCACCCGGGTTGTTCTTTTCGGGCATCGTAATGCTCGGCCGTGTAGATGCTGTTAAAGATAACAGGACTGTAGGACGTCTGCCATTTTTCATCCGTTGCAATGATCTCTTTTGTACCGTCGGAATAGGTTATGTGCAGGTCCATGCAAAATTTCGGACGTGCGCGCCACGGTGCTTTGTCGAAATACCATACGGCAGTGGATTGATGATTGTACCAGCCGTTCCCTAACAAAACACCCACCGCATTATTCCCTTGCTGCAAACTACCGGTAACGTCGTAGGTGACGTACAGGTTCCGCCTGTCGAAGCGTGTGTAGGTAGGGTCAAGCCGATGGTCGCCGATACGTTTCCCGTTGACGGAGAGTTCATAAAGTCCCGCCGCGGCTATGTATACCCGTGCCGATTGTATGGCTTTATCTGTTTTGAAAACCCTGCGAAAGTAGGCAGCCGGCTTCACGTTGAAATCGTACGTGTCGGTTATCCATTTCCCTTTCCACGTGTTTTGTCCCATCATTCCGGTTTCAAAGAAACGAGGACGAGACCAGTCCGACCACTGTTGGTGTTCGTCTCGCACCCGAACGCTCCAGAAATACCGGGTAAACGGGGTTAACGCCGTACCCTGGAATTGAGAGGGTACTACGGAGCTGTTCACCACTCCCGATTTCCACACATTGCCTTCTCCTGACGCAACGTCTTTCTCCGTTGTCCCTACCGCCAGTTCATATGCCGTCTGATGGATCCCGGGTTGAGGCGACTCCATCTGCCACGTAAAACGGGGATAGGGTTCGTCCAATCCGATGGGGTTGTCCAGGTACTCACATTTCAGGTTTTTTAAGGTGACTTGAGAATAGCCTTGAAAGCTGATTGTTGCAATCAAAAGAATTGAGATTAGGGGTGAAAATTTGTTCATGTCAATTTGTTATATGGTTTCACTGCCGTTCGGTTTAATTTCTCCACAGCGGCCGAAAAAGATGAGTGGACTGTTTAAATTTAGTTGATCGGTGCCTCATCAACGTCCCACCTCAAGTGAGACAGTAGTGTTCATAGAGATTAAATTAAAAATTGAAGAATGAGCTCTCGGGACACCTGAGTGAAAAATCCCATCTGCCGCCTAAGTTTACAAAGTATAGAATTATCTCAACAACAATATTTTACGGATTTTTTATTTTCTACACAAAATTAATAATAGATAATTTCGGAAAAACTATGGAAAATGATATTTTCACTGTACGAATTGCGTTTACATCAAGAAATACGGTGAATTTTAACACAGATCGGGTTTTGTATTGATGGTAAAGCTGTATTTATCACCCCTGTACAACGAATGTTCTATTTCAATCGTTTCGGATCGATCGCCTAATGCCACGCCCGATAAAACAAATACAGCCATGGGAGTAGTGTTGTCAAAGAAATTCCCCTCTTCTTTTGGATGAACAACTTTTGTGGAAATTTTTCTTTGTATGTCGCTTAACCGGATACGGTATTTTTTTTCGTATAAATGAATCAGGGAATCATCAGTTTCAATCAGGTGGATGTCGGGGCACACGGCCATTGAGATATACCTGGTTTCATCTTTCATAAGCACATCGTTTGCGTAACGCAGGCGATGCAGTTTGAGTACTTTACCCTCAATAACATGATTTTTATTGTTTACATTGATTGATATTCCATCATTTAGAATTATTTTTTCAAGCAAAATATCTTTGGGCGTTAAGCCCTCTTTGATTAGATTGTCCCGAAAGCTTTCTTTCATGGCATCGAACGATCCAAGGATACGATTCAGGTGCATCTCTTTTGATCGGTTAATGACAAAGGTCCCTTTTCCTTTTATTTTTTTTGCCCATCCCTCGTTTTCCACATAAGAAAGGATCTTTCGTGCCGTTGTGTTGCTGATGTTAAATTCATTAATAAGCTCATTTTCAGAATATATCTTGTGACCCGGTTGTAGTGCCCCCGATTCAATCTGTGAAATTATCTCACGGCTTATTTTCAGGTATTTCGATGTGCGATCACAGTTCATAATTCCGTTTATACGTTTTATTGTCTGACAAAAATAATCAAATTAAATTTTTTTACAAAAAAAAACAATACATTTGCAATTTTAAACTTAGTGCGTTAACTCTTCGCTATGAAAAGTAATTATTCACGCTTTATATGGTTGGTTGTCCTGATGTGTGCTTTAGCAACAGGACTGAGTTTTTTAGACAGGCAGGTACTTTCCATTTCCATTATTGAAATTAAGGACGAGTTAAGCATCAACGATACCGACTACGGGCTTATCAACACCTCTTTTCTGGTAGGTTATGCCATAATGTTTACTCTTGGTGGCATCTTGATAGACCGTTTTGGAAGCCGAAGAGGGTTGGCTCTGTCCGTTGCGTTGTGGTCGGCCGCTACTTTTTTACACGGCTTTGCCGATAGCTTGTACGAATTCGCACTGTTTCGATTTGTCCTGGGTGTTGGAGAAGGAGGTGCTTTCCCGGGAGTAATCAAAGCAGTAGTAGAGTGGGTTCCCAAGAAAAACAGGGCTTTAGCGAATGGTTTAGCTATTGGTGGTTCGGCTTTTGGAGCGGTAGTCGCTCCTCCGTTAACGGTTACCTTAATGGACAGTGTCGGTTGGCGCGGCGTTTTTTTTATCGTGGGTGGAATCGGTATTGTGTGGACGATTATCTGGTTGATGTTGCCTCAAGCAAGATCAGGAAAAAGTGATTTGAATGATGAGTTGCACAACAACACAATGGATGTTCCGCCTTTAAAAAGGCAACTGTTGAGTTTACTGAAATCGAAAGAAGCCGGAACTTTTATCCTGATCAGGTTTTTGCTCGATCCAATCATTTATTTTTACATGTTCTGGATACCTAAATTTTTGAATGAAACCCGGGGCGTCTCCCTGGAGGTGATAGGGAGTCTATTCTGGATACCCTATTTAGCGTTGGGGGTCTCCAATATTTTTGGTGGTTTCGTGTCGGATATTGTTCTGAAAAAAACCGGAGATGTCAATTTTTCAAGAAAAACGGTGATGGGATTTGCAGCTCTGCTCACGGCTGCAGCCATTTTCGTGAGATACACGGATTCTGTCGGAGTCATTATCCTGTTGTTAAGCCTGGCGTTTTTTGCACACGGCTTGTGGATCACAAACTACATTACATCCATCGGAGACACGTTCGGCAGAAATGCCAGTTCCACCGTCGTGGGGCTGTCGGGTACTGCCGGGGCTCTTTCTTCCCTCATTGTTAATCCGTTCATGGGCGTAATCATATATAAGTTTTCCTACAATCCGCTCTGGATATACGCCGGAGTGATGTATTCCGTTGCATTTATTATCTTCACGGTTGCCATTCCCAACATAAAAACGATTTCTAATTCACAAAGTATAAAAAAACACAAGAGATGAACGAGTCAGATAAATTTTACTCTCCCCGGTTAAATAAAGAGCTTCATGTCGGTTTTTTCGGAGTTGGTTACGACTACTATTGGAATCAATTTCCGGGATTATTTGAAGAATTGATGGAGAAGCATCAGGTCATTATGGAAAAAGTGCCTCGCGAAGCAGTAAAAATCATCGATTTTGGGATGGTTGATAATCCATCCAAGGCATACGAAACCGTATTAAAAATGCAAGCCGCCAACCTGGATGTCTTGTTTTGCAATATGTTGACCTATGCCACATCGGGAACATTTGGTGTTATAGCCAGAGCAATTGATGTGCCAATAATCTTGGTCGCCTTACAACCGAGAAAAGCTTTGGACTATTCAAAAGCCTCCACTTACATGCAGCTTGCCAACGACGACATATGCTCTTTGCCTGAGTTTACCGGTGTTGCCTCAAGGATGGGAAAGAGAATTCCCGACGTGATCATTGGTACGCTGTATGATGATCCCGAGGCTGACAAAAGAATAGCAGCATTTTGTCGGGTAGCTAGAGTCCTCAAAGGACTGAAACAGGCTCATTTTGGTCATATCGGTCATCCGATTAATGCGATGCTCGATATGCATACCGATATAACCATGCTGACAACCTTTTTCGGATGTCATGTGGTGGAGTGTGAAGCCAATGAGATTGTTGATCGATACGTCAATTGCCGGGAAGAGGAAATCGAGGCGGCAGAGAAAACTATTTTGGACTTTTTCGACACACCTGATCCCGTGTCCGATCCTATTGCGGTGAAGCTAAGAAAAGAGGACCTGCGAACCTCCGCTCAGGTAGCTGTAGCGTTGAGGAAGTTCGTTGAAAGCAAGAAGATTGACGGACTTGCTTATTATTATAACGGAAGTCCGGACAGTACTGAACAGCTCGTAATGTCAAACCTGATAGTTGGCAATTCGATGTTGACCTCATCCGGATTTCCTATGTGTGGAGAGTCTGATCTGAAAACGTTGGTTGCCATGATGATTATGAATTTACTGGGTATCGGCGGCAGTTTTGCAGAATTCCATCCGGTAGATTTTAACGAGGGATTTGTATTGGTCGGACATGACGGACCACACAATATCTCAATCGCAGAAGGGAATCCCGTACTGCGAAGTTTGATAAAATATCACGGTAAACCGGGTAGCGGAGCCGGCGTAGAGTTCAAAATCAAAGAAGGACCAATAACGATGCTATCCATCAATTCTACCTGTGACGGGAAATTTAAGTTTGTCATTGCTGAAGGGGAGTCGGTAAAGGGACCGATTCCACCAACAGGAAACACAAATACCCGGGGATATTTCAAGCCGGATATCAGGACTTTCTTGTACCGATGGATGAAAGAAGGACCCACGCATCATTTTGCGTTAGGAATAGGTCATAACGCCCATTTAATAAAAAGAGTGGCCGATTATTTGAATATCGAATCGGTAATTATTGAACAATAACAGCAGTCTCTTACAACGGATATTCAACTAAATATCTCCCGCTCTGCAACTCAACTGATCCGTCTTGAGTGGAACGCAGTTGATGGTTTATTTTGATCTCCTTACCGGTATCGGGACACTTTACTTTGGCAATCGAACCGACAGGAATCTCCAGATCCATTTTCATCCAGTTGTCTACGGTCTCCCAATGCACACTCACCCATCCTTTTGGGGTGTTGATCCGGGTTTTGGCCCAGGTTAGCCCGGTGGGGATCTGGGGGTCGATAAGAAATTCGCTGTATGCTGTTTTTCCATCGATTTGACGGATCCCTCCCACCGATTGGTAAAACCATTGCCCCACGCCGTTATAACAATTGTGTATTCTGCTTCTGGCTCCGTTCCAGTGCTCCCAAGTAGTTGTGGCCCCGTTTTCCAGCATAAAGAGATATCCGGGATAGGTTTTCTTTTTCAACATGGAATAAATAAACTCCGGCTGGTTGTTTTCCGCAGCCCACTCCATCATTACGGGTATTCCGACAAGCCCGGTATTGAGGTGGCCGTTGTCTATCTTTTCCGTTCTTTCGATCAATGTTTTTGTCAAATCATCCTGCAGGTGTTGAGGAACTGCCCCGGCAAGCATAGGAAAAATCAGGTCGATTTGCGATCCGGTGGAATAGAATCCTTGTTGTTCATCAAAAAAGGTGTCGTGGATAAGTTTGTTCAGTTGATCTTTCTTTTCCAAATAACTTTTTTTGTCGTCTGCCTTGCCCAGGTATCCGGCAATGTCCGCCATCTGACTGAAGCAAACCGACAGGTAGCTGTTGTTCACCAGGTCGACCGACCTTTCATCCAGGTGGTTGGGGTTTCCCACGCCGTCAGGCGTTGCCCAATCCCCCAGGTACCAATTTCTGTAATCGGTATCGGGCCAACGTTTCAGCAGCCCGTCATGGCTGTGGTTCTCGACGTACTCGAGCCATTTTTGCATAACCGGATAATACTTTTCCAATACACGGATATCTCCGTAATTCTGATAAGTGTGTCGCGATGCCGATATGATGAATCCACACCAGTAAGGCCCGCCTCCGGCAGCGTAAGGATTGGGGGCCGTGTGCGGCATGCTCCCGTCTTCCCGGATCACGTCCGACCACGCGTCCAGCCAGTTGCTGTAAAGCGGGGCAAGATTAAACATCGTTTGGGCCGTGACGGTTGATGCGTTGCCGTCTCCTCCGTAGCCCAACCTTTCAATTTGGGGGCAGTCCACCAGGTAGCCGCCTAAACCCAGACATTTCAACGTGTATAGCACCATGTCGTGAATACGGTTAAGGTCGGTGTCGGAGCATTCGAAGCCGGAAATGGGCTCAAAGTCGGTGTGGATGAGGTAGGCCTTAACGGAAGCCGGCTTAGGGGCTTCGTAAAGGTTCGATATCTTTACATACCTGAATCCGTGATAGTTGAATCTGTTTCTGAAAAATTCGGTGTTGCTGCCCGACGCGATATAACGGTCTGTTTGCCCTTGATGAACTATCTGGCCGTTCTCGTCCAGGTGATCCGAATACTCCAACACAACCCGCTGCTTGTTTTTCAGTTGGGGAAATGTTATTTCGAACCATCCGGCAAGGGTTGTTCCCATATCCACCAAAAACGTGCTGTCGTTCAACCTGTCTATGCTTGAGGGACCCACCTCTTTTGTAATTCTGTTGGGTTCAACTGTCTGAGGGGTTACCGTGTGTTCGGGAACCTCAACGACGGAGGCTCTATCCCAGGTCAGTTTTTCCGGTTCTGTGAAGGGGAGGTGTTGTGTCTCCAGGTTTCCGGAAACTTCTTCACCGCCGTATCTTCCCGACATCCAGTCGCTGATGCGGGTATATTCACTGTTTCTGGCCAACCAGGTGTCGTCGGTTACAACAATGGTTTCAGCCGGTTGTTCCGAATTTTTTTCCAATTGAGCTCTGACCAACGGTCCCGTTCCAACCACTCCCGGCAGCCCTTTCGAATACCAGCCGCTGCCCAGCCAGATGATCAGGTTATTTTCACCTGCCGTCATGTAGGGCGTAACGTCGTAGGTATTGATCAGCGAACGTCTGTTGAATTGTGATACTGCCGGCGAGAGGACATCGTTACCCACTTTCTGCCCGTTAATAAACACTTCGTGGTAACCCAGGCTGTTGACGTGGAGCAGATAAGAGTCGCTCTTATCCACCTCTTCTATCGAAAACACTTTCCTGAATTGGGGGCAATGTTGAAATCCGTTTTCTGTAGGATAACCTATATAGGAAGCCGCCCAATCGCTTTCATCCAGTATGCCGATGCTGAACGTAGCTGTTTCGCTCCATCTCGTGACGTTGCCGTTCTCATCCCACGTCCGTACTTTCCAATAGAGTAATTGCCGGTGATGGAGCTCCTTGCCCCGGTAATCGACCAGTATATTCGTCGCAGAGGTGATTTTTCCGGAATTCCAGAGGTCTGCCTTTTCTTCATTCAAGTTGCTGGCGTTGCTAGCAACGAGTAGCTGGTATGCCGTCTGTCGAGTACCCTCTTTGTCCGAAATGTTTTTCCAGCTAAATCGCGGTTGCAACGTGTTTATCCCCAGCGGATCACGCAGATTTTCACATCTCAAATCGACAATTTTTGAGATATTGCTAGGAGAGCATCCGAAAATGCTAAAAAAAATCAGCGAGCAGATTAGTTTTTCTATCGGTTTTCTTAATTTCATTGGGTATTGTGTTTGGTATGTAATTGTTACTTTAAAAATGAGCTTTTCTTATTCTATAATTGAACAAAAGGGTTGATATCAGTAAAAAACAAAAATAACTTTTATTGATCACTTTTCCCTCTTGTAAATGATATTTTGACTGCGAAAAATGATTTACAGAAGAATTTTTATCCCTATAGCACCTCCAGTTCAAATATGCGTATACCGGTGTGCGTATTGATATGAAGACGGAAAGGAGTGGGGGAGCCGTTGACGGATTTAATGCCGGAAAGTGAGAAAGAGGCATAAAGCTTCTCGGTGTATCCGGGCGGATCGTTTTCTTTGGAGTGACTGAAGTGCAGATCGAGGGTGGAAGATTGTGTATCGCGAAACAATCCGATGACGTGCGTTTTGTCGAAGTACTCTATTTCGAGGATCAGGTTCAGGTAGTTTCCTCCTACCCAGACGCTCTGTATCTTCACGGGGTCTTTGATGAGGCTGCCCACGACATTGCTTTCCTGAACTCCTCCCGTGAAGATATTGTTAACGCTGTTGATTTTCACGGTGTCGCCGCGCAAGGGCGTATAGTTGAGAATGACGCGTTGCCCGTGCTTACCCGAATAATCTTTTATCTCAATCGGGATAAGGGTTTTGAAGTTGTCCAGTTGAAATGTTATTCGCTCAGCCGGCCTTACCACCGTGGCAAACTCCACGATGAAGTTGTCGATACGCTCGTCGTCTTTCTCACACGCAAAAGCGATAAGAAAAACAACCATCAGGTATGCGATAAACCTCCATCTCATCATTTGATCACTTTATCTCCGTACCCTCCGCTTTTTTCGCCGAAACGTAGTTTTTCACCGTATTCCCGTACATTCCGATCAGCTTTTCCCGCAGAAAACCGTAGTCTTTGCCGGGGATATCAATTTTTGCAATTTGTCCGTCAATATAGTTATCGAAAGCTGCTTTGTCTTCATCAGTATATCGGGCGGCAAACAAGTTGCTGTTTTCCATCAGGTCGTAGGCAATGTAGTTCATCGGGAAAAAAACGTAGTTTTTATAAATCTCCCTGTCAATGGCCTGTGTGGCAGTTTCCAGTATCTGTGCCCGGCCGGTATTCTCGGCGATAAGCGATAATGTGTCGTTAATCCGGTTTCCGAACTTGAAAACAACTTTCCCTTTATAGCCCAAAATGCCCGTTCGCATATTTTCGATATCGTCGGCCTGGCTTTTTTTATATCCGGGATTGTCTCTTTTAAGCTGGTATTCTTTGGCCTTGAGGTAATCGCACGGGTCAAATTCGTAGGTGATGGAAAGAGGTACTATGTCGAGTGACCCGAGTGCCTCTGCCGGCTTTGAGCTGTTGTGCAGCGTCAGCATCTTCAGCAGGCTTGCCTGGGTCTTGTCGTTCGAATCTTTTGCCCGGCCTTCGCGTTGGGCAATCCAGGCAGATTGACGGCGACGGGTAATGGTGTCAAAAATATACTCCGACAGGTGTCTGGAGGTGTCCAGCATCTCGCGGACGGAAACGCGGCGTTTCACGATAAAACTTTTGTTAAGCCTTACCAAATCAGTAATCCAGTTATATATCAGTAAATTGTCCCCGATGGCTATTTCGCAGGTATCTATCCCTTTGTCGAAAAAGAGAATATTGAGGAAAGCGGCGTCCAGTACAATATCGCGGTGGTTGGAAATGTAAACGTGGCCCGAGCCGTCTTTGAATTCTTCAAATCCTATGCCGGTAAGTTCTGATGTGGTCTTGGCAATAAGCTGTTTCATAAAAGGGTAAATGATGGTTCGCTGAAAATCGTAAATCGATTTGCAGGCGAGCATAGTCCGGCTAAACACCTCCCACGTTATTGGCTTAATCAGGGGCTCGGCCGCCCTGCGAAAGTAAGGATCGTTGACAAGGGAACGAATAGTTGAAGGAACTTCCCCGTCGTACAAAGGGCGAATATCGTCGAAATTTTGCATAGTTTACTTTTTTATCCGGCTGTATTCGTATTCAATAATGTCGGTCATCACGTCAGAAATGTTGAGCCCCGCAGCGCGTACCTGCTGAGGAATAAAACTGGTTTCTGTCATTCCGGGAGTCGTATTTACTTCGAGCAGAACGGGAATACCGCCGGAGATGATGTAGTCTGCCCTGATGATGCCTTTTGCCCCGATCAGGTGATAGATCCGTTCGGTCAGCCCCTGGATTTGTGTTGCCACATCGTCCGGGATCCGCGCCGGGGTGATCTCTTCAACTTCCCCGTTGTATTTGGCGTTATAATCGAAAAACTCGTTTTGGGTAACCACTTCGGTCAGCGGAAGGTGCTGAAATCCTTTTCCTGCCCGATAGCATCCGCAGGTCACTTCTGTTCCCTCAATAAAGCTTTCGACCATCACTTCGGAGGCTTCGTCAAAAGCCGCTTCTATAGCACGTTGCAGGAGCGATGCCTCTTTTACCTTGGTTGTGGCAAAGCTGGATCCGCCGATATTGGGCTTTACAAACAGCGGGAGACCCAGTTGATGAACGATCGATCCGGTATCGTACGATTCCCTGGAACGAAGTATCACCGATTCGGCCACGTTGAACCCGAAGCTCTTCAGGAAGTGGTTGCAGGTGAATTTACTGAAAGTCAATGAAGATGCTAGCACTCCACAGTTGGAGTAGGGAATGTTGATCATATCGAGATAACCCTGTAAAACACCGTCTTCTCCTGGAGTGCCGTGAATGGTGATGTAGGCAAAATCGAACGCTGTTTTTGTTCCGTTTGCTGTGAAGCTAAAATCGTTCTTGTCGATAGGAAATGTTTCGTTTCCGCATTCCGCTTCCCAGGCTTCCTTATCGATTTTTACCTTGTAAAGGTTATACCTTTCTTTATCAATAAAAGAGTAAATGCCCCGGGCGCTTCTTTCTGAAACCTCCTTTTCAGACGAATAGCCTCCCCAGATGATGGCAATGTTTTTTTTCATGTTTTATGCATTTATACCTGTTGTTCTCCCGTTTCCCTTGCAGCCGTATAGGTACGCCAGCGGCCAATAACCTCCTGCATGTCCTGCGGCAGATCGCTTTCAAAGAACATCTCTTTTCCGGTACCGGGATGAATGAATCCAAGCGTTTGTGCGTGCAGGCATTGTCGCGGACAAACAGCGAAGCAATTGTACACAAACTGTTTGTATTTTGCAAAATGTGTTCCCCGCAGTACTTCGTTTCCTCCGTAACGTTCGTCGTTGAACAGCGTGTGTCCGAGCTGTTTCATGTGCACACGTATCTGATGTGTGCGGCCTGTTTCCAGCTCGCATTGAACAAGCGTTACGTAACCAAATCGTTCCAGCACCTTGTAGTGCGTAACCGCAGGCTTTCCTTGTTCGCCATCGGTGAAAACGCGCATCTGCATCCGATCTTTTGGGTCACGACCGATATTCCCGGTAATGGTGCCTTCATCGCTGGTAACGTTTCCCCATACCAGTGCCGTATATCTCCTTTTGGTGGTTTTGTTGAAAAACTGCGCGGAAAGATGCGTTTTGGCATCGGTTGTTTTGGCAATAAGCAACAAGCCCGATGTATCCTTGTCGATGCGGTGTACCAGTCCCAGGCGCGGGTCGGTCATGTCCATACCGTGCTCGTACTTCAGATGAAACGCTATCGCGTTAACCAGCGTGCCTGTATAGTTGCCGTGTCCGGGATGCACTACCATACCGGGAGGTTTGTTGATAACCATAAGGTCGTCGTCTTCGTAGACGATGCTGAGGGGAATATCTTCCGGAAGTATTTCCAGCTCCCTTCGCGGGCGATCCATCACAACCGTGACAACATCCAGCGGTTTGACCCTGTAGCTCGATTTTACGGCAATACCGTTCACCAAAATACACTGGACGTCGGCAGCCTGCTGAATCCGGTTCCGCGAAATCCCCTCGATACGGTCCGATAAAAACTTGTCGATCCGCAGCAAGCTTTGCCCCTTATCGGCTACAAATCGAAAATGTTCAAATCTTTCCTCTTGCACGGAATCGCCAGTCAGCTCATCTTCATCTTCCAACAACTCCCGAATATCGTATAGATCCTCTTCTTTCACCTCTACATGTTTTGGCTGTTTGTGACTTACCACGTTCCTTTTAAAAGAACGACTCGTCCATGTTGGACGGTTGAACGGGCACGTTTCGTGAAGAATCGGGAAACGCTCCGGCGACTCCGGGAGAGATCACTATTTCCCTGTTTATACTTAGTGAGTCTTCCCCCATCCCGCTTCCCACTACTAATTTTAAGGGTGAGCCGGCAGGAATTTGTTCGTCGGGCATCAGTTTTTTCCCCCGGTATTCAACCGAGATAACCAGCCCGCTATATTGAGCGGGAACTTCCTCTATGGCAATTTGTGTGAATCCGATGGAGTTGAGCAGGGCAATAGCCTGCCGTGCGGAAAAGTCCACCAATCCCGGAACGGAAACCTGTTGTGGGTTGCGAGCGTAAATGGTGACATAAATCTCCCGCCCTTCTTTTACTTTGTTGTTTGGCTTGGGCGTCTGATCGATGATCGATCCCGGAACAGCATCCTTTTTATAAATGGAGTCAACAACCTGGATATCCAACCCCTTGGATTTTAAAATGACTTCGGCTTCTTCCTCCTGAAACCCCTGTAGTTGGGGTACCACCACGTTCTGTCCGTGGCGGGTGTATACATTCAGAAAAAACAGGGTGAGAACGAGCAACAGGACAGCAACAATGCCAATAGCTATTACGTTGAGAAGGATGCTGTTGCCCGGAAATTTTTTACTAGTTGGTTTTGCACTCATATTGAATATGATGTTGAAATTTCATTGCAAAAGTACAAAAAAAATGGATGCCTTTGTTTTTTCAGGATAAAGAGTTTGGAGCATATGCGGAACGCAACAAAAAAAAGCAGGAATATGTATCCCATATTCCTGCTTTCCACGAAAGGCCTTTTCCCGATTAATCGGACACGGTCAATCTTACTCTTCCTTTGGCCCGGCGGGAAGCCAGTACTTTTCTTCCGTTCTTGGTTGCCATTCTAGAAAGGAACCCGTGTTTGTTTCTTCTCTTTCTGTTTGAGGGTTGAAATGTTCTTTTCATTTTATCTGATGTTTTTATTTGTTTCGGAAATAACGGGGTGCAAAATTAGAGATTATTTTTCATATATCCAATTTATTGGGTTTAAAATTCTGTTTAGCATCCTTTTTTTTCAAGCAAGGCGTAAAATTGCTGCTTTTTTGAAAAAAAAATCAGGCAAAATTTTGTCTGTCTCAAAAAAGGTTCTATCTTTGCACTCGCAATTTGAGGAAAGGTTAATTTTTCTTTTCGGGTTCGCAACTCAAATGGCCCATTCGTCTATCGGTTAGGACGCAAGATTTTCATTCTTGAAAGAGGGGTTCGATTCCCCTATGGGCTACAACAAAAGATTTAAACAAGTCAAAACGATAATGGCAAATCACAAATCAGCAGAAAAAAGGATCAGACAAACAAAAGTTCGTCGTTTATCAAATCGTTACGTTTCACGCACAACGAGAAACTCCGTGCGCGCGTTGCGCGCTTTAACCTCTAAGGAAGAAGCTGCAGCGATGTACCCGGGGGTTTGCTCGATGTTGGATAAGCTGGCAAAGAAGAAAGTTATTCACCAGAACAAAGCCAATAACCTGAAAGCCAAATTAGCTGCACACATCAGCAAATTGAACTGATTTTTTTTGTTTATGAAATAGATGAGGCCGGCCGCAAGTGTGTCCGGCTTTTTTTTGACCCATAGTGGCTGTTGCTTGTCGCTGAGACTACTTTCTGTCCTTGTATTTTCGCCTTCTTTTCTTACTGGCGTTGTAGTATTGATAAAACGCCAATGCAATCACTGCGATGCCCACGATGGTGATGATAGTTCCTATATCCATAGCTGTTTAATTTGTGATTGGAGCAAAGTTACGAAAAAACAAGAAATTTCTTCGATTTTTTCAGGCAATGTTTTTTTAGTAATTTTGGGCTTTGTCAAAACTCCTGGTTTTGCCGGGATCGATTAAAGCAAGCAATTTATGATTAAGCACATTGTACTCTTTTCGCTGGCTGAGGAAGCCGAAGGTAACTCAAAATCCGCAAATGCGGCCATAATCAAGCAGCGCCTCGAGGCACTGAAAGAGTTAGTTCCCGAAATTTTAAAAATGGAAGTATCAATAAATCATGCCGATTCTCCCGCAGGTAACCACGATATCATGCTCGACAGCGAGTTCGGGAGCCTGGATGATTTGCGCACCTATATCTCTCATCCTGAACACCAGAAAGTGGGAGAGTTTATCGGTAAGGTGCGGACCGGCCGTGCGGCCATTGATTACGAATTTTAAAGGGCTTCCCAATTGCTTTCCCTCTGCTAAAAAAACGAAAAACGGTTGGCGGAACAGCGAATTTTTCGTATATTTGTTCGGTTTTTTAACCAAAAAACGGACAGGGATAAATTATAAATTCTCAGAGAGATATATAAAGGATAAAAATGACAGAAGAAGAAAAAAAATCGGCAAGCGGTAATTATTCCGCGCAAAACATTCAGGTACTTGAAGGGTTGGAAGCGGTTCGCAAACGCCCGGCGATGTATATCGGAGACGTGAGCGAAAAAGGATTTCATCACCTTGTGTACGAGGTGGTGGATAACTCCATTGACGAAGCGCTTGCCGGATATTGCAACGAGATAAACGTAACCATCAACGAGGATAACTCCATTACCGTTACCGATAACGGGCGCGGGATCCCGGTGGATTACCACGAAAAGGAAAAAAAATCGGCGTTGGAAGTAGTGCTTACCGTACTTCACGCCGGAGGTAAGTTTGATAAGGGAACCTACAAGGTTTCGGGCGGCTTGCACGGTGTGGGTGTATCGTGTGTGAATGCTCTTTCGATGCACCTCAAAGCCGAAATTCATCGCGACGGAAAAATTCATGTGCAGGAATATTCGCGCGGGAAACCCTATTCCGACGTGCAAGTGATCGGGAAGACCGATAAAACCGGAACCATAATCACCTTTAAGCCGGATGATACCATCTTTATCGTTTCGGAATACCGCTACGATATTCTAGCTACACGGCTTCGTGAACTGGCGTTTTTGAACGCAGGGGTAACGTTGACCCTTACCGATAAAAGAACGCCCCGGGAAGACGGTACGTTTAAAACGGAACGTTTTTATTCCGAAAACGGGCTGGAAGAGTTTGTTCGTTATATCGACAAGGCCAAGGAGCCGCTCATCTCGGAACCCATTCATATCGTTACCGAAAAACAGGGCATTCCCATCGAAATAGCGATGACGTACAATTCCACGTACAACGAAAACATATTCTCTTACGTAAATAACATCAACACCATCGAAGGAGGTACACACCTTACCGGCTTTCGGAGAGGACTTTCTCGCACACTGAAGAAATATGCCGAGGATTCCAAGATGCTGGAAAAGGTAAAGGTGGAAATCAGCGGGGATGACTTTCGTGAAGGGCTTACAGCCGTGTTGTCGGTAAAAGTAGCCGAACCACAATTCGAGGGGCAAACAAAAACCAAACTGGGAAACAGTGAGGTGATCGGTGCTGTAGATCAGGCTACTGGAGAAGCATTGAACAATTACCTGGAGGAGCACCCAAAAGAAGCAAAAATTATTGTGGAAAAGGTTATTCTTGCTGCTACGGCACGCCACGCTGCACGTAAGGCACGCGAGTTGATTCAGCGGAAATCACCGTTGTCGGGTGGGGGACTTCCCGGAAAACTGGCCGACTGTTCCGACAAGGATGCTGAAAAATGCGAAATTTTTATCGTCGAGGGAGATTCTGCAGGGGGAACAGCCAAACAGGGCCGCGACCGTATGTTTCAGGCTATCCTTCCGTTGCGCGGAAAAATCCTGAATGTGGAGAAAGTGATGACCCACCGGGTTTATGAAAATGAAGAGATCCGGAACATATATACTGCCTTGGGGGTAACTATCGGAACGGAAGAAGATTCCAAAGCGTTGAATATCGAAAAACTCCGGTACCATAAGGTGGTAATCATGACTGATGCCGACGTGGACGGAAGCCACATTGCCACGCTTATCCTGACTTTCTTTTTCCGGTATATGAAGCCACTTATCGAGAACGGGTATGTCTATATTGCCACTCCGCCGCTCTATCTGTGCAAGAAAGGCAAAATCGAAGAGTATTGCTGGGATGACCGTCAACGCCAGGCATTTATCGACAAATATGCCGATGGAAATGAGAACGCAGTTCATTCTCAACGATACAAAGGGTTGGGAGAGATGAATGCCGAGCAGCTTTGGGAAACAACAATGAATCCCGAAAAACGTACGCTCCGTCAGGTAACCATCGAAAATGCGGCGGATGCCGATATAATCTTCTCCATGCTGATGGGTGAAGATGTTGCTCCACGCCGGGAGTTTATCGAAGAGAATGCTACTTACGCGCACATTGACGCATAAAACTGGGATTGTATGCTCCAACCCCCAATATTACAAGGCTGTTATCCTTTCACCTGCAGGGAAGATAGATGCCGGGCTGGTGGCTGAGGCTGCTGCTTTGCTTTGCGATTGGGGATTGGGAGTGGAGATTTCGGAAAATGCGTTGTGCCGGACCGGACGTTTCAGCGGGTTTGTGGAACAGCGCCTGGCTGACCTGCAGCACGCCATGGACGACCCCGAGGTGAGGCTTATTTTTTGTTCCCGCGGAGGATACGGAACCGTACATCTGCTGGATAAACTCGACTTTACAGGCATAAGACAACACCCCAAGTGGGTTGTCGGTTACAGTGATATCACTGCTTTACACGCGGCGTTGCAGAGCCACGGTGTCGCGTCTGTCCACGGGCCTATGGCCAAGCATTTTGCAGAGGAGGGCCCGGGCGACATTTCTGTCCGTTTTATCAAGGCCATACTTGCCGGAGAATCCGTCACCTACGACATTCCCGTTACGAACTGTGCTTATCTTAACCGGAAAGGCAAAGCATCCGGAAGATTGTTTGGGGGAAACCTTTCGGTCTTTTGCGGTCTTTTAGGTACGCGATTTTCCTATTTACCTAAGAACGGGATTTTGTTTATCGAGGATATTGGCGAGGAGCCGTATAAGATCGACCGCTACATCAATCAACTGAAGCTTGCGGGTGTCTTCGACCGGATATCTGGATTGATCGTAGGTCAGTTCAGCGATTATACCGAAGACAACGATATGTATTCGGCACTTTACGAATCGATAGCGTCCGTTGTGGCTGGATACGACTTTCCGGTTTGTTTCGACTTCCCCGTGGGACACGTGAAACACAACTTCCCGCTTGTGATGGGAAAGAGGGCAAGGCTCATTGTCAAAGAGGATCAACTTATATTCAAACAATCTTGAAACAGAAAGATGGAGGTTTCAACTGAACTCATATTGCTTATCGGGGCATTTCTTTTTTTCGTGAGCATGTTGGTAGGAAAAGCCGGACATAGATTCGGTGTTCCGGTTCTGCTGCTATTCCTGTTGGTCGGAATGATTTTCGGGGGAGATGGATTCGGGCTCGACTTCGAGAATATTCAAATAGCACAGGCCATTGGGACAGTTTGTTTAACAATCATCCTCTTTTCAGGTGGCCTCGATACCAAGTTCAGGGAAATAAAACCCGTTATCCGGTCTGGGGTCGTTTTGGCTACGCTGGGCGTATTTATTACGGCCATAATTACGGGTGTTTTTATCTGGTGGCTGTCTGGTCAGGTTTACTCCGGGTTGGGAGTGGGTTTCCTGACGGCCATGTTGCTGGCTTCCACGGTTTCTTCTACCGATTCGGCTTCCGTTTTCGGTATTCTCCGCTCCAAGGGACTTGTGCTGAAGAATAATCTCCGTCCGTTGCTTGAGTTGGAAAGCGGGAGTAACGACCCCATGGCCTATATGCTGACGGTTACCTTTATCAGTCTTATCAATTCAGGCAACGACCCCAATTACCTGATGGTAGCCGTCAATATCGTGGTTCAGCTTGTGGTCGGAGCGTTGCTGGGATACTTCCTGGGGAGATTTTCGGTAGTCATCATCAACCGTATCCGGATGGACAACACCTCGCTCTATCCGGTCTTGCTCCTTATTACCGGAATATTTATTTTTGCAGTGACCTACTACCTGAAAGGCAACGGATACCTGGCGGTTTATATCGCGGGTTTGGTCATCGGAAACTCAAAGTTTGCACACAAACGCACATCGATGAGTTTTATGGATGGATTTGCCTGGATGAGTCAGATCCTCCTGTTCCTGACGCTGGGATTGCTGGTTAATCCCAGTGAATTGGTACCGGTGCTGATTCCGGGCATTATCATTGCCCTTTTTATGATCTTTATTGCGCGTCCCGTCACGGTTTATCTCTGCCTTATCCCTTTCAAGAGAATTTCGTTTCGCGACAAGGCCTACATCTCATGGGTAGGATTGCGCGGAGCCGTACCCATCATTTTTGCCATATTGCCGTTGGCAGCAGAAGTGCCCGGGGCAAGAACGGTGTTTAATATCGTCTTTGTGATTACCATCGTTTCCCTGTTGTATCAGGGCACTTCGCTTCCCATAGTGGCCAAATGGCTTGGATTGGCGGAAAAGCCGAGCAAGTACAAAAGTTTTGAGGACTTCGATGTTGAGTTTTCCGAAGAAATAAAATCGGCCATGACTGAGATCAGCATTACTGAAGAGACGCTAAAACACGGCAAAAACCTGATGGAGATGCCGTTGCCCGATAATACACTGGCGGTGATGGTGAAGAGAGGTGAACGGTTTTTTGTCCCTACCGGACAAACGGCTCTTATGGATGGTGACAAGCTGCTGGTTATTTCGGACGACGAGGAGGCGCTGAAAGAAACGTACAAGAACATCGGAATTTCCAACTTCACCTATCAGAAAAACGACTGATGGAAAAATTAAATTCACTGTTTATCGGGTTGCTTGTGTCGGCCGGTCTCGTTTTGTCCGCATCATGCAACTCTTGCCAGTCGCAGAAGAACGCAGGCAAAGAAATGCCAGCAATCGCATATGCAAAAGTATCCCCCGATTTTAATTCCGACAGCGCATACCGTTTTGTTGAAAAGCAAGTCAGCTTCGGACCGCGGGTTCCAGGAACGACCGCACATAAAGCTTGCGGTGACTACCTATCGGAAAAACTGGCTGCCTTCGGTGCGGATATTTTTGAACAAAAAGCCCACGTAACGCATTATAACGGACAGAACATTCAGATTCGTAACATTATCGGGAGTTTTCAGCCCGAAAAAGAGAAACGTATTTTATTGTTTGCCCATTGGGACAGTCGCCCGTTCGCCGATGAAGAGCCTGACCCCAACACACAAGACAGCCCTATTCCCGGTGCAGACGACGGAGCAAGTGGAGTAGGGGTGCTTTTGGAGATTGCCCGGCAACTGCAGCTGCAACCTCCCGGGATAGGAGTTGACATCATCTTTTTTGATTTGGAAGACTGGGGGCAGCCCGCATTCGATAAAAATTATCTTTCGGGTGAATGGTGGTGTGTGGGATCCAGGTATTGGTCGGAAAATCCACACAAAGACAATTATAAGGCTTCGTACGGAATTTTACTCGATATGGTGGGTGCAGCAAACGCTACATTCTTGCGCGAAGGCTATTCAATGCAGCATGCGTCGAATGTCGTGTCAAAGATATGGAGCATCGCTTCCCACATGGGATACGGGAAATTTTTCGTACAACGGAACGGCAGTTATATCACCGACGATCACGTGCCGGTAATTGAGAAACGGGGTATTCCGTGTGCAAACATCATTAATTTAAAGGATACTGACAATGGCTTTGCGCCACACTGGCACACGCACAACGACGATATGCGCAACATCAGTAAGGCAACACTCCAGGCTACCGGACAAACGGTGCTGGAAGTGGTTTACCGGGAATTAGACGAAAACAACATATGACAATCAACGAAACAGAACAGGAGATTATCGATGAATTCAGCATCTACGATGACTGGATGGATAAATACGCTTATATCATTGAGCAGGGAAATCAACTGGCACCACTTGACGAGAAGTACAAGGTGCCCGAAAATATTATTCAAGGCTGTCAGAGTCGTGTTTGGCTGCAGACTGACTGCCGGGACGGGAGATTGTACCTCCAGGCAGAAAGTGACGCTGTAATTGTGAAAGGCTTGTTAGCGCTGGTATTGCGTGTGTTTAATCACCGTACTCCCGACGAAATCCTTGCTTCCGACCTCCGCTTTATGAAAGAAATCGGACTTACTGAACACCTTTCTCCTACCCGGTCGAATGGGTTGCTTTCCGTGATCAAACAAATCCGGTTTTATGCTATGGCATATAAAGCAAAGAACGATTCGGAAAAAACATGACTCAACCCTCAAAACCCAATATATGAAACAACTCTTATTCTTATTATTATTTATGACGACTATGACCACCGCTTCAATGGCGGATGAAAATCCCTTTTTTAGGCCGTACGATACTCCATACGGCACGCCACCGTTCGATAAAATCAAGATTGAGCATTATGAACCGGCTTTCGATGAAGCTATCCGGCAGCACAAGGTTGAAATTGAAACCATTGCTGCCAATCCGTTTACTCCGACTTTTCAGAATACCATTGCTGCAATGGAATATTCAGGCGAAATGTTGAACCGTGTGAGCGGTGTCTTCTTCAATCTGCTGAGTGCCGAGAGCAACGACGAGATGATGATGATTTCTCAGCGGTTGAGTCCTAAATTATCGGAGCATTCCAACAACATCAACTTGAATGAAAAGTTGTTTGCCCGGGTGAAAACGGTTTACGATAACCGCCTGACTTCGGGTTTAGTCCCCGAACAGATCCGTTTGGTGGAAAAATACTACGAACAGTTTGAAAACAGCGGAGCAACACTTTCTGCTGAAGACAAGGAAACCTACCGGAAACTGTCGATGGAGCTGAGCCAAACCACCCTCGATTTTGGGCAAAACAACCTGAAAGAAACCAACCGGTTTGAAATGCTGCTCACCGATGAAGCCGATCTGGCCGGGCTGCCGGGGAGCGTTCTGGAAGCAGCTGTCGCCAAGGCAAAATCGAAAGGAAAAGAAGGATGGATGTTCGATTTGTCGGCTCCCAGCTATATAGGTTTTATGAAATACTCCACTCGTCGCGATCTGCGCGAGAAGCTTTATATGGCTTACAACACCAAAAGTGTTATGGGTGGAGAGTTTGACAATAAAGAAAACATTAAAAGAATCGTAAACTTACGCCTGCAGATTGCCAATTTGCTGGGTTACCGGAACTACGCCGCCTACGCCCTGAAAAATAGGATGGCAAAGAACGAGGAAGGGGTTTACAGCCTGCTCGAACAGCTGGCCCGGGCTTACGGAGAAACAGCTCGCCGGGAGGTGAAAGAGGTGGAGGCCTTTGCTGTCAAAATGGAAGGGAACCCGACCGAAATTCAGCCGTGGGACTGGAGTTTCTACTCCGATAAGTTGAAAGACGAGCGTTTCGACCTTAACGACGAAATGACGCGTCCCTATTTTGAACTCGAGAACGTGAAGAAAGGAGTTTTTGGACTGGCTACCGACCTGTACGGGCTGACCTTTGTGAAAAATAGCCAAACGCCTGTCTATCATCCCGAAGTCGAGGCGTTCGACGTGATGGATGCCAACGGCGATTTTCTTGCTGTCCTGTTTACTGATTTTCATCCGAGAGAGGGAAAACGTTCGGGTGCCTGGATGTCGTCGTTTAAGTCGCAGTTTGTGAAAAACGGTGTGGACAGCCGTCCCCACATCACCATCGTGATGAACTTCACCCGTCCTACCGAAACAAAACCGGCACTGCTCACTTTCGACGAGGTGGAAACATTCCTGCACGAATTCGGACACGCCCTGCACGGCATGTTGGCGAAATCCACTTACGAAACTTTGTCGGGGACGAGCGTTTATCGCGATTTTGTGGAACTTCCGTCGCAGATCATGGAGAACTGGCTGGTGGAAAAAGATTACCTCGATAAATTTGCACTCCATTACCAGACGGGAGAGAAAATGCCTGCTGAGTTGGTTCAGAAGATAATCGATGCCGCCAATTACAATACCGGCTATTTGACTCTTCGCCAACTTTCGTTCGGATACCTGGATATGGCGTGGCATACATTACAGCAACCGTTTGACGGAGATATCCGTGAATTTGAACAAAAAGCGATGCGTCCGGTACAATTGCTTCCGGTTGTGCCCGAAACAAGTATGTCAACAGCCTTTGGACATATTTTTTCCGGTGGTTATGCTGCAGGGTACTACAGCTATAAATGGGCGGAAGTTCTTGATGCAGATGCTTTTGCTGCTTTTAAGGAGAACGGGATCTTTGACAGGAAAACGGCTCAGTCGTTCCGGGTAAATATCTTGGAAAGAGGAAACACCGAAGAGCCGATGACGCTTTACAAACGCTTTCGCGGGCATGAACCCACTGTTGATGCCTTGCTTGAAAGGAACGGAGTGAAACAGTGAAAATTAGCCTTCGGCAAGCAAATAATGACCGAAGGTTAATTTTTTTTTGTTTTTTTTGCTAATTTGTTTTGTCACAACAAATTTATTCCTACCTTTGTCGCTGCAAAAGTTTTTTATAGCAGAAACGGGTATTTGGTTATTTTCTTCCTTCTCAGGGGCAAATCAATTCTTTAACCTTATCTTTTATACAATATCTTCTGCACCAATTAATTTTTTATTTATTTTATTTTTATTTTTACATGAACATTTTTGTTGCAGGCTTAAGTTATCAAATTAACGACGCCGATTTAAAAGAACTGTTTGAGGAATACGGAGAGATTACCTCAGCTAAAATTATTACTGACAGAGAAACACGCAGATCGAAAGGTTACGGTTTTGTTGAAATGGCTGACGAAGATGGTCAGCGCGCTATTGAAGAATTGAATGGAGCTGAGTACGACGGTCGTACACTGTCTGTCTCAGAGGCTCGTCCCCGTGCCGAAGGAGATAATCAACGCAGCAATAGAGGCGGTGGTAACAGAGGCGGTTACGGAAATCGTGAAAGAAGATATTGATATTTCTCAATAGGTCAAAAAAAAGGAGACTGCGCGTTTATGTGCAGTCTTTTTTTATGAACCATTGCTATCATCAAGCGTTATACCAGGCAGTTTATAAACTCACAACCCCTATGCCTACTATCATACATATAGAAACAGCTACAGAAGTTTGTTCATGTGCTTTATCGTCCGGAGGAAAAGTTTTGCTGAACAGGGAAAACCTGAACGGACAATCGCACGCTACGTCCTTGGGCGTTTTTGTGGAAGAAATGATACAGTTTGTCCGCGATAACGGTATGAAGATCGATGCTGTGTCGGTAAGTAGCGGTCCCGGTTCTTATACCGGATTACGCATCGGAGTATCGGAAGCCAAAGGATTGAGCTATGGAATGAGAGAGAAGGTTGAATCTGGGCACTTGCTTTGTCCTATGATTGATGCCCGGCGAATGGAGGTCTATGCTACCATGTTCGACGCAAACCTGGAGGTTGTTCGTGCCACTTCGGCAGATATCGTGGATAGAGAGAGTTATGCCGATTTACTGGAAAAGCAAAAAGTCCTTTTTTTTGGCAACGGTGCCGAAAAGTGCAAGGATATTATCCTGCATCCGAACGCACTGTTCATTCCGGATGTAAAACCAAAGGCATCTGCCATGACTGCCCTGGCGGAAAACGCGTTCGCTTCCGCTGATTTTGTTGACTCCGCCTACTTCGAGCCTTTTTACCTGAAAGAATTTGTCGCTACAGTCCCTAAGAACAAGGTAATCTAAATACCTCTTTGCGCTTCCCGTTTCCTTTTTTCCTGACCACCGCTATCTCCCCGATAGGGCTTATCAGGCATTCCGTCATGTCCGTTTTTTGTAATATGTGCATAAAACGGACAATATTTTAATTATTCTCCCTGTTTTTTTTAAAAAAACAGCTGTAATCCCTGCTAAAAGACTTTTTTTTGAAAAAATGTCCAAAAAAACCCTCGTAATTCTTGTTTTATAATGAAATTAGAATAATTTTGACAAAAAACGGACACAAGACAAGTATTATTGCTTAGCGGATAGGATGTTGTGATCCTAAATAAATAACAAAGTGTCCTTTTTTTATAAATGCTTTTTTTTGATAAAAAAGTTTTTAATCAACACAATCTGTAAACTATAAAATGGAAAAAATGAAAAAAGTAATTTTATTATCCCTATTGGCGGTATTATTCGCCTGTGAAAAAGACGATACTGTTGTATCCGCGTACGAATTAAGATCCTTGACAAACACAGAATGGATTGGTGTAATGTTGGATTACTATAATGGCATGGTTGTTGTCAAAGTTATATCTAACACATCAACTACACTTTCGATTCATCATTAAAAACGGGAACCCTTACTTCCGAAGGGAACACATTCATCTATGAAGTAATGGAGAATACGTTGATCCTTTCTGACTCTTATGGTGATAAATACTATTTCACTCAAAGAAAGTAAATAGTTGTTCCCAAAAATTACTTAGCCGAATCGTAGTGATTCGGCTTTTTTTCTGCGTATCTAAATTGATGCCCAGGCAGTCTACCAGTAGCAAAAGTCTGCGAGATTTGATGTTTACCGTTGCTAGAGAAGCATATTGTGAAAAGTCACAGCATTTCCCCCGCCCCATTAACAAACAGGTTAAATCTTATCTGAAGAAACAACATAAATAAAATAGACTCAAATTATTTATTAACACATTGGTTATATTGCAGATAATGATTAAAAATGCCTGCAGGGTCATAATACACAAATGTTAATGTTCCTATTGTCCAAAAAAATGTCTGTTTAGTTATAACCAAAAATGAGGAACCTGTTTATTTTTGACAACGGAAGAAATCTTTTTCTTTTTTAATGTTTAATCATTTTAAAATTATTATTTATGAGAAAAATTGTTTTGTTTTTCGCAGTTATTACCGTGTCGGCAATTGCCATCACTCACTCTTCCTGTTCCAATGACTTGAATCTTGCTGAGGAAGAAGGTATTGTTGCCGTTACTGCCGGTACCCGAGCAGTAGAAGTTCCCGCTTGCGTAGATCCCTGTCGTGATGTACAAGAAGTTCGCCTCATGGCTGGACAACATTACGAAGCCGGGAAAGTATATGTAGTTAACAACAAAGAAAAATTGTATGTTGCTTACGAAACTACCGGGGAATGGAAAATGAAAGCAATTCATCTTTTTGTGGGCGCTTGCGACAAGTTACCGGTGAACAAACAAGGCAATCTTGTTCCGGGACGATTCCCCTATAAAGTTGAATTTAACGGATTGCAAACCTTCTATTATGTTGAAATTCCGCTGGACACACTGCCCGAAGGCTGTATATGTGTTGCCGCTCATGCCGAAGTGGTTAAAGTGGTTGACGGCGAAATTGTTCAAAGTGAAACAGCCTTTGGAGAAGGCGGAAAAGTGGGTAAAAACTGGTTTATGAAATTTGAATATTGCATAGCCGCTTGTGAAGATGAACCGCCGGTAGAGGTGTGTTATCAGGACGAAACAGCCTGGGCTGCCGGTTTCCGTTACGTAGCACAAGGTAACTGGGCTACCTATACTCCTTATGTAGCCAATAATCCCGTTAATGTTTTTGCCGGTCAAAACTACCTGGTTGGAACCGTAACTTTTTCCGAAG
The DNA here is from genome assembly GCA_022840285.1 of Porphyromonadaceae bacterium. Taxonomy (GTDB): domain Bacteria; phylum Bacteroidota; class Bacteroidia; order Bacteroidales; family Dysgonomonadaceae; genus Petrimonas. Next base: position 41,643 of record JALHIE010000030.1, read on the forward strand.
TGGTGGATGGTAAAGTAACCATCACTCTTGCCGCGCTTAATGGAGCCCGGTTGCAGAGTGTTGCAGAGTCGGTAAAAATTCAGGGATATGAAACGGCTCCCAGCGGTAACCCGGCCCCCGGCCTGTTTACTACGTATAAAGGCAACGAGACAACCGTAATAGTTGATGCATATGCATATTACGGAATTCACTTAGACGTGCAGCGTGTTGTGGATTGTATGGAGTGATGAGGTATGTATTAAAACATTACATCTATGCTGTTTATAAATACCTGGAGAAATACCTTTTTTATTTTTAAACACCCGGTAGAAGGAACTTTCACTTGAAAATCCTGACATTTCCGCAATTTCTACAATTGAAAGTGAATTAGCTTGTTCCGGTGAACAAAGCAATTCTTCGGCATAATTGACCCGGTAACTGTTCACCAAATCACAAAAGTTGGTGTTGAGTTCTTCATTAACTACCTTTGATACGTAAGTACGGTTGGTTTTTAACAACAAAGAAACGTCGGAAATCTTTAGTTCTGGATTTTTAAAAATCTCCATTTTCTCCAACAAATAGATCAAACGGTCCCGCAATGACTTCTGGTTGTCCATACCGGGAATATAATAATGAGCAACGGTTTTTTTACCAGTAAAGACCTTGCTTGATTCATACTCTTTTACATTTTGAGAAAAATGTTCAATGGTAAATCGTTGCATGTAGCTCACATAAGCGCTGAAAAAAATACAGACAGAATAAATAGCAAAAGATATATAAATAAGCCGGGGACGTGCAATAAAGTAGCTATTTCCAATACTGTTCGCCACCACCGAAACCAGTGATGCTAGCAATAATGCAGCAACAGCCCATTTTAGGGGAGTTAAATCTTTTCCTCCGAGGTTCGAGTAAAACGTCTTTACTTTTTTGTTGTACTTATCGATAAGCCTGAAACCAAAATAAACCGATAAAATGACCTGAACTGAAAACAGGACTTTAAAGAGGTGTTCACGCAAAATTTGCAAACGAACTAACCGGGGGTAAGGCTCATATCCACTTTTTTGATACATAATACCCTGTATAAATGATTCCATTTCTGCCGGTGTCATCAACAGGTAGATCACTGCGCTGTATATGGCCAGCAGAAAGGATGGTAAAGCAAGCCAGGACCACTTATACTGTATCGCCGGATCCGTCGTCAATATCCTTATGTAATAGTAGTACAGTGGAAAGATAAGCAATGAAGTAAACACCCATATGCTGTCTAGCACGGTATATAATTCATATTTATGATTGAAAAAAGCGGCATGAGCAATAAAGTTGACCAGTATAAAGATCAGTAGTAGGATAAAAAACTTTTTCGACCTGTTTTTTTGCTTATCAATGAGCAGTAAAAATATCCAAAACACACATACAGCTGCGGGCAGGATAGTAAAAATAGGGTATAACATGGCAACAAATTTAGGACAAAATTAAAAAAAGAATCTATCTGCTGCAAATTTCATCTTCTTTTATTCTTTTATTTTTTACCGTTTGAGAATTTTTTTGACGATTTGGGAATATTTTATGAAATAGGAAAAAAAGATTGTCTTCAAAAAAAGCTGTCAATTATGAAGAAAAAACATCAAGAATCTAATATATAAACAGTTGTGTTTTAACGGTCATTTTCGCTGATTTTCTCGAATGTGTCCTTTTTATTAAATATTTTGACTTTTTTTCGTTATCGGATTTGTATAAAAAGTTACTTTTTAACCTTGTCATTATCAGAAGTATGATTTTTTCATCACGCTCGTTTAGTCCAAATTTAACTTCCTGGAGTGTCTCAAAAGTGCAAAAAAAAGTCGTTTTAGTTATAACTTTTTCTTTTGGGCTATCCTAATTTTGCATCAACAAAAAAATGAATTCTCAATAAAAAACCCTATTTAAAATTATTTAGACCTTTCCCGCCTTTATTCATAAAGGTAAAAAATAAGGTGACTAAAAGGGTTCATTTATGAGAAAAAAATGTGGAAAAGATACACTATTTTATAAAATAGGAGATTTATCAGTCATTTATGAGTCCGAGAAATACAACTTTGTGTCTGTTTTTTGCAGCTTCACATATTTACAAACTCAATATTACAAATAAAATGCTCAAGCATAATAAATTAATTCTGATTATAGTATTGATACTGGGAACGTATCAATTACATGCCCAGACAGTCGGAGTCAAAACCAATTTCGCTCATTGGGCGGCAGCAGGTACACCAAATGTTGGTTTAGAATTTGCCCTTAATCGTAAGTACACACTCGAAGTAGGAGGAGGATTCAACCCTTTTGTATTTAACGACAACAAAAAAGCAAAACACTGGATTGTTCAGCCTGAGCTGAGGTATTGGCTTTGCGAAAGTTTCAACGGCCATTTTTTTGGATTGCATGCATTGGCAGGCGAATACAACATCGGCGGAATAGATATTCCAGTAGGTCGTTTATCCAATTTAAACGAATTCCGCTACGAAGGTTTTGCTTACGGAGCTGGCATCAGTTACGGGCATCAGTGGTTAATCTCACCCAGGTGGAATTTTGAGCTCAGCATCGGCGCAGGCTACGCTTACCTGACGTACGACAAGTTTACCTGTGTGAAGTGCGGAAGCAAAATATCCAGCGATACCCAAAACTATTTGGGTGTAACTAAAGCGGCAATATCCCTTATTTATCTTATAAAATAAAAAAATGGAAGTACGTATGAAACGGAAAAGTATATACAGATTGCTTGTTACGATGACTGCCTTGTTCGTAAGCCATGAGGTAGTAACGGCTCAAGTCAACTACACGGATCAGATAGTTATTGAAAACCAGGCTATATCTAAGAAAGGGGGCGTAACAAGCGTGACCATGGATATGAACCTCGACAACTTGAGGCTCAACAAAAATGATATGCTGATTATCACACCTGTAATAGTCTCCAATCAAAATGAAGTAGAATTAGAATCTATAGCCGTGAAAGGGACACTACGGAATAAAGTGCTCCAAAGGCCGTTTGAGTGGAATGGGAAAACACATCTTTCCATGCCGGTGGAAAAACAATTGGTGCGCCGGAACGGTACGGCCCAGTCGATGCATTATACTGCCACCCTGCCATATTCGGACTGGCAACGAAATGCACGGTTGCTACTGAGAACGGAAGTAGTGGGTTGTGCCGATTGCTCGGACATGCAACCCGATAAATTGGTTTCGCAGAGGATCCTGGCCGACAAGTTCATTCCCGATTTCCGCATGTCGTATATCGTACCTCAAGTGGAAGAAGTAAAAGTGCGAAGCGAAATATTCAGCGCACACCTCAACTACATCGTGGGACGTTACGATTTACTGCCTGACTTCCAGAACAATGCTGAGCAACTGGCCAGAGTAGACAGTGTAGTTCATGCACTGAAAGCCGATTCTGATCTCTCCATTACTAATTTCACTATCTCCGGCTATGCTTCCCCTGAAGACACGTACGAGCGCAATATGCTCCTCTCTCAACGCCGTGCTGAAACGTTTGCCCGTTATATGGAGAAGAAATACGGCTATGCACGGGACCGGTTTAACGTACAGTGGTTCGGCGAAGACTGGGAAGGATTACGGAAAGCTGTTGAAGGTTCCTCTTTGACCGATAAAGAAGCTGTCCTTGACATTATCGACAACGTAGGTATAAACGAGGGCCGCGAAAAACGACTCATGGAGTTGAACGGCGGTTCAACTTACAGGCTCATGCTCAGTGAGTATTTTCCACCGCTTCGCCGCAACGATTATGAGGTGACGTTCGTTTCACGTACGTTTAACGTTGAGGAAGCCAAAGAACTTATTAAAACAAAACCTAAGGTATTAAGTCTCAATGAGATGTATCTGGTGGCCAATACCTATCCAGCAGATAGTCCGCAATACAGGGAAGTATTTGATATTGCCTGTCGAACTTTTCCCGATGCCGAAGTTGCCTGCTTAAACGCTGCTGTAGGTGAGTTACGTGCAAACAGGCCCGACGCAGCCTTGGCCTATCTGGAGCAGTATAACGAGAGCCCTGCAGCAATGAATCTGATGGGGGTAGCATATGCCCAAAAAAGAGATACTGCCCGAGCCAAACAATACTTCAACAGAGCTATTCAGGCAGGCAATGCCGATGCAGAGTACAACGCAAAACAACTCCAACAATATATAGAAGATAACTTGTAGATGGCTTGAAAATGAGAGTCTTAAGAATAAACATTAAAAGTAAACAAACGTATTAAACAGATTAAATTAAACTAAATTATTCACTTTTTAAATTATCAACTTATGAAAATCGGAAAATTATTTTTAGCAGGAATTGTAGCCTTGGGATTAGGGCTTACAGGATGTAACAACGACGACGTACCGGAACTGTCCGGTGAAAAGGAAGCTACCATCTCGATCAAGGTATTACCTTCCAGCAACGGCTCTTTACTACGTTCTACCGGCAATTTGAACGGTGACGGTGTTCTGGCAAAAGGATTGGCTCAAGAGAGCGCGATTGAATCCTTGGAGGTATGGATCTTCAAAGGCGATGTATTAGACGCCTATAAGAGTGCTGCCGCAGCTGAAGTAACTAAAATTGAAGCCCGCATCGGAGCCCGCACAGTGGTGGTTGTGGCCAATGCAGAGATTGGACAAAAGTACTCGAAAGCAGAACTTCTTGAGACAATCAAGGGGTTGCCGGCTGATGTTGCTGGAAAAGGATTGGTCATGACGGCAGAACCGTTTGATGTAACTCTTGTAAAAGGCAATAACTATTACGGTTATACGGATGCAGAAGTAGCTGCTAAAACCGGCGAAAATAAAAACCATTTGGACGATGACAAAAAACCTCTTCCAATCACCCGTGTCAATGCCCGCGTAGCAATTGTTAGTGCTGTGTTGGATATGGCAAGTGTACCAGCTAACCAGAAAGTGGTATTCGATGCTTTGAAAGATGTGGAAGTGGCCATGTTTAACGTCCCGAAAGAAACAAAACTGTTTGGTAGCGATTTGGCTAAGAACGAGAACTATCTGTTTGGTGCAAAATGGGATTCACCGCTAAACACTTATGTGGGATCCGGCGTAACTGGTGCGACCGCCACAACCTCTTTGACTGACGCCGTAACCGACGCACTTCCGGTGGTTGACACCAATGCTCCCTATTACTATGTAAACGAAAGCAATGGAACCCACAAGATGTTTATCGTGCTGCGTGCAAAAGTATACAAAAATAATGCTGTTGTTGAAACCGTGAAAGATTTGTATACCGATAACGAAGGGTACACTTATTATCCCATTTGGATAAACGCTGCAGACAAAGGATATTCTTACGACCAAGGTTATGTGGCTGACGGAACGATCAAGCGCAATACTCAATACAACATTTCCCTTACCATCAAAGGATTGGGTAATCCCAATATCGATCCGGTTGACAAAGCATGGCTGGACGTAGCAGTGGCAGTAGAGGACTGGAAAGTTGTTGGACAAGGCGTAATCTGGTAAACTATCCACAGTAACCACACTGTGCCCGCAAAACATACCCGCGGCAGGAGTGATACCTGTTGCGGGAACAAGAAGAAACTATAAAACAACAAAAGATGAATAGCACGAACAAATACAGCTTTATACTTGTAGCAGTATTGCTGACAGTAATGCTGAGCAGTTGCCTGAAAGAAGACTTGTCGGTATGTCCACGCCCGTTCCAGATAACTGTTAAGGTAGTGGATGCCGACGGAAATGACATCACTGAATCGGGAGATGTTGAGCAAGTGATTATGTTTGTGTTCGACGAGGAGGAAAAGATATTCAAGAGCTTCTATCTCTCCGCCAGCGAGGTGAAACAGCGTAAGGCATTGCAGATTGTGATGGATTATCCCGGCCACTCTTTACTCAAGTTTGTCGCTTGGGGCAACCTGGATGAAAACGTCGACTATTCGAATATAAGCGACGTAAAAGAACTGAAAGACCTCTACGTGAGGCTGAGATCAGCGGATTCCGAACAAACAGATCAACGCATGGCGTATTCGCCCAGTGATCTTTTCTACGGAACCATCAGCGTACCGGTAGAGTATGGAGGAACAACATCCGGCACATCGCATGTGTTGGAAATCACCCGAAAAACCGCAGGAGTAACCATTACCTCCCTAAACTTGAAGCAATGGAACGGCAATGGGGAAGGCTCCTACTCCTATTCAGTGCGCGAATCGCTCGATACCTATGACATGAACGGCAACCTGACAGGAACTCGTTCTTTTTACTCGCCGCCGGCAACATTTAACAAAAACGGCAATTTCGTAGCACCCATTTTCTATATTTTTCCTGCGGCATTTGGAAAATCGATAGTGGTGGACATTCTTTATAACGGGGAGGTGATCTTCACGGCCGACAGGGACAGCATGGGAAAACCGTTCAATGCGGAGGTAGGCCGGACACTGAACATCCTTATCGATTTCAAGGCAACATTAAGCATCAATGTCAATGTCACTCCTTGGAATCAAGTCTTCCAGTACGTAGAATATCTATAAATTCGAGACAATGAAAAAAACAGCATATCCATTCAGCTTACAGGCAATTGTCGCTATAACAGTACTTATGGCCTTATTGACATCATGCCTCTCCGACGACCTGACGGTAGACGAAGAACCGGGTATTATAGTCGTGTCACTTGATGGAGTGACAACTCGTGCAGCTGGCGATCCCCTCTTTACCGGCGATGAAGCTATCGATAAGGTGCGTGTCTTTGTGTTCGCAGGTGAATACGTTGAGAAAAACAAGTTTTATACATCCGGAAACAGTGATTTTGTTAATCCTTTTGTGTTGGAAGTAGCCACGGGCAACAAAGAGGTTTATGTAGTGGCCAATGAGAGTAGTGCACTGACTCCTGTGTTGGAATCCATCACCACTAAAACCGGACTGATGGAAATACTTGGCGATCAGATCAGCGCACCGCTGACACTTCCACTTTTGATGACTGGAAAATCCGTGGGTGTGTCGGTTGCCAACATAGAGGATCCCTTAAGAAACAATACTTCCGTCACCCTTACACGGGTAGCGGCAAAAATAAGCCTG
>JALHIE010000031.1 GCA_022840285.1 Porphyromonadaceae bacterium
TCGGATAACTTTTGCAACGAAGGGTTTTTCTGTACCAGTTCATCAAAAATCTCTCTCGAAGTCAAGGGTTTCTTAACCACGGTTGCTTCTGAAATTTTAATGGTCATCGTAATATCATCGTTCTGCAAACTCTCCCGCAAGTAGGCTAAGATTACGTTGCCATAATCATCCAGGTAATTCTTGTTGATTTCCGTGTTCACTTCCACCTCAAAAACAGTGTTTCCCAGCATCTTGGGCTTATAAAGCATCATCGTATTTCTCAGCAGCTTTTCCTCGACCAAATTCTCAGCAAATTTTTGCCAGGCTTTTTGCAACTCTTCTTCGGTAAAGAGCCGGTTGTTCTGCCCGGGTTCCGCCTGCAGAGAAATGCTTTTCTCTACCGGTTTTTCCGGATTCTCTTCCGTCAATGATGACAACGAAACACCCAATCCCGCAATCGTTGTTACAGCTGACTTCTTTTCACCTGGGATTACGGGCAGGGGTTTAATTTCCGGTTCTGGTTCGGAAACAGTCCCGGAAATTTGAACAGGTTGTGTTTTTGTTTTCGGATGAACTTTTTCCGATGGAGTCACGGGTTTAAGCTTGTTTTTTTTTTCAGCCTCGCTTTTAGGATCTTCGGAATTTTCCGATAACTGACAAAGCTTGATAAGGGTCAGCTCGAGCAGCAAGCGTTTGTTTTTACTCATGCGATAGTTCAGGTCGCAATCGTTGGCCATCTCAATGGCTTTATATAAAAACGCGTTACTGCACTGTTTTGCGGTGGCAACATACTTTTCACGAATAGATGCTCCCACTTCGAACAATGTTGCAGTTACGGGATCTTTACAAACCAGCAAATCGCGAAAATGCGACGTTACTCCGCTAATTACGTACTGCCCCTCGAATCCCCGGTTCAAAATATCGTTCAGAACCAACAGGCAATCTACCACGCTTCCCGCCAGGATGGCATCGGTAAGCTTGAAATAGTACTCAAAATCCAGCACGTTGAGGTTTTCAATCACCGATTTGTACGTGACATTCCCCGCTGTATAACTTACTGTTTGATCAAAAATGGAAAGCGCATCACGCATCCCCCCGTCCGCTTTCTGCGCGATGATGTTTAACGCTTCAGGTTCGGCGAAAACATTTTCTTCCTGCGCAACGTATTGCAAATGATTTACCATATCGGCAACGCTGATGCGGTTGAAGTCATACACCTGGCACCGTGAAAGAATGGTAGGAATAATTTTATGCTTCTCCGTGGTTGCCAAAATGAAAATGGCATGAGCAGGAGGTTCCTCCAGTGTTTTGAGAAACGAGTTGAATGCCGATGTGGAGAGCATGTGAACCTCGTCTATGATATACACTTTGTATTTCCCTATCTGAGGCGGGATGCGAACCTGATCAATAAGCGAACGGATATCGTCCACGGAGTTGTTGGACGCGGCATCCAGTTCGTGAATGTTGTAGGAACGTTGTTCATCGAAAGCCACACACGATTCACATTGATTGCAGGCTTCATGTTCCGGTGTCGGATTCAGGCAATTGATGGTTTTGGCAAAAATACGGGCACACGTTGTCTTTCCCACACCCCGCGGGCCGCAAAACAGATAAGCATGAGCAAGCTTATTCCCTGCAATGGCATTTTTAAGCGTAGTAGTCAATGCCTCCTGCCCCACCACCGAGCGAAAAGTCACCGGCCTGTATTTCCGCGCCGAAACAACATAATTGTCCATCTTTTCCTGAAATTATGAAAGACAAATGTACGAAAAAAACTCAAATTCTCTATTCATTTGATGAATAGCTGGAGAACTTCAATGAAATTTTTGTACTTTTACGCCAAACAAAAGGGCTATTTCGTTTGTCGAGGGCAGGGCCAGACTTGCTTGAGCGATGCCGGGCAAAGCAGGCGACTCAAATAGCCTGATGAAATCGAATGAACTATGAATCAATATTTTTTGAAATCATTTTTCGTACTTACCGCCTTTCTTATGGTCTATGCCTGCTCATCGAGCAAGAAAGCCCAGGTTGACACTAGCGGCGAAGATTCTTTGAAGCGGGAGCAAACCATCGTTCCCGACACCTTTGTTTTGCCACACATCCCTGACGAGATGACCAATTCCGATGCCCGTGCCGGATATCTTGTGATGCATTATTGGGACAGGTTCGATTTTGCCGACGAAAAGCTCACGCTCCGCCCCGAAATTACGGAACAGGCTTTCGTGGATTACATCAATATCCTTTCTTATGTTCCGTTCGACAGAACCAAAGAATCGCTCAACTACACGTTAAAGAAAGCCGAAGCGAACAACACCATGTATACTTATTTTGGCACGCTGTTCGATAAATATTTCTACGGTGCCAATTCCCCATTCCGCAACGAAGAGTTTTAAAATCCAGGTACCGGTTCCAATTCGAGATGGTAATGAAAAACCGCGTGGGAGAGACGGCCAATGACTTCTCCTACACACTGGCTTCGGGAGAATCGCAAAGAATGCATTCCATCAAAAGCGAATACCTGGTTCTGATGTTTTCAAATCCAGGATGTTCTACTTGTACCTCTGTTACCGATGCACTGACAAAATCGGCCACCCTTAATGAAGCTTTTTCCATGAATTCGCCTACCCGCACTATGATTGCTATTTTGACGGTTTATCCCGATGCAGATATCGACGAATGGAGATCGCATTTACCGCAGATGCCCGCTATCTGGATACATTCCTATGATAAAGAGACGACTATCACCAAACAGAAACTGTACGATATCAAAGCCATTCCAACGCTCTATTTACTGGATAAGGACAAAAAGGTGATCCTCAAAGACACTTCCATCGAAGCTATTGAGGCCTTTTTTGCAAAGCCTAATTAGTCAGGACCCCTTTCACCAATAATTTTACACTTCAAACTCCATGGAAATGAAAAAAAAGATACTTTGCATGCTGTTGTTTACGTTAACAACGACGCTATTTGCCCAGAACTACGATGAAACCAAAGCCGGCAGCTATGTATTGCCGGAACTGCTAAAGACTCAAAACGGTAAGCAAATCGGGTCTGTAGAGGAATGGGACAGGATCCGCCGTCCGGAAATTATAAAGCTTTTTGAGGATAACGTCTATGGCCAGGTACCCCAGGATTTCGATAAAATCGAATTCAAGGTGTTGGAACAAAACAACAAGGCTATGAATGGAAAGGCCACCTATAAGAAAGTAGCCGTCTACGTCATCCGAAACAAAAAAATCATTACCGTTCAGGCCAACCTATTTATTCCCAACAGCACAAAAAAACCGGTTCCTGTATTCCTGACGATTAACCACCGCGGACTGGATACGATGAAAGCATCGCCCGAAAACGAGTTTTGGCCCGCCGAAGAGATTATAAACTCCGGCTATGCCATTGCCGGATTTGATGTCAAAGACGTTGCTCCTGACCACAAAACAGACTACATCAGTCAAATCCTCACCAAGCTTTATCCCGAGCAAATTTTACAACCAAACGGGATGCGTGCCTTAGGCGCTTGGGGTTGGGGCGTCAGCCGGATCATCGATTATTTTGAAACCGACAAGGCAATCGATGCGGGAAAAGTGATCGTAGTAGGACATTCCCGCGGAGGCAAAGCTGCTCTTTGGTGCGGTGCACAGGATAGACGGGTGGCAATTGCCGTATCGAACGAGTCGGGAAACTCGGGTGCAAAAATCTCCCGCAGGAATTTCGGAGAAACAGTGGAAATAATTACACGCAGCTTCCCTCATTGGTTCGTTCCGGGATATGCTGCTTTCTCCAACAACGAAGAGAAGCTACCCATCGACCAGCACATGTTACTGGCTTTAATGGCTCCCCGTGCAGTCTATGTCGCCAGCGCGGCCGACGATTCGTGGGCGGACCCCACGGGACAATACCTGGCTCTTGTTGCTGCACAACCGGTTTTCAATCTGTTTGGCTTCAAAACAAACTTACCCGGCAATATGCCCCCGAACAACGAACAGCTTATTCAGTTACCGCTGGGTTTCCATAACCGGGACGGTAAACACAACATGAATCTTTTTGACTGGAAACAGTTCGTGAGGTTTGCCGACGAATATTTTAAGAACAACAATAAAATAAATTAGTATGAAACAAGCATGGTCATTATTGAGTGCGGCAATCGTTGCACTTCTGCTGCTGTCCTGTAACCAGAAAAAAGGCAGCAATGCGGCAGGCGAATGGGTTTCTCTCTTCAACGGAACCGATTTGGCCGGCTGGACAGTAAAAATTAAAGGTTACGACGCGGGAGACAATTTCGGCAACACATTCCGGGTGGAAGAGGGCATGATAAAGGTGCGCTACGAGCAATACGACTCCCTACACAACCGCTTCGGGCACCTGTTTTACAACGGTCAATTTTCTCATTATAAGCTGCGGGTAGAATACCGTATTCTTGGCGAGCAATGCCCGGGAGCACCCGGATGGGCATATAAAAACTCCGGAATCATGGTACACGGGCAGACACCGGAATCGATGGAAAAGGACCAGGATTTTCCCACTTCCATCGAGGTACAGTTGCTGGCCAGCGATTCCCTGGTGCAAAGAACCAACATGAACGTTTGTACGCCCGGAACAAATATCGTAATGAACGGTCGGTTGATCCTCGATCATTGCACCAGTTCTTCTTCGGAGAATTTTTACGGTGAAGATTGGATAACGGCCGAAGTAGAAGTCATGGGAAACGATGTTATCAGCCACATTGTCAACGGCGATACGGTTTTGCAGTACAATCAGCCACAGTTGGACGAAAGGGACGCTACCTACGCAAAACTCGTCGCAACAAACGGTGGCGACAAAATGTTGAGTAAAGGGACGATCTCGCTTCAAAGCGAAGGGCACCCCATTGATTTCAGGAAAGTGGAAATAATGACACTGAACGATTGACTTTTTTTTGACTGAATAAAAAATCCCGCTCTCACAAAAGGAGGCGGGATTTTTCTATTTAGTCGGTAAAGACGTTCTGCTTAGTCCAATTGCGGTCCTGATGAAATTAACGCCAACGCATCGTCGTTGTCGCAATATTGTTCGAAGTTCTTGATATACTTGGCTGCAAGCGATTTGGCTTTTGCTTCCCACTCGGCAACATCGGCGTAAGTATTGCGTGGATCAAGAATTTCGGTATCCACATTGTTCAATGCAGTAGGAGCGACCAGATTCAAAACGGGAATGTGGGTGGTTTCAGCTTCTTCGATTGAACCATCGATGATGGCGTCAATGATGGCACGAGTATTCTTCAAAGAGATGCGTTTTCCTGTTCCGTTCCAGCCCGTGTTTACGAGGTAAACTTTGGCATTGTGCTCTTGTGCTTTTCCAATCAATGTTTTTGCGTACATTGTTGGGTGCAGCGTCAGGAACGCTTCACCAAATGCAGGTGAGAACGAAGGAACCGGTTCAGTGATACCGCGTTCGGTTCCGGCCAGTTTTGAAGTAAAACCGGAGAGGAAGTGATATTGAGCTGATTTCTCATCCAAGATCGACACCGGAGGCAGTACACCAAATGCGTCAGCCGACAGGTAAATGATTTTGTTTGCATGTCCTGCGCGCGAGGGAGAAACAATTTTACTGATGTGATAGATGGGATAAGAAACTCGTGTGTTCTCTGTTTTTGAGGCAGCGGCAGAGTAGTCGGGAGTTCCGTCAGGAAGAACGGTTACGTTTTCCAGCAATGCGTCGCGGCGGATAGCTCTCCAGATATCGGGTTCTTTGTCTTTTTCCAGATCAATCACCTTGGCGTAGCAACCACCTTCGTAATTGAATACTCCGTGATCGTCCCATCCGTGCTCGTCGTCACCAATCAGATAACGTTTCGGGTCCGCTGAAAGAGTAGTTTTTCCCGTTCCCGAAAGCCCGAAGAAAATGGCTACGTCTCCTTCTGTACCTACGTTGGCTGAACAGTGCATGGAAGCAATGCCTTTCAATGGCAAATAGTAGTTCATCAGGGCAAAAATACCTTTCTTCATCTCTCCGCCATACCAGGTACCACCAATTACCTGCATTTTGCGGGTCAGGTCAAACAAGGTAAATACTTCTGAATTCAGGCCTTGCTCTTTCCAGTTTGGGTTGCTGGTTTTGGAACCGTTTAAGCAAACGAAATCAGGCTCGCCGTAGTTTGCCAACTCGTAATGTGAAGGACGGATAAACATATTGGTCACAAAGTGTGCCTGCCAGGCTACTTCCATCACAAAACGCACTTTCATTCGGGTATCTTCGTTGGTGCCGCAGAACGTATCCACAACATACAATTTTTTAGCCGTTGAAAGCTGAGTTGTCACGAGATCTTTACAGTGGTCGAACACCTCGGGAGTAGTCGGGCGGTTGATGGTACCGTCCCACCAAAGCGTGTCTCGGGTAGTGTCGTCCATTACGATGAATTTGTCTTTGGGCGAGCGGCCGGTAAATTTTCCGGTGTCCACTGCTACTGCACCGGTAGATGTCAGCACGCCTTTTTCAAAACCCTCATTGGCCGGATCAATTTCCGCCTGAAATAACTCTTCGTAAGTTGGATTGTGAAGAATCTCGAAGTCGCCTACAATTCCATACTTGCTTAAATCTAAATTTGCCATGTTAATAATAAATTTTTTGTGAATATAAATGTGTGAATAAATCTCTGCCTGTTCAAACCATTTTACTTGTGAATAACATCCTAAAACATTGGTGATATCCTAAAACGGCGACAAAAATAATTAATTAAGTTGAGATAATAAAGCAATTAAAGAAATATTTCTTTAATTATTGTCGTTTTGGGACCAATTTTTTCCCAAATGAAAAAATTACTCAAGTAGATGGAACAAAAAAACGATGAAAAAGTTTATCGGTGAGACCAAAAATATTACCTTTGTTTCTCGAAAAAAGATAGTATGAACAGTTTGCTATTATAACAATGAATGTAATTGATTTTTCGAAAACCAACTCACTCCTGAACTCTTTTGTCCGTGAAATAAGAGACATAACCATCCAAAACGACAGGCTCAGGTTTCGTAGAAATTTAGAAAGAATTGGCGAAATTATGGCTTATGAAATCAGCAAGGACTTAAACTACAAAACAATTTCCGTAACCACCCCACTCGATGTAGCCGAAGTTTCCGTTCCCGACGAGGAGATCGTCATCGGCACCATTCTTCGGGCAGGACTACCTTATCACCACGGCGTGCTGAACTATTTCGATTGTGCCGGAAATGCGTTCGTGTCGGCTTACCGGAAATACAAGGAAACAGGGCATCAATCGTTTGACATTCACATTGAATATATCGCATCGCCCAGTATCGATGGAAAAACATTGATCCTTACCGATCCGATGCTGGCTACAGGCAGTAGCATGGAGCTGACGTACAGAGCATTGCTGACAAAGGGGACGCCAAGAAGAATCCACATTGCATCTATTATTGCCAGCCAGCAGGCTGTGGATTATTGCATCCAGCATTTTCCCAAAGACAAAACGACCATCTGGGTAGCCGCCATTGATCCGGAATTGAACGAATCCTCCTACATCGTACCCGGTATTGGCGATGCAGGCGATCTGGCATACGGGGAGAAAGAGTAAAAAATCCGACACCCGGTGTACGCCGTTACTCGTAAAACTTTTTCTCAAAAGCGTTGAATTCTCCTTTCTTCAGGATTAACCGTTTCCAGACCGCAGCAATGAACCCTGTGCCGTATCCGAAAAGTTGCGTCCAGGCAGCCGCAATGCTATAAAGTCCAACCTTCAACGACCTGTTTCTCACGGTTGAGTCGATTAGCACCAACAGACTGTATAAAACCGGTACAAGCAAGACGATCGAATAAAAAACAGTCAGAAGCAGGGTAAGAATCATTGCTGTTACGAAAAACGATGGAAGCAAGTGTACGAATCTTAATGAACCCGGGTGTGCCAGGTGTAAATTGATCCGGGCTATTCCTGAATTGTAAACTTGCTTGAAAAACTGCCCAAAAGTCGATCGTCGTTTGTGATAAACAAATGCCTCGGGGATAAGTGCCGTTTTAAATCCTTTTTCAAGCAACCGGAGGCTGAAATCGATGTCTTCGCCAAAACGCATCTTTCCGTATCCGCCGAGAGCTTTAAACGCTTTTTGGGAAACTCCCAGGTTGAAACTTCGGGGATGAAACCTGTCCATCGATTTTTTCCCGCCCCGAATACCCCCGGTAGTAAAAAAAGAGGTCATGGAGTAATTTATGGCTTTCTGCACCGCTGTAAAAGAGGGCAACGCATTATCAGGACCGCCGTAGGCGTCAACGAAATTCCTCTCCAGGTAAAACGAGACATACTCCATGTAGTGTTCGGGGATAATACAGTCGGAATCGAAAAAGATGAGGTAATCGTACTTCGCTTTTTCAGCCCCCGCATTTCGGGTTGGCCCGGGTCCGGAATTAGGTTTCTCGAAATAAACAACAGGGATCCGAGATGCATATTTCTGAACAATACGATCGCACTTTTTAGACGATCCGTCTTCGGCAATGATCACCTCGAAGTTCTTGCTGGATTGCCGGGTTAAACTGTCCAATAGTTCTTCAATCTCTTCCGGACGATTGTAAACAGGGATAACAACAGAAAAATTCATGTTTCCAAAATTGGGAATAGGATACAAAACTAATTAAATAAAATGGTTTTTCTGCAATCGCAACCATTTCTGTGGTTTTATGAAAAGGATTAAAAATATGTGAAAATATATAGAATTCATAAAATTAATCTTTATCTTTGTCAACTTTCAATGTTTTGTGAAAACAGTTGGAAAATCAGAAGAAAATAAAACTGAGTCAGAAGAAACAAAAAAATAATCGAGTGAAATTTCTAACGTTACCTATATTAATCATTCTCTGCACATTGTTGTTTTCCTGCAAAGACAACGAAAACGAGGTTTCGCTCAGGGGCGATATCTCCAGCCTGGAAGATCTCCAGGTGCTCATTTCCTATTTTGCCGGCGACACCCTGGCTATTGACACCATTATGTGCGATAAGCGCGGTAGATTTACCTATAAAAACACCATAGACACCTTAACTGTATTTTCGTTGTATTTCAATAACCAAAGTTCTTCGGTCATGGTTTTTGCCCATCCGAAGGACAAGATCTCCATCAAAGGAGATGCACAGCTGTCTGATTTGATTAAAGTTAACGGAAACGAAATAAACAACGACCTTACGTTATTTAAGGAATCGAATAAAGAATTGCTCCAACAGCGCACCCTTTTGCTTCATAATCTGAAAGAAGAAAAGGAATCAAATCCTGTATCAAGCAATAGGGTCTTGGCCAACGCGGACGAAATAGCCAAAATCAATTCTTTCAATCAGGAGCTGGCATTGAATGCTGAAGAACAGGTCAAAAAAAATCCCACCAAAATGTCAAGCCTGATTCTTATCAACGAATTTTTTGCCAATACGGAGAATCCCAAAGGGCTTAGCCGCGTATTGGAATACATGCAGGGGGATATCCTGAAATCGAAAATGGGGTTGAACCTAAAGGCCTACTCGGAGAAAATCAATCGCTCCGCAGAAGGTGCATCCATGCCATACTTCCAGCTGGTGGATCAATCGGGAGACACCATACAAGCGTACGATTACCGTGGCAAATACCTCTTGTTGTCTTTCATTTCAACCACAGGAATTGATTCACGTGAAACGGTTCAGTCGCTCAAGCAAACTTATCGGAACCTTAACAAAGACAGCGTGGATTTTATTTCCGTATACATCGATTCCGACATCTATCCGGTCAGTTATATTGAAAACGATTCCATCCCGTGGACGGTTGTACCGGAGAAAAAAAGCTGGGCATCGGACATCGTGGAAGCATATAATATAGAGTTCATTCCGAACAATATCCTTATTTCCCCTGCCGGCATCATCAGCGACAGAAACGTACCCGCCATCGCAGTGGAAAATGCACTGAAAAATTCTGTAAAAAACGATCATTAAACGCCATGTTGGTCAAAGTGTTTGGTGCGGCAGTACAGGGTATAGATGCCACACTTATAACTATTGAGGTGAATTGCACGAAAGGAATCAAGTTCTTTTTAGTGGGCTTGCCCGATACATCGGTGAAAGAAAGCCACAAAAGAATTGTATCGGCCATTCAGGTAAGCGGTTTTAAATTCCCCCGGCGACAAATTGTGATCAACATGTCTCCGGCCGATATTCGGAAAGAGGGATCGGCTTACGACTTACCCCTGGCGATAGGCATACTGGCCACATCCGAAACCATAAAAGCAGACAAATTATCCGATTACCTTATCATGGGTGAGTTGTCGCTCGACGGAAATATACTACCCATCAAGGGTGCCTTACCCATAGCCATCATGGCTAAAGAAAACGGTTTCAAGGGATTTATCCTCCCTACTGAAAATGCGAAAGAGGCGGCAGTTGTTGAAGGACTGGATGTTTACGGAGTGGAAAATATCTGCCAGGTCATCGGTTTTGCCAACGATGAACTTGAGCTCGAGAAGACGACCGCAGCTATCGGTCAGGAGTTTATGCAGGGCCAGTCCAATCTCGAATTCGATTTCAGCGATGTGAAAGGACAGGAAAATGTGAAACGTGCCCTGGAAGTGGCTGCTGCCGGCAGTCACAACATAATAATGATCGGACCGCCGGGGTCAGGAAAATCGATGATGGCAAAGCGAATGCCGTCTATCCTTCCCCCTTTTACCCTGGAGGAAGCACTCGAGACGACGAAGATACACAGTGTCGCCGGTAAACTGGAAAAAGGCATCTCCCTTATGTCATACAGGCCATTCCGGGCTCCGCATCATACCATCAGTAATGTGGCTATGGTCGGTGGCGGATCCGATCCTCAGCCAGGCGAAATCAGTTTGGCTCACAACGGAGTCCTCTTTTTAGATGAATTACCCGAATTTAACCGGGCTGTTCTTGAAGTGATGCGCCAGCCACTGGAAAACCGTAAAATAACGATTTCCCGCGCCAGGTATTCAGTGGAGTATCCGGCAAGCTTTATGATGGTCTCTGCCATGAATCCTTGCCCTTGTGGATACTATAACCATCCCGATAAAACATGCGTTTGTCCGGGGGGAGCCGTGCAGAAATATTTAAACAGAATATCGGGGCCTTTACTGGATAGAATTGACATTCACATTGAAATCGTACCTGTTCCGTTCGAAAAGATATCCGACAATACTCCGGCCGAACACAGCACGGCAATCAGAAAACGTGTGATTAAAGCCCGAAGAATACAGGCTGAACGGTTTAAGAAATTTCCCGGTACATATTGCAATGCGCAAATGACCTCGAAAATGCTACACCTGTTTGCCTCTCCGGATGCTGCTGGATTACAACTGCTCAGAACCGCCATGGACAGGCTCAGTCTATCAGCACGCGCTTACGACAGGATCCTGAAAGTATCCCGGACCATTGCCGATCTGGATGCCAGTCCACATGTTTTACCGGTTCACCTGGCGGAAGCAATCAATTACCGTAATCTCGACAGGGAGGCCTGGGCAGGATAATTCGAGACGGGAAGACAAAGGGGCCGGGAGGAAGGAAAGTGGAGAAATGAAAGAAAAAGATACGATATACGAAAACCTGTTTCGAAAAGTTGCTTTTCAGGATGACGAGCAGGCTTTCAAGGAACTATTTCTCGAGTTTTATCCGGCTATGTGTGTGTTTGCCGTGAGGTATACCACCCAGAAAGAAACAGCCAGAGACATTGTTCAGGATGTTTTTTTTAAAATTTGGAAAAACCGGAAAAGCATGAACATAACCACCTCTTTCCGCAATTTCCTGGTTACTTCCGTTCGCAACAATTGCACGGATTACCTTCGTAGGCAGGAGGTGGAAAACCGGTATGAGGAAAAAAGCATGTTGTCGGTCGCCCACTCTTCACCGGAAGAGGTGTATACCTTAAAAGAGTTGGAAATCATCATTGGCGAAGCGTTGGAAAAACTCCCGCCCAACGTGCGTGAAGCGTTTGTCATGAACCGTTTTAAAGGAATGACCTACGCTGCGGTAGCCGACAAAATGGAGGTTTCTACTAAAACCATTGAGGCCTATATCAGCAAGGCATTGAAGATTTTGCGTACCGAATTACGGGATTACCTGCCCTTGCTACTGCTGTTTCTATAAAATGTTTTTAAAAAAAATTCATTATTTTTATAGGGTAACGCGGGAGTTGTACGTCAAGTATATATAAATGCCAAAAACAAGATGATTGAAAAGGAGAATCCCGACTCTTTGTTATTTTTGCTGGAGAACTACGAAAAACAAAAAACGATAGACGTTACAGCTGATTGGGAACAATTACATAAACGCATTACGGCTGATCGGAACAGGCGACTGTTCTTCAGCTACCTGAGAAATGTAGCCGCTGTTCTTCTTCCCCTGTTTCTGGCATATCAATATGCGTTGTACCCCATATTGAAAGAGAACAGGTCCACAAAAGAAACCATTACGGTCACCTCAGCCCCGGGCATGGTGACCAAAACAGTACTTCCGGATGGGAGTGAAGTATGGCTGAACGCACTAAGCTCGCTTACCTATCCACAACGTTTCACAGAAAAAGACCGTACGGTGCAACTCTCCGGAGAAGCTTATTTCAAAGTAGTTTCAGACAAGAAACACCGTTTTAACGTGGAAACGCCCCGGAATATGGTTGTAAGTGCCTACGGTACGGAGTTCAACGTGAATGCATACGAAAGCGAAACGAACTATGAGGTTACTTTGGCAAATGGACATATAGAGGTTTCTTCCGGAATTGGCCCAAAAGCGACAGAAGTATTGGTGGTCGACGAAAAAGCGGTTCTGCACGTCGAAACCGGAAACATTCATGTAGTAACGGCAGATACCTACGTAGAAACGGCCTGGAAAGACGGAAAAATGGTTTTTCGCCGTGAAAAGCTGGACAAAATTGCAGAGAAACTTTCTCGAAGATTCGGAGTGGATATTCGCCTTGAGGGCAACAGGCTTAAAGGGTATGAATATACGGCTACGTTTACCGACGAAACACTTGAAGACATCCTCGACCTGCTGAAGCGGTCGGCACCCATTACCTACACCATATCCAAACAAAAGCAGTTGTATAATGAAACATTTACACGCCGGGTAGTAACCATAAAATCGAAATAAGGAGGAACGCTTATGATAACGTAAATACGGACAAATTTAAAAAAACGGGAGAGTTTAATAATCTCTCCCGCCCATGATTACATTGCCATCGCGGAAAATCTCACCTCACCGCCGGGCAACCAATTACTAAACCCATAATTGAATTTAATAACAATGTAAAAGTATGAATAAAACAACAAAAAACCAAAAAGCACATCTTTTTTATGCTTTATTTCAAAAAATACCTATTGCTATGAGAATAACGCTTTTACTACTGTTCGTGCTCACCTTTCAACTGCAAGCAGAACACATCTATTCTCAAGACGCCAAAATTTCGTTGGACATGAGGAATTCAACCATCGAGAAAGTATTGCAAACCATTGAGGAGAAATCCGATTATTACTTCCTGTACAATAACCGGTTAATTAATGTTGACCGGAAAGTTAGCGTCAGGGTAAGGAATGCCGCTATTTCAGCCGTACTGGAGAAGCTCTTTAAATCGGAAAATGTGGACTATGAAGTGAAGGGATCACAAATAATCCTTTCTCCCAAAGAGATGCACAACCAAATAACCGCCGTTGCCGAAGCGATACAGCAGCAGAAAAAAGCCATTACCGGAACAATTGTTGATGCAGCTGGTGTGCCTGTTATTGGTGCCAACGTTATTGAAACAGGAACAACCAACGGTACCGTTACCGATATTGACGGAAAATTTTCGTTGAGTGTGGGCAACAACGCCACTATCCACATTTCATATATCGGATACTTGGAACAAAGTATCGCCACTGACGGGCAATCCACTTTTAACATTACTCTTTTAGAAGATACTAAAGCGTTGGATGAGCTTGTAGTGGTTGGATACGGTTCTGCTCGCAAGGGCGACCTCACGGGCTCGATATCAAGCGTTCAGGGCGCAGACCTGATTAACCGTTCTACGCAACAGTTGTCTACCGCCATGCAGGGTCAGGTAGCCGGTGTACAGGTAACCCGCAACAACGGAGGGCCCGGAGCTTCTGCAACAATTCGCATACGCGGCGTTACCACACTTTCGAATAATGATCCCCTGGTGATTGTTGATGGGGTACCCTCATCCCTCAATGATGTTGTAGCGTCTGACGTGGAGACCATGACCGTATTAAAAGACGCGGCTTCGGCTGCTATTTACGGATCACGCGCTGCCGCGGGTGTTATCCTGATTACCACCAAACGGGCCAAGGATCGCCAGTTCTCTTTCGATTACAACTACGAGTACGCTATCGACAGACCTACGGCACGCCCTACGAACGGCGATGTGATCGACTGGATGAATATACAGAATGAAGTAAAGTGGAACGATGGGGCTTCGGATCCCTACTCGCAATATTCGCAGGAGACCATCGCCTCCTGGCTTGACAACCACGCCAGCGATCCCTACCGTTATCCTAACACGGACTGGGTGAACCTGCTGCTGAAGAAATCCACTTCTCACGAACAACACGTGTTGAGCGTTTCGGGAGGAACGGAGAAACTGCGCACGAAATCTACCTTCAACTACCAGAAAGGTGACGGTTATTACGAGAACAGGTCATACGAACGCATAGCCGGCCGCGTTAATAACGACTACCTGGTATCGGACTGGCTTCGCACCAATATTGACCTTGATTTCTCTAAATCCAACTCGATCAATCCGGCAGAAATCAACCCCATGTACTGGGGCTACCTGGCAGCTCCGTATTACGCACCTTTCCTGGAGGACGGGCGGTATGCCGACTCAAAAGACGGAGCGAACGGACTAGCCGGACTCCAAAAAGGGGGAACAAACCGAAACAACTATTACAAGTTTGGAGGCAAAGCGCAGATCGATATCACACCAATGGAGGGGCTCACGCTGAGCGCTATCTATTCACCGCGTTTCGCATTTACCAAGGGTAAGAAATTTTCGCGTGCTGTTCCTGTCTACTACCAAAACGGGGGCATGACCTACATGCAGTCGCACAGGACTACATACCTCCAGGAGGCGCGAAACGACAATAACAGCCAAACCTACCAGTTTTACGGCAACTACCAGAACATCTGGGGTGACCACTCGCTTAACGCGATGGCCGGCTACGAGGGTTTTCTCTATCGTTGGGAGAATCAGGGAGCATCACGGACCAACTACCTGTTGGACTCCTATCCTTATCTCAATATCGGTCCCGAAGACTACCAGTATAATACCGGTGAAGCAGGACATAACGCATACGAATCGGTGTTCGGCCGCCTGATGTACTCATACAAGAGCAAGTACATGATCCAGGGTAACGTACGTTCAGATGGCTCGTCGCGTTTTTCAAAGGAAAACCGTTGGGGTACATTTTACTCGATGTCGGCCGGTTGGGTGATGTCGGAAGAATCATGGTTTAAAAACAACCTGGTAGATTACTTGAAGCTGCGCGGTTCTATAGGTCAACTCGGTAACGAACGTATCGGTTCGGAGTTCCCCTATCAGGCAGCTATCACCTTTGGCAACAGCAACATGTACGACAAGTCCTCCCAATCGGTGACCGCCTTGCAGAATGCTGCTCAAGTCTATTACGCGTTTAGGAATATTACGTGGGAAACTACAACAACATACGGTGCCGGCGTTGACCTCGCGTTGTTAAACAACCGCATGCGCTTTACCGGAGATTACTATTACAAGAAAACCACCGATATGTTGCTCACACTCGGGTTTCCCTCGTACGCGGGCTTCTCCGCTCCTTCACAGAATGCGGGCGATATGTATACCAAAGGGTGGGACCTGGAATTAGGCTGGTCAGACACTGTAGGAGATTTATGGTACAGCGTTTCGGCTAACCTGTCGGATTACCGTTCAAAAATGGGTTACCTGGGTGACAGACGCACAATAAATGGCAACTTGATATACGAGGAGGGATCATACTACAACGAGTGGTACATGTACAAGAGTGACGGCCTGTTCATTACAGACGCTGACCTGCTGGATGAAGAAGGCAAAAAGTATCCCACACTGACGGCAAATGATAAGGCAGGTAACATCAAGTATGTGGACATAGATGAAAACGGCGTTATCAATTCCGACGATAAGGTTCGTCTGGGCAACTCGATGCCTGAATACCTGTATGGTGGTAATGCTTCACTCGGTTGGAAGAACTTCGATTTAAACCTCTCATTCCAGGGCGTGGGCCATCAACGCGTATTGTTCAACTCGGCATGGATTCAACCCCTGAAAGAACAATGGGGAGCTGTTCCCTCTCTCCTGATGGGCAATTACTGGAGCCAGCATAACACGGAAGAGCAGAACCGATTAGCCAAGTACCCCCGCCTGACGTACACAAATACTACCAATACCTATGCCGGCTCGGACTACTGGCTCTTCAACGGTGCCTATTTCCGCATGAAAAATATAACGCTCGGCTATACGTTACCTCAGGAACTGCTTAGCAGAATTAGCATTAAGGATCTACGTCTTTATTTGAGTATAAATGACTTACCGGCTATCAGCAACTTCCCGAAAGGATGGGATCCCGAAGTTGGTGCCTCGTCAGAATTTATATCAACATCTTTCGTTTTAGGAGTTAATGTCAAATTTTAAACCATTAATTAGATGAAAAAAATATTATTAATTACCAGCATATTAATGGCATTCACTTTCTCAGCCTGTGTCGACCTCAATCTAAATCCGTTGTCGGAGGGGTCGAGTGAAAATTGGTATACCACAAAGCAAGAGATCGAAATGTCAGTGAATGATTTTTATCGTACCGCTTTTTTCACGATAGATGACATGACCTGGGGCGACGACGTGGTAGCACGTAACACAACCTCGGTTGTGCAGAACGGGACAATGACTGCAGAAACCGGCACAGTAGCCACCCGGTGGGAGAACTACTATAAGGGTATCGCGCGTGCATTGCGTCTGTTGAACAACATGGAAAATGCTCGCTCCCTAGGTGTATCGGAAGCCGATATCAAACAGTACGAAGGTGAAGCCAATTTTTATTTGGGATACGCTTACGGCATGTTGGCATTCCACTGGGGTGATGTTATTCTCGACAAGGTTGGCATGACGCTTGACGAGGCCTATTCAATAGGACGTTCACCCAAAGCAGACGTCCTGGCTTACAGTTACGAATGTTTTGACAAGGCCGCCGAACGCCTGCCTACCAGTTATCCCGGTGTACAGCGGGCGACAAAAGGGGCAGCCCTCGCATTCAAGGCACGCATAGCCCTCAGAAACGGCGATTACCAAACGGCTGCAACGGCCGCAAAAGCGTGCATGGACTTGGGAGTCTACAAACTACACAACAACTACCGCAATTTGTTTACCGCCTCCTGGTCGGATGAGTGGATATTCTTCTATCGCGGCGACGTGACGCTGAGATCCTATTACTGGGCTGCGGCCGATGTACACAACTGTATCACCCGTCTTGCGGGAGGATGGGGTGGACAAAAGGCTCCATCTTACGAACTGGTATGTGCATATCCTTGTATCGATGGCAAACCCATTGACGAGTCGCCGCTTTATAACCCGAAAGATTTTTTCGAGAACCGCGATCCCCGCTTGGCGATGACCATTGTTCCTTTTGCTACGGCACACAACAAGAGCGTTCTAGACGGTACTTATGATCCTAAAAATTACGTGTGGCTTGGTTATGAATATTCTCCGTCCCCGAAACGGACAACTGTTTATCGTGCGTCTGACGGCGCACAGGTAAGCAATACCGATTCAAAAGCACGTGCCGAACATGCGGCTTACAATGGGCTCGTGTTCAAAAAGTTCATCGATGAGTCGTTTCTTGAAAACGGACGAAACGGAGCTCCTACTACCTATCCCGTTCTACGTTACGGCGATGTTTTGCTGATGTACGCCGAAGCCATGATCGAACTTGACAAATGCACGCAAGAGATATTGGATGCGACACTCAACAAGGTACGCGAAAGAGCCTATGCGGGAACCGGGATTGAATATCCCCGTGTCACGATGGGATCACAAAGTGAACTGCGTACAATCCTTCGTACCGAACGCTTCATTGAACTTGCCTGGGAAGGACATCGCTATGCAGATTTGATTCGTTGGAGATTGGCCGAAAAAGTATACAACAATCCCAGTTATTTCCTGCGTCGTGCATGGTCGGGTTCTGCTTCATGGGATGGCAATGAAACAAAGGTTTCAGAAGAATACCGCCAACTGATCCGTAACTGGGAGGAAGGAAGTTATCCCATCGGAGGTGTACCCGAGATTGACGAAAACGGTATTGCAGATCTCGGCTATATGGTTGAAAAAGGGTATATCGTTAAAGCAAGTGAACGTAAGTTTGACGCCAAGCGCGACTACCTCTGGCCCGTACCTGATGCGGATCGTTTGATTAATGAAAACCTGGACCAGAACCCCAATTGGTAATCTTTGAAAAAGAAGAATGGAATCCCTACAGCAATCTGTAGTTATAAAACTAAAGGTAGCTGTAGGGAATTACTTCCCTCAATCCAACGGAGGCAAGTAGTCTAACACTGGTGTCAACACGCTTGTATCCATTTTAATGTCAAATTTATTTTTACGGATGAAAAATTCATATTATTTTTTGGTTGTTTCTATTTTGCTGGTGTTTTATTCATGCAAGACTCCCAAAACATCGAGTTCGAGTGATATGCGAAATGTTAGCGGTATCTACCCCCATCTGGCATATTACAACAATGAGGGAGAGTGCGGCACAGGAGCTGTTGTCCCCTGGGCCGACAGGTTGTGGGTAATCACCTACGGACCGCATCTTCCCTTCGGTTCTTCCGACAAGCTCTATGAAGTAACTCCGGACCTGGAACAGATAGTCCGCCCGGAAAGCGTCGGTGGGACACCGGCCAACCGGATGATCCACAAGGAAAGCAACCAGCTTTTCATCGGTCCCTATGCGATCGACAAGGAAGGTGGCGTCCGTACAATTCCCTATGCCGTAATGCCTGGAAGACATACCGGAAATGCCCGACACTTGACCGATCCGGCAAATAAAATTTAC
>JALHIE010000032.1 GCA_022840285.1 Porphyromonadaceae bacterium
ATTTTAAGCTGGCAAGGAACATAAGGATAAAAATTGTATCAATCCTGCCCGTACGCTTTCTTTATTCTGTTTACTTTCTCTTTTCGTTTTCGGGCTTTGTGGTTCTGGAAGACGCGGACAGGATCGGCATCGAATCCTGAATAGGGAGGAGTAGTTAACTTTCTGACTTTATAAATCCAATCGGCTGAACCTTCTCCTGCATAAATTCCCAAACCATAATCTCCGCGTGTGTATTGCACCCATCGTGCGATACTGCGGGCATCAGGAACGGCGTTGAATTTACCGTTGGAATAATCCATTTTGGCACGGTCTAATCCACTCCTGCCTGCGTTTGTGACATTTAGATTCAGATGAATCTCATGCTTTTCTGGCGGATGCGGTACCTGAATTCTATCGAATTTAGTGGGTAGTTTGGTGGTGGGAGAAACTTTCAGTACTTCCTGGTTTTCTTGCAGCAATGCCTGAATGTTCGCTCGCTTAGGTTGATACTGCATCGGCTTCTGTTCGGGCACAACAAGCGATTGGCGAAGTTTTTTCTTCATTTCTTCGTTAAATTCCTGCGCGTTGAGTTGTGATGCTGCTGCAACAATGCACAAGGAAAAAAGGAGCGTTATTTTTGTTGCTTGCCCGATGCCAAAACGTTAATTGCGGTTCTACATATAGTAAGACGCAGATTTGCGAAAAACGCTGCACCAAGGATTGTTAAAATTACTCTTCCATAGAAAAGCTTCGGGAACCGATAAGGCTACCGTCAGCAAAGATGTCGGCTTTGTACGTTCCGGGCATGAGGAACTCTTCTATATCCCAGTACATGGTAACGGGAATCTCTTCGCCGCCATATTCCACGATCCGTTTCATGGAATACTGGAGGTTACCGTTTTCATAAGGAAAAGTGCTGCCCGGGTTTTTTGTCAACACTCCGCCGTCGGGCGACATTATGCGTACATAGATGGTTCTTTCGCCGGGCTCGGCAGTAATATTTTTGGTAATAAGAAACGAAACAACAAATTGCGAGCTGCGGCTCAACCTTTTTTGCTCCCTGCCTCGATCATTCACTGCTTTTACACTTACTCCCGTAGCATCGAGCTTGGAAGCGAGGGTGACTTTTTCGCTTAACTGTTCTTTTTCTTGCGATACCTGGTTAAGGGTGCGGCTGGTCTGCTGATATTGTTTTGTGATTTGTTCGTTTTTGGCCTGTAGTTCAGTGTTTAACCTGTGCAGAGAATCGATTTGCTGAACGTAGGATTTCAGCACTTTGCGCAAGGTTGCCAGTTCGTCTTTCAGTCGTTTTATCTCGGCTTTGTTGGTTGCATCGGTCATACGTAATTGTTCCTGTAAGCGTTGCACTTTAGCCTGTTCGTTTTCCAGTTTGTAAAGCAGGGAATCGTTTTGAACACTGAACTTAAACCCTTCATATTGCATGGAAATAGCCTCGTACTCATCTTCAAGTTCTTGCTTATCAACGGAAAATTGCTGTTCCATTGTGTTGATCTGTTTATTTTTACTGACAATATAGATAACAGCAACGGTTAATACCAGCGATAAGACCCCGATGATGGCAATTAATTGCGGAATACGTTCTCTAAAATCTACTTGCATGCTTGTTTCATATAAAAATAAAAATTCCTTATTTACGCACAAAAATAAGGTTTTTCATATAAAATGACAATTGTTAAAAGATGATTTTTGTAAATTTAAGATTTATTGTTGGCTGTTGGCTTTTAGCTCTCTGCGCGGTATTAAAAAATTGACAATTTCGTTTTTGTTGTAAATTCTTCCAGAAAAAGCATTCCTTTATAGGAGTTTCCTTTTTTGTTGAGGCGCGGACTCCAAACGACGATGGTGTATTTTTCAGGATGAACGGCTGCGATGCCCCCTCCTACGCCGCTTTTCCCGGGAAGTCCTACTTTGAAGGTGAATTGGCCGGCTTCGTCGTAGAAGCCGCAAGTTTGCATGAGTGCATTGGTGCGTTTGGTACGGCTGGGTGACAAAATTCTTTCTCCGGTGTGGGGTACAACACCGTTGTTGGCAAGAAACAGGAACGATTCCGATAGCTCCTTGCAACTCATTTCGAGAGAGCAGATGCTGAAATAGAGATCCATCACTTTGTCTATGTCGTTTTTGATATTCCCAAAAGCTTTCATCAGGTTAACAAGTGCATAGTTACGAAATCCGGATTTTTTTTCGGAATACGCAACAGAGGGATTGTAATCGATGGTGTTGTTTTTCGACAGGCTACGGATAAATGAAAGTACATTTTCACGAGGAGAATCAAGCTCATCGATCAAAATATCGCACACCACAATGGCCCCTGCATTGATAAATGGATTTCTCGGGATACCTTTGTCGTGTTCCAATTGCACGAGTGAGTTGAAAGGTGTTCCGGCAGGTTCCAGGTCCATCCGTTCCCAGATATTGCTTTTTACCCGGGAGTAGGCAAGCACGAACGAAAATACTTTGGCAATGCTCTGAATAGAAAACCTGACGTCGGAATCGCCGAAAGCGAAAAGTTCACCGTTGACAGTGGCCAGGTGCACACCGAATTGATTCGGGTCTACGTGAGCCAGTTCGGGTATGTAATCAGCTACCTGACCAATGTCTTCAACGAGTTGAAGTTCGTTGTAGATTTCCTGGAAAATTTTTGTGTAATTCATATTAACGTTTGTAATTTATATCACTGAAACTGAATATATACCGGTCTTGGTTGCATCATCATCAATTCTTCCGGTGTCAGCATGTGGTTTGGTGGTTGTTTGGTGTCATTTTTATAGAAAAGCTTAAAGCCGGTGAACTGTACGGGTTCGGGATGGATAAACCTGTTATATGTACTGTATTTGAGTTCGGGACGGCCGAAGCCGTCCATATTGATTACGATTTGTACTTCGGGACAAAGCCTGATGTTTTTGTAATTGGTAATCATTCCTTTTGTGAAGCGATGAACGATTAGCATTTTAGGGGGAAGGTTGTTGTCCTGAACAAGTTTAGCCAGATACTCGGAGCAAAAATTAATGTCTTCGGCATCGAAAGTGCCTATTTTTTTGCCGGGAGGCGTTCCGTCTTTCATCGAAAATTCGGGGTCAATTCCCAAATGCACGTGCGACAACAACAGATACTTCTCCAATTTTGGAATTTCCTGTTCAACCGTGCTTAGTCCCACCTGAACATCGAGGAAAACCAGCGCATTGCGCATTTTGGCAATAGCAAGCGCAGAATCGATCTGGTGTTCCGGCATCCGGAAACGATATTTCCCGTCACTCCAGGGTGATCCTTGTGCCACAACCGCGATGTAATGAATAGCCGGAATGACGGGTGTATCCGGATCGGCTTTTTTCCACGTTTCCACTTCTTTGAGCAGTCGACTCCACATTTCTTCGGGTGGATATTCTCCCAAAATACCCATGTTCTTCGAATAGAGGTTTCCGTAATAGGCCACTACCCGGTGATAGGGCAAAACGGCGCCTTCCAGGGGCAGCGGTTGGTTTGGCACAGGCCATAAACCGGTTGTGTCGCCGTTAGCAACATAGTTAAGTAAACTGTCGTATTCCGCTTGATCTACAGTCTTTTGAATTTTTTCACCTCCTTTTTTGGTGCTTCCCTCAGTAGAGAATAGGAAATCATCAGCGCTTTTAGCCGCTGAATCCGACTTGCCATTACAGGCAGTAAAACCAAATAATAGGATTAATATAACCGGGAAGATTAATTTTCTCATTCAGTAATAATTTAATGTGCAGGTTTGTATATTCAAAATTCGATAGTAAACAGATTCCGTTGTAAGGTAAGTTATCTCTTTCTGAAAACAAAACATCCTGCTTCTGATGGATGGTCCTGGGCGTAATCGGTAGGCTTTTCCTCCCACAGCAGGCGGACAATCATAAAATCACCAATAGCAGATGCGACAAAAACAATGCCCAAAAGTGTTACCCAATATTTACCGATGACCAAGCCTGCGATAGCAGGACCTAATCCGAGAATAATAGCGGGGGTGAGTGCTCCGAAAAGGTAGTGCTTTATTTGAAGCGGCTCTGTGCAATGGCAATAGGGTGTAAGAGATTGCTTCAGTATGCCGAAACGGATGGAGTGAAACCCCTGCTTTGCAAACAAGGCGAACGAAATACCGTGTATGAGTTCGTGAAGTATTATGCCGATAAGAAAAGCGATGAAAAACAGAAATCCGTCCCTCAGTATTTTCATTGGAGAGAAATCTATGCGGAAATAATCCAGCATGTTGTTTCTCCAAAGAAAGACGTGGATACCCGTGAAAAAAACAAAAATAGGAATCAACACGATAATTCCCAGTTTATTGGCTCTTTCGATACTGATTGTTTTCAGGACTTTTTCGTAATCTTGTCCGGTGAATGCCATGTAATTCTGTTTTTGTAAATTTTATCTATAAAACAAAAGCAGTCAATAACAATTGACTGCCTTGCAAATAGTTAATTTTCCCATTAATCGTTCATAGAAATCAAAAACTCTTCGTTGTTCGATGTTCTTCTCAATCGGTTGAGCAGAAAATCCATCGCTTCTGTCGAGTTCATGTCCGACAAGAAATTACGCAATACCCACATCCGGTTGAGCGTTTCTTCTGAAAGTAACAGATCGTCACGGCGGGTGCTGGAGGCAATGATATCTACTGCCGGGAAAATTCGTTTGTTGGATAACTTCCGGTCGAGTTGAAGCTCCATATTACCTGTTCCCTTAAATTCTTCGAAAATAACATCGTCCATTTTTGAGCCAGTCTCTGTGAGAGCGGTAGCGATAATGGTCAGGGATCCACCGTTCTCGATGTTTCTTGCTGCTCCAAAAAAGCGTTTGGGCTTTTGCAATGCGTTGGCATCCACTCCGCCCGACAGTACTTTTCCCGAAGCCGGTTGAACCGTGTTGTAGGCTCGTGCAAGACGTGTGATGGAATCCAGCAGAATGACCACATCGTGTCCGCATTCTACCAGGCGGCGTGCTTTGTTGAGAACGATGTCGGCAATTTTAACATGGCGTTCTGCAGGCTCGTCAAATGTGGAGGCGATTACTTCCGCGTTAACGCTGCGCTCCATGTCGGTAACCTCCTCGGGCCGTTCGTCGATAAGCAGGATAATCATATATACTTCCGGATGATTGGCTGCAATAGCATTGGCAATATCCTTGAGCAACATCGTTTTTCCTGTTTTGGGCTGGGCCACAATCAGGCCGCGCTGTCCCTTGCCAATGGGCGAAAACATATCTACCACCCTGCACGACAAATTATCGTTATAACCTTTTGTAAGATTGAATTTCTGATCAGGGAATAACGGTTTCAGGTGGTCGAAAGGTACGCGGTCACGTACTTCTTCAGGCTTTCTTCCGTTAATTTTGTCTACTTTTACCAAGGGAAAGAATTTTTCTCCTTCTTTTGGCGGGCGAATCGGACCTTCCACTACATCCCCTGTTTTCAATCCAAACAGGCGGATTTGAGATTGAGAGACGTAGATATCATCCGGCGAAGACATGTAGTTGTAATCCGATGAACGCAGGAAGCCGTAGCCATCGCTCATGATCTCTAATACACCCGATGCATTTAAAATTCCCTCGAACTCGTAAGCCGGCTCTTTTTGTTGTACGACGGCTTGTTGCTGATTGATATTTTTATTTTGTTGCGGTTGCTGCTGACGGGGTTGGATGGGTGCCGGAGTAATAAGTTCTTGCAAAAGAGATGCTTTCTTTTCAATAACAACCGGTTTTTCGATTGTCTCCGATGCGGGAGCATCTTCTATGGGTTCTTCGGGTACCACCGGCGGTAAAGTTATGGGTGGAGCCTGTGAAGTCTTTTCTCTTTCACGGTGCTTGGATGAGCGAAAGACAAGCTGTGTCGGTTTTGCCGGTGGTGGAGTAGGTGTCGGATCAGCTTTTGGCTGCTCCACCGGAGCACTTTCCGTCACAACAGTATCGGGAATAATTGCAGGATGTACGGCAACCACAACAGCTTGTTGTTTTGTTTCCTGTTTTTTAACTTCGTGCGATTTGTTTGTACTTTGAACTTGCTTGTTGCTTTGAACTTGCTTGTTGCTTTGAACTTGCTTGTTGCTTTGAACAGGGTTTTCTTTTTGAACCCGCGTTACTGTTTTTACCTCCTGTTTAGGTCTGTCCTTTTCCTTTTCCTCCACTACTGCAGGTTTTTTGTCTTTCTCTGCAGGGTGACCTGTTTCCGGTTTTGCATCTTGCTTTTGCGGATTGGTTTTATTCTCAATTGGTTTTTTCCCGCTGATTGGTCTTGGATGCGGAGATACACTCAGATTTTTTGTTCCGGCGATAGCTTGCTCATCAAGGATTTTGTAGATTAACTCTTCTTTTTTATACGCATCGGGTCTTCGTATACCCATTTCTTTGGCGAGAGCTCGTAATTCTGTGGTTAGCTTTTCGTTAAGCTCAATAATGTTATAAGCCATTTAATTATTTGTTAAAAAAACGTTTTAGGTTTTATATTTTAATGATTGAAACTGAGTTTTAATATATAATGTTTGAAGGAAACAAGGTTATTCCGAACAATGATTGAAAACTCAATATGGTTTTATTTTGAAATGTTGAGTGAATATTCGTAGAATATATCCACTTATCTTTGAAGATTCTGGTGCAAAGGTAATGTTTTTTTTGAAAACAAAGGGAAAAGAGAAAAATATTTTTACTAAAAAATCCCGTTGACATATTTGCCAACGGGATTCACTTTTTCATTTTATCTGCATGTTCAACTTATTGGATGTATCTCTTCGACGTTCCATTTCATTTTTGAACAGGAGGGACCGACGTCTTTCCAGTGAACCGCTTGCGGTTGATTGCTGAAACAGGTCGGCAGCTATGACAGCCCATTTGTAAGCGCTGTCCATATCATCGAGCATTTCGTAACCCAGTGCCATGTTGTGTGCAGCTTTTGCCTGATTGAGTTTGTTTTTCTCCTTCGTGTAAGATTCGTTCCATTTTTCAATGGCATTGAACCACTGATTGTTCTTGGCAAACACTTCTCCTTCGCGCATCCTGGAACTCATTTGGGTGTAATACCACCGGTCTTGATTCTCCCAGTGAGGTGAAAATACTTTCGTCATCTTTTCCGCTGCAAACACGGCAAGCTGTTTCATCGCTTCTTCCTGTGACGGAATAACTAAATCAGCGTATGCGCGACCGTCACGAATATCGTATCCTTCCCATTTCATGCTGTCGGTGAATTGGACTACGGGGATTTTTCCTTCCATAGATGGAAGATACACACGAATTACAGAATGTATTTTCCCGGCCAAACCAGCATACATGTACCCTTCCTGCTGAAAAAAATCGACCCTCTCGGTTTGTAAAATCAGTTTGTCCAGGGAGATGATTGCATCTGTAGCAGTTGTACTCCGCAGTTTATTCATTGTCTCGGGAGAAATAGAAACTTCCTGCCAAAAGTCATTGTCGCTTCTCAACGGCCTCTGATGATATTTAACAGCATCAAAATATTCTTCTTCTCCCAGAAACTGAGACAACGCCTCGGTGTAAAAAATGGCGATACTGTCTGCAGATGCTTTGACCCTATCGGCCTGTTTTTTCCCCAATCGTTTGACGTTATGCCCGATTTCATTGGGTTGTTGAACCACGTTATTGACCACCAATACCGATTTTACTTCCGTGGGAAGAGTTACCTGCGCCGGTTCGCGTGTTTCGATTGACATGTACTGAATACCGGCGCAATTGCAAAAAAACAGTACGAAAAAGAACAATATACCAGAGAAATATAAATGTTTCATAGACGAATTTGGTCTAAATGGGTTGAGATTTTAAAAATCAAAATTACAAATTTATTTAGAAACTGTTTTGAATTTTACAAATGATGTGATTTTGTCTATTTTTTTATGTCGTTTTTTTACTCTTTTTCATGTCTTTGAGCTTTCCTTTCCTCCGAATAGCCCACAATACGATGCGAAGCGAAAATTCAAATATCTGTGTAAATGGTCCATTTTATTTGATACAGAAAGCATAAATGGGTTTAACGATGGTTGTATGAGAATTAATTTTTACACAAAAAACACTTTTTTGTGCAATTTTTTCGATAGTTGTTTCAAATTTTGTTGGTGAAGCTGAATTCTTTCTGTAAATTTGCCGTCTCCAAAAGAACATCAATAAACATATAAGAAATGGCATTTAACATTATTGTGTTGGCAAAGCAAGTTCCCGATACACGCAACGTTGGGAAAGATGCGATGAAAGCCGACGGAACAGTTAACAGAGGAGCGCTGCCGGCTATTTTTAATCCGGAAGATTTGAATGCGTTGGAGCAAGCTCTTGGAATCAAAGATCAATATCCCGGGACAATACCCTGCTGACCATGGGACCTGCCCGCGCTGCGGAAATCCTTCGGGAAGGACTATTCAGAGGTGCTGACGACGGTGTGCTTCTCACTGATCGTGCTTTTGCCGGCGCGGACACACTGGCTACATCTTATGCTCTGTCAATGGCAGTTAAGCAAATGGGTGATTTTGACATGATTATCTCCGGTCGGCAGGCTATCGATGGCGATACGGCACAGGTCGGACCACAGGTGGCAGAAAAGCTGGGCATTCCTCAAATTACGTATGCTGAGGCAATCGAGAGCATCGATAAGAAGAAAATCCGCGTGAAACGTCGTCTCGAAATCGGCCAGGATTTGCCGTCCACGGAACGCCAAGTTTTTGCAAAAGTACAAACACGCTAAAACCGTAACCGAACGTCAAAGTGAAAATATCGATTATATCGATTTGTACAATGCACGCCCGTACTTGAATTTGACGGAATGGAGTGTCGCTGATGTAAACGCTGATCCTGTTCAATGTGGATTATCGGGTTCTCCCACCAAAGTAAAGAAGATTGAGAACGTAGTTTTTCAGGCAAAGGAAAGCAAACGGCTGACCGATGACGATACCGAACTGGAAGACTTGATCAAGGAATTAATCGCTAATCATACAATTGGTTAAAATAATGAATAACGTATTCGTATACCTCGAAATAGAAGACGGCACGGTTGCAGAAGTGAGCCTGGAACTACTTACCAAAGGGCGCACTCTTGCCAGCCAGCTGGGTTGCAGACTCGAAGCTGTTGCCGCAGGAGCTAAACTCGACACCATTGAGAAACAGGTTTTTCCATACGGTGCAGATGTTCTCCATATTTTTAAAGACAAACGCTTGTCGCCATATACTACCTTGCCGCACACAACGAAGAGAAAAAAGCAGGCAAAGTCTACGAGAACCTGCTTTATCAAATTCGTCCCGCTTTCGGTGGAAATATCGTGGCGTGGATCATCAATCCCGACCATCGTCCGCAAATGGCGACTGTTCGCGAAGGTGTGATGAAAAAAGAAATTGCCGATCCGAACTACAAAGGGACGGTGGTAGAGCACGATGTGAAAGACTATGTTTCTCCGGATGATTTTGTTGTTTCCATCATCGACCGTCACGTGGAAAAATCGAAAGTCAATATCAAAAATTCGCCCATCATCATATCCGGGGGATACGGTGTGGGTTCGAAAGAAAATTTTCAGCTGCTGTACGATTTGGCCAATGTTTTGGGAGCTGAAGTAGGGGCATCGCGTGCCGCCGTGGATGCCGGTTATGCCGAACACGAACGTCAAATCGGACAGACAGGCGTTACCGTACGCCCTAAACTGTATATAGCTTGCGGTATTTCGGGACAGATCCAACACATTGCCGGCATGCAGGAGAGTTCGCTGATCATATCCATCAACAACGACCCGGGTGCCCCCATTAATGCTATTGCCGATTACGTCATTACCGGCGACATAGAAAAGGTGATTCCGAAATTGATCAAGTATTATAAGAAAAATTCAAAATAAGAAGAGATGGCAAACTTTTATACCGACACGCCGCAATTCAGACACTATCTGAACCACCCACTGATGAAGCGAATTGTGGAACTCAAAGAAAGAAATTACGCGGATAAATATACTTACGATTACGCTCCGATGGATTTTGAAGACGCTATGGACAGCTACGACAAAATTATCATCGAACCGAATGCCGAAACGGTAGACCACAGCGGACCGACAGTGGCCGACGGACGAGTAACGTACGCTTCGCCCACCCAGGAGAACCTGGATGCCCTGAACAAGGCCGAACTGATGGGAATGGCTTTCCCAAGACGTTTCGGGGGATTGAATTTTCCTATGGTGCCCTACATGATTTCGGCCGATATCGTGAGCCGGGCGGATGCCAGTTTCCAAAATATCTGGATGTTGCAAGACTGTGGCGAAACAATCTACGAATTTGCTTCGGACGAGCAAAAAAACGAATACCTGCCGAGGGTTGCCAAAGGAGAGACCATGTCGATGGACCTGACCGAACCCGATGCAGGTTCGGATTTACAAGCCGTGATGCTGAAAGCATCGTATAACGAAAAGGAAGGGCAGTGGTACCTGAACGGAGTGAAACGATTTATTACCAACGGGGATGCCGATATTCATCTGGTCTTTAAAAATGCCAAAGCGGAGTTAGTGGGTTCGCGCCGGATGGGACTGATCAAGTACGTGATGTCGTTGATGAACGGTGCCCGCCTGGGTATCATGGCTCAATCGGTAGGAATATCCGAAGCTGCTTGCCGCGAAGCGTACAATTACGCGCTGGAACGCCGTCAGTTTGGGAAAGCCATTATCGAGATGCCACCTGTTTTCGAAATGCTTGCCAATATGCGTGCTAAAACCGATGCGTCACGTACCATACTTTACGAAACCTGTCGTTTTGTGGATATGTACAAGATATTGGAAGACATTTCCAGGGAACGCAAACTTACTCCTGAAGAACGTGACGAAATGAAGTACTATTCGCGGTTGGCGGATGCTTTCACGCCGCTTGGAAAAGGAATGACCAGTGAATATGCGAACCAGAATGCCTATGATGCCATTCAGATACACGGTGGATCCGGGTACATGAAAGACTATAAGTGCGAGCGGTTATATCGTGACGCCCGTATAACCAATATTTACGAGGGTACTACGCAATTGCAGGTCGTTGCTGCCATTCGCCACGTCACCACGGGAACCTACCTGAGCCGGATCAGGGAATATGAGGCCATGCCTGTATTGCCGGAATTGGAACCGTTGAAACGTACGCTGGCGAAAATGGCACAGATGTACGAAAAATTGGTTGAAATTGTTACCGCACCCAAGGATGAAGAATACCTCGATTTTCATGCGCGCCGTTTGGTTGAAAGTGCCGGACATGTGATCATGGGACACCTCCTC
Source organism: Porphyromonadaceae bacterium (assembly GCA_022840285.1). Classification (GTDB taxonomy): domain Bacteria; phylum Bacteroidota; class Bacteroidia; order Bacteroidales; family Dysgonomonadaceae; genus Petrimonas. The sequence continues at coordinate 11,229 of JALHIE010000032.1, forward strand.
CTGCAGGATGCCAACAAGGAACCCGAAATGTTCCGCCGCAGTGCCGAGGTTTACATCCATTACGGACAAATTGAGGTGGTAAAGAATTATAACTTCGTTACCAAATCACGAATCGAAGACCTGGGCTATTACAAACCGGCTTTAAGCGAATAAAAATTTTTCCCAAGCGATTTGAAGCGGATTGATTAAGTTCTTTCCGCTTTTTTTTAACATTCAATTCTTGTTTATTACAAAAATTGTAATTTTCTTTGTTAAACTAACATCAACAGATTCGTTTTTTTAAAATTATTTGCCTATCGGAATGACATTACTCAACTAATTTGAAATAAATTATTTAATAGTTTTAGTAATGGAGGTTCTTTTGTCGATGACCGACGAGGAGTTGGTCGTTTCTTACGCCGAAGGCAATGATTGTGCATTTGAGGTGCTTCTCTCCCGGCACAAACAATCCCTTTTCAGTTACATTCTTTATATGGTTCGCAACCGCGATCTGGCTGACGATATTTTTCAGGACACGTTCATCAAGGCCATTTTCACGATAAAACAGGGCAGGTATACCGAGAGCGGTAAATTCCGTGCCTGGATTACACGAATAGCCCACAATTTAATAGTCGATTATTTTCGTCAGGAGCGGAATGAAAATACGGTCTCAAACGACGAATATGAGTTTGATCTTTTGAACAATTCCAGACTATGTGAGGATAACGTTGAGGCAGTTATGGTAAAAGCTCAACTACTCGATGATGTGAAGAGGCTGGTTGAACACCTGCCCGAATCTCAACGTGAAGTGTTGAATATGCGTTATTATCAGGGGCTGAGTTTTAAGGAGATTGCCGATAAAACCGGCGTGAGCATCAACACCGCGTTAGGGAGGATGCGATACGCTATTTTGAACATGCGTAAAATGGCAGACGATTTCCGAATGATGCTATCGATGAGTTGAAAGTAATCCAGAAATAACGTATACAAACAAAAAAAGACCGGTATTCATGCCGGTCTTTCTGTTTAGGAAGGAGTTCTAAGTATCCTATACACAACTGTACTTCAACTTACCCTGTAGAACCTGTCTTCAGACTGTCCAAACGGTTAGTTCAATTTCGAAACGTATGCATTATACTTCAAAACATGAATACAACCTAAAGTGTCAGAAACAGTGTGAAACCATAAATGCAACCCTAAGTTGTTGATTGGCGTCAGTTTGAAACTGTTGTATCAAAAATCAGCAAATAACGTTTTCAAACTTCGAAGCACAAAAAGAAAACCGGTTAGCTTGGAATGGTATTACCAAAAAAAACCGATCTCTTGGTCCGCCTTTTGCAAAACGGTACTTCCGAAAGATCCGAAAAACACGTCGATGCCTGTCTGTAGTTTTTCCTTTTTTGGCCTGAAAGATTTGATCACTTGCAAGACTTCAAACGGAAACAGGCGAGGATGAGCGAGTCTGTTTCCAAACTCTGTGTTGCAGCTAAAATGCTTCAATTCTTTAACAACCATCTTGTGGGAGACACTTGACAGTTGAATTGGTAAAACCAACAGAATTTTGTCATTCAATCAGGAGTGATTTTTTTGAAATTTCTTTCAAATCATTTTTCCGATTCGCTAAACACATCTTCATTTCTCGTCTTGACATTACAAACCCGGGAAGTTCATCCCGAACACCGTCCGTCAAATTCTACAAAATCATTTATCGCGCTTGTGTTCCACTTCACGTTCTGTCCGGATTCGGTGTGAATCTTTCGAGGCGCTCTGCAGAAAGCCCGGCAAACGGTTTAGAATACGAGGATTACGACCGGATCTCTTTGGGAAAGCATTCTTTGGGAAAGCATTCATCAAGGAAATGTTACAGGTTGCGTCGAATTGTGGTACTACACATCCTACCGATCCTAATCTTTTATTGTGTACAAAATGCCAAAGAACTCCTAATATCTTTCGTACGATTTTCGTACTAATATTTCCCTGAATATTAACTACCGCAAATATACAATATTACATAAATACGGTGCAAGTTTTTTTCTTCATAATTATAAACAACTTCTAAACAGGTTGTCAACAGGTTGTCAACAGCTGGTTGTGTATTGATAATAAGAAGTTTTAAATGTTTTTATTCGAACCGAATGGATTTTGCAGGTGTAATTTTTGCCACGAGATAAGACGGAGCAATCATCATTATCAAAGAAACGATCAATGTTCCCACATTCAGTAAGATCACGTGCCAGGGATTTAGGTCGATGGGTACGGCGGAGAGATAATAAGTTGCAGGATCGAGTTTGAGAATGTTGAAGTTTTTCTGCAAAAAACAGAAAGTCAGTCCGGCAATATTGCCCCAAAGCATTCCCTGTCCAATGAGAAAAGCTGAAAGGTAAAGAAAAACTTTCCGGATGCTGAAATCACGTGCACCCATCGATTTGAGCATTCCAATCATGTTTGTCCGTTCCAGGATAATGATGAGAAGTCCCGAGATCATCGTAAATCCTGACACCAGAATCATCAATACGAGGATTACCCAAACATTCATATCCAGAAGATTCAGCCAGTTAAAAATCATGGGATTGATCTCTTTTATGGAACGGGTGTAAAGTCTGTTCCCAAAACGGTCTTTGTAGGTTGACATCTCAAAAAACAAATCTTGAGCCGTTTGATCAAGTTGGTTGTATTCTTTCACCAATACTTCTACGCCGCTTACCATGTCAGCTTCCCAACCGTTTAATCCGGACAGGATTTTTGCATCGGTTAATACGTACAGTTTGTCGTAGTCTTCAAAATTGGTTTCGTAAATTCCCGTAACGGTAAATCTTCGGGCACGAACCGGCTCCTGAACAAAGTAAGTGGTGAAGTTATCGCCTAATTTAAGGTGAAGCTTGTTTGCAATGTCTTGAGAAATTATAGACCGATTGATACTTGATGTGTCGTTTGTATTTATGATTGTTCCTTCGATCAGGTTTTTTTCAAAAAATTGCCAGTCGTAATCATCGGATACCCCTTTCAGCACAATACCTAAAAAATCTTCATCGGTTTTAATAATACCGGGTTTAGTTATGAACTTTTGCACCCGGATAATTGCAGGATTACTTAGAAGACTGCTTTTCAGTGTGTCGGAAAAAGAGATGGGATGATGTTCGTAAGAGCTGTTGCTGTCAAAACTGGTAATCTGAATGTGAGAGCCAAACCCAATGACCTTTTCGCGAATTTCCTTTTTAAAACCAATAATAATGCATACAGCAGCGATCATTATCGCCAAGCCAAGCGCGATGCCGGTAATAGCGATTTTTATGGCAGGCGATGAGACTCGTTTCTCGTTTTTCTTGTCTCCTCTGTAGATCCGTCTGGCAATAAAAAGCTCTGTGTTCATTTCTTACTCCCTGTTCTCAACTTCCGGCCATTTGCTGTTATAGGCTTCCAGTGCTTTTTCCAACACAATCAATGCGTTGTTTAAATCTTCTTTATTGAGCACGTAAGCTATTCGAACTTCGTTTTTCCCCAATCCGGGAGTGACGTAAAATCCTGATGCCGGAGCCATAAAAATGGTTTGATTTTCGTATCGGAAATCCGATAGGCACCACGCGCAGAACGCATCGGTATCCTCTACGGGAAGACTTGCCAGTGTATAGAAAGCACCCTCGGGCTGAGGCGAATAAACACCGGGAATTTTGTTGAGCCGGTCGATCAGGAAATCGCGGCGGCTTTTGTATTCGTCGAAATTTCGCTGCATGTATGCTCCGTTTTCCTGCAGCGAAGCATTTGCCGCAATTTGTCCGACCAGCGGTGGACTCAACCGTGCCTGGCAGAATTTCATCACCGTGTCGTGCAGCTTTTTATTTTTGGTGATCAAACATCCGATACGAATTCCACACTCACTGTATCGTTTTGATACAGAATCGATAAGAACAACGTTTTCTTCAATTTCTTTCAGGTGGCAAGCAGAGATGTAGGGCGCATCGCTATAAATAAACTCCCTGTATACTTCGTCGGAAAACAGGTAAAGGTTATGTTTTTTTACCAAAAGTCTGATTTGCTCCATCTCATCGGCTGTATAAACATATCCGGTGGGATTATTCGGGTTACAGATAAGAATTCCCTTGGTTTTTGAATGGATGAGCGCTTCGAATTTTTCTATTTCCGGGAGCTTAAACCCGGTATCAATACTCGTCGGAATGGTTTTGATGACGGCACCTGCCGATACGGCAAAAGCCATATAATTGGCATACGCCGGTTCAGGGACAATGATTTCATCGCCTGGATTGAGGCAAGCCATAAAGGCATAAAGCACGGCTTCCGAACCACCCGCAGTAACGATGATTTCTTCGGGTAAAAGATGGATGTCAAATGATGAATAATAGCTCACCAGGTTTTCGCGAAAAAAACGGAACCCGTCGCTGGGGCTATATTCCAACGTGGTCCTGTCGATACTTCGAATAGCATCAAGTGCCACCTGTGGCGATGGCAAATCGGGCTGACCGATATTCAGGTGATATACTTTTACTCCGCTGGCTTTTGCTGCATCCGATAGCGGAGCTAATTTTCTAATGGGAGAAGCGGGCATCTGTAAGCCCCGCTCTGAAATCTGAGGCATATTTTTACAACTAATTTTCCGGAAAAATTCCAGTAATTTTCGCTAAACGAGATGCAAAGTTAATAAAATTGGTTGGATTCCTTATATTTTGTAAGAGTCAATCCCGGTTTTTTTTACAAATTAACAATGCGCGACACATGAATTTTGATCCTCTTACGCCACGTCGACAAAATATCTTTTGAATGTTTTTCGCAGTCCAAGCAGCACCTTGCCATGTAATACAAGCGAAAACCGGGTTATTGCATCAAAAAAAACCCGAAACCTTGCAGTTGCGGGTAATTTATGGGCGATTTTTATTCGTTCCCTCTGAATTTCATAACCTCCTGTTGCATAAACTTTCGCTCAGCCTGTTGTGCCTTATAGAGTTTTTCAGGAGGAAGAATTTTTTCCAGTTTTTCGGAATATTGTTTTTCCAGTTCGGCTTCTTTTAGTTTTACATCTACATCGTTTTCCAGAAGTTGCCTGTATTCCTCGTTAGACATATTCTTGTTACGCTGTTTCATCTTCTCCACTTTATCCCTGTGTTGTTTGTGAAGCTCGAATTTTTTCTTCGATAAATCGTTATACAACGGAAAATATTTGCCAGCCTCCTCTTTGGTCAATCCCGCTTCTTTCTGAATGTATTCCATCTTCCTTTTCTCGTAATCGGCCATGTTCATTTTACGAACCTGGGCAAGGGAGGTTGTTAAAATACCGGTTATTAGTGCGAAAAATAAAAGTGTAATGTTCTTTCTCATACGATTAAAAAATTATTTTCAAAGGTATCACTTGGAATCCGTTTTAATTATGTCCTTGCGCTTGAATGATGCCATGCTTGTTTCATAACATAAACGAAAATATTCAATTCGTGTAAATCTGGTTGTACATATAATCGTAGTAACCGTCATTCACCAATTGTTCTTCCAAATATTGATAGAATTCCTCTTCCGTTATCTGTATGGTCGACCAGTAATCATCGGTGAACTGCGTAGACGACAGCGTGACCGCCTGATTTGCGGCGTCTTTTGTTAGCAACTGAATAATAAAAAAAATACCCATAAACATAGCAGCCATGTAAACCCATGGCTTGGTTTTTCCCCACAGGGAAACCTTTTTGGTTTTTTCTATTTTATTTTCTGGTAAACAGGTCATAATGTGTTCATTAAACCTGGAAAAATAATTTTCGGGTACAGTAAATGGATTTCTTCTGTCGATCTCGCTTAATTTATTTATTCTTGTTTCCATACCATTATTTTTTGCGCTGTACTACGATGAGTAGACTCTCTCCCTATATAAAGGTTTAATTGGAATCTGTTAAAAAATTTTCAATCTTTTTAACGGCATGATGGTACGATGCCTTCAGTGCACCTACCGATGTACCAAGTATATCTGACATCTCTTCGTATTTCATCTCATCGAAATATTTCATCTGAAATACCAGCCGTTGCTTGTCGGGTAAAGTTAAAACAGCTTGTTGAAGCAGTTTTTGTGCTTCATCACCATCGAAATATTCATCGCTTTCGAGAGTGTTTAGCAGGAAAGAATTCTCATCATCGACCGATACGTTGTTTTGGTTCCTTTTTTTGTTTAAAAAGGTAATGCTTTCGTTTATGGCAATCCGATAAAGCCACGTTGTTAGTTTGGATTCTCCACGAAAATTATCGATGTTGGTCCAGGCCTTAATGAAAACGTCCTGAAGAATATCGTTGGCGTCGTCGTGGGACAATACCATTTTTCGAATCTGCCAGTATAACCTTTCGCTGTATTCTGAAACAAGTATGGCAAAGCCCTGTCGTTGGGTTCTGGGGTCGCGTAACTTTTCTAATAACTGTTCTTCGCTGTATTTCTCCATAAAAGGGTTGAAGCTGAATCGCAAAGGTAGCGTTTTTTTTCAATTTTTTCCCTTATCCTCTCCATTTTCGAACCAATTGATGAAATTTTCAGCGTCGGTTTTATTGTTTTCCCACCATTCCAGAGATTCAGGGAAATAAGAAACGCTTATATACCGGCAAAAGGTCTCGTAATGATTGGAATTGAGGATGCTTTTGAAAAAGGGATAATGGAAAGTCCAGAAACTACCGCTTTTTAGAACTCTCGACTCTTTTTCAAGTGCAATGAGGATGGCTTTGTTTACTTCCGTAAAAACAAAATAAATGTCCGTGTCCCTTTTTGTCGCTTTCAGGGAATCCATTGACGTTTTTATAGCGCTGTAAATTATATTTCTGTTCAATCCGTCTTCGGTAGAAAGGGGAGGTATTTCTTGTTGAGCGCTATTGCTAGGCATATTTCGCAACAATTGCTGCTGAATAAATGAGCGCTCTACCGGCTCTTCCGTCACCGGCTTCACGAGCATTGTCTGGAGCATCTCTTCAAAAGCATTCTTCGATCTTTTGCTATCGGGTTCCAACAACAAAAACAATTGAAAAGAATAGATACTTCTCACCCAAAGCCCTTTGTCCCTTTGTGCATAAGCGTTTAAAAGAAAAGCGCCGCTGTTGGTTTTATCCAACTCAATGGCACGACTTACGTGTTCGAGAGTTTTATCGATATCTCCTTTTTTGTAGTAATTCAATGCCATGTTGAAATGCAGTAAATAAGAATCGCCGTTTTTTATCAAGCCTTCCTGCAAAAGCGCAATCGCGTTATCGATTTGTTTCATCTCGGCCATGGCCTCACTTTTAACAGCATAAGCTCCGACAGAAAGGTTTTTATCGTTTGAATTGATGACACGTGTGCTGTATTTCGAAGCATTTTCATAATCTTTCAGTTCAAGATACGAAAGTGAAATTTCGTATAACGCCAGTGTCGATTTTGGATTTATTCTTAATGCCTGTTCAAACTTCTCGATGGCCATTTTGTATTCCGCCGAGTCATGCAGCGCAATTCCCTCATGAATAAGGGTTTGAACGTTGTTCCCTTGCCCATGGGTGTATAATACTACGATGGAAACTAAAAAGAGTATGGCAAGAATTTTCTTCATAAATTACTTTTTGTGGGGTAAATGTAAGACAAAAAAAGAGATCTTTAAATTTTTCATTAAAAAAAGCGATTTATTCTAACAATCGTAAACAGTTCGTCCATTATTTAAATATTTTTTTAGAAGTCAATGTGTCGGATAATGTTGTATGTTTGTATCCGGAAATTCCTATGGAAATGAAACAGGCATTTTAATCGGTTCCGCTACAAGTAAATAATTGTGGCTTGTTTAATACAATATTTTGAAAATCAATAGTTTTAATCATATGAGATACGTTGAAGTAAATTTTATTTGCAATCCGGATTCCGAGACAATTACCGATGTGTTGGCAGCCCAACTTTCTGATATCGGGTTTGAGAGTTTTGTTAAATCAAACCAAGGGTTACAGGCTTATGTTCCCGAACCAACGTTTGTCGCAGAGGGAGTTGATACCTTACTGCAGAACTTCCCCTTAGATGCTGGGATAAGCTATTCGTTTAAAACGATTGAGGATGAAAATTGGAATGAAGAGTGGGAAAAACACTATTTTCAACCCATAGTGTTTGAAAACAAATGCATTATTCACAGTTCATTTCATCAACCCGGCGGGGATTACAACTATCGTATCCTTATTGATCCTAAAATGGCATTTGGAACGGGCCATCATCAAACCACAGGGTTGATACTGAAAGAGATTTTATCGATGGACCTGCAACACAAATCAGTGCTGGATATGGGTTGCGGAACAGCTGTCCTTGCCATTCTGGCTTCAATGCGTGGCGCTGACCCCGTCGTTGCAATTGATATTGATGAATGGGCGTACCAAAATGCTCTGGAAAACGTTCATCTAAACAACATTAGCAATATCAGCGTGATACACGGTGACTCGGGACTGTTAGGGGCCGATATGTTTGACGTGATCTTTGCTAACATTAACCGGAACATTCTGTTGCAGGACATTCCTGCCTACGCAAAAGTTTTAAATCCCGGTGGAAAGCTTGTCATGAGTGGATTTTACCGGGAAGATATCCCGATGATCCGTGAAAAAAGTGTGCAGAATGGGTTAGCATATCGGGATTTCTCTGAAAGGGAGAACTGGGTGGCTGTTGTATGTGAAAAATGAGCTTCCCTGCGAATTATCTTTTGTTTTACCTCCAAATAAGTTGTAACTTTGCACCTTATTTCGTGTATTCACATTTTTGTTTAGGTTATTTTCTTTTTTATGGAATGGATTAATGAATTGATCTTCGGATCGGGCGTCGCACACGCTATTTTCGTGCTTGCGCTGGTAATTTCTTCCGGAATCTTGCTGGGGAAAATTAAAGTTTTCGGTGTTTCTCTCGGAATAACGTGGATCCTGTTTGTAGGTATATTTCTGGGTCATCTGGGTTTAGGGATTGATGAACACATTCTTCATTTCATAAAAGAATTCGGGCTCATCCTTTTTATCTATTCTATTGGAATGCAAGTAGGCCCCAGTTTTTTCTCCTCTTTTAAGCAGGGCGGGATTACCTTGAATTTATTGGCTTCATCGGTGGTGTTTCTAGGTGTGATTACCACTTACGCAATACATGTTGTGACCGGATTGCCCATCTCTACCATGGTAGGAATACTATCTGGAGCGGTAACCAATACGCCGGGACTGGGTGCGGCGCAACAAACTTACTTCGATGTAACAGGTTCCCAGGATCCGTCTATAGCCATGGGATATGCAGTAGCCTATCCCCTTGGGGTTGTGGGTATTATTCTTAGTCTTATACTCTTTAAGTCGCTGTTTAGGATCAATTTTACCCGGGAAAATGAAGCAATCAGTAGAACAAATGCTTCCAAAATGACCGAAGCACAAATGTTTTCGCTTCAGGTACGCAATCCGGCCGTTTTTGGCAAAACCATCCACGAGATAAAAAACCTTATGGATAAGGAATTTGTCATTTCCAGAGTCCTGCACAACGATTCAGGAACATTAACGGTGCCTCTGCCGCACACCGTATTGAATGAGAACGATAAAATACTGGTGGTTACAAACCTGCAAAATATCGAACTTATTGAAGCGTTGATCGGTCAAAAAATTGATATGGATAGAAACGAGTGGAACAAGCTTGACAGTCAATTGATTTCGCGAAGAATAAATGTAACCAAGGCGGGAATTAATGGAAAATCTATCGGACAATTGCGGTTAAGAAATTTGTACGGAGTAAATATTACCCGGGTTAACCGCGCCGGCGTTGATCTGGTTGCTGATCCGAGACTGCAGTTGCAACTGGGTGATCGGGTAACCGTTGTGGGTTCCGAAGCATCCATCGCTAATGTTGAAAAATTCCTTGGAAACTCGTTGAAAAGACTGCGTGAACCCAACCTTATATCTATTTTTATCGGGATCGCCCTGGGAGTTTTAATCGGAAGCATCCCTTTTATGTTTCCCGGGATCCCGCAACCCGTAAAACTAGGACTGGCGGGCGGCCCGCTTATTGTTGCTATTCTTATCAGTAAATTCGGGCCCAAATATGGATTGGTAACCTACACGACGATGAGCGCAAACCTGATGCTTCGGGAAATAGGTATAGCCTTATTCCTTGCATGCGTAGGATTAAGCGCAGGGGAAGGTTTTGTCGAAACCGTGGTAAATGGCGGATACAAATGGATCGCATACGGAGCTATTATTACGGTTGTTCCGCTTTTAATTGTGGGTACTGTCGGAAGAAAAGTTTATAAAATCAATTATTTTACGCTGATGGGATTGATTGCGGGAAGCATGACCGATCCCCCGGCTCTTTCATACGCCAATGCGACGGCAGGAAATGATTTCCCGGCTGTAAGCTATGCGACTGTTTATCCGCTTACTATGTTCCTGCGGGTTATAACGGCACAATTGATGATTCTGCTGTTTCTATAAACTCCGTCTGATCGATTTCCAGGACAGGAACAAGCAGGCTCTTCAGTTAAGTGTTATGTCTGCAATCGTTTGCACGTGATAATGTTTGAAAAGAACTTATTTTGGTTATCTATCCGTTTGAAATAGTTGTAGTTTTGTTTTCAATCGGCTGGGACGATAAGGTCGGCTGCGTTTAAAGAAAATAAGTTAGAATGAGCCTTATAAAATTCCAAATAAGTTACCACACAAATTTTGGTCAAGAAATCTATGTTTGTGGTTCTATTCCCGGGTTGGGCAACCTTGATGAGGCAGACGCATTAAAATTAACCTGCGAAGGAGAGGTATGGTCTGCCAAAACAGAGAGCAAAACAACCGGACAAATCGAATATTATTATTTCCTGAAAGAGCAGGGTAAAACCATTCGAAAAGAGTGGGGAGAGCACCGCAGATTACACGTTGAGAAATCGAAGATGTTTTTTGTTCAGGATTTGTGGAAAAATAAACCCTATCACGGTTACCTGTATTCATCGGCTTTCACTGAAAGTATCTTTTTTCACGAAAAAGCCAATTCAACTTTATCCTATTTTCCCAACAGCATTTTATTGAATGTGATATGCCCTTTTGTGAGAAAGGGACAGAAGTTGGTTGTTTCCGGTGAAATTGATCAATTGGGAAACTGGGATTTGAATAAAGCCAAACCACTTGATTATGTCGGGAACGGAGAATGGCAAATACTCCTGAATGCTAAAAGCCTTCCCGATGCGTTTAACTATAAGTTCGTTATCGTAGATGAAAATAGCCTCCAGCCCATACATTGGGAAGATGGGGGAAACAGGATTTTGTCAACGCAAAAAGCAAAAAACAAAAACAGTGTGTGGGTTGAAATGGGGTTGCAATTTCATTACAACTACTTTTCGTTTAAAGGTACGGGAACGGCTATTCCTGTATTCTCGCTTCGAAGTGAAAGTAGCTTCGGAATAGGGGATTTTCTTGATCTGAAAAAAATGATCGACTGGGCCGCGCTGACCCATCAGCAACTTATCCAGATGCTGCCCATTAACGATACTACCACTACCCAAACGTGGAGAGACTCTTATCCTTACAGCGCGATTTCGTGTTATGCGTTGCATCCCATCTATTTGGGACTTTCAGCGTTTCCGCTAAAGAATCAGTCGATGATGAATGCTTTCCTGAAAGAGGCCCGGAAGTTGAATAAACTGGCTGATCTTGATTATGAAAAAGTGTTGAGTTTGAAGAAAAGATATACAGAACACCTTTTTGAACAGGAAAAGGATGAGATTTTATCATCGGTACCGTTTCAGGTGTTTTATGAAAAAAACCGGTTCTGGCTTTTTTCATATGCGGCATATTGCTATTTGAGGGATAAGCTGGGCACGGCGCGGTTTACCGATTGGGGGGAGTTTGCCGTTTATAACGAACAAAAGTTGCAACAACTCATCGAGGATGACCCCGAAGCAAAAAAAGTGACCGATTTTTATGCTTTTACACAATATCTGCTGGACAAGCAGTTGGGTGAAGTTCAGGAGTACGCTCACGGGAAAGGGGTTGCTTTAAAGGGAGACATTCCTATTGGAATCAATCGCGATAGCATTGATGCCTGGACAACGGGCTATCTTTTCAATATGGATACGCAAACCGGTGCGCCTCCCGATGATTTTTCCTTTTTCGGGCAAAATTGGGGATTCCCTACTTACAACTGGTGCGCGATGGAACAGGAAAGTTATGCGTGGTGGAAGAACCGGTTCTGTAAAATGGCAGATTATTTTGATGCTTACCGCATCGACCATATTTTGGGTTTTTTCCGCATTTGGGAGATTCCCATGCATTCTGTCCAGGGGTTATTGGGGTATTTTAGTCCGGCATTGCCTTATTGGCCCGAAGAGTTGAATCTGGCAGGCATTCCTTTCGATGAAGAACGGATGACAAAGCCATTTATACACGAAACATTTTTGCCTGAAATATTTGGTGAATATACTCCCGAAGTGACGGCAGAATACCTCGAGGTTTCCGGATGGCAGCGTTTCAACCTGAAAAAAGAATACGATACGCAACGAAAAATCCAACACTCTTTTTCGGATAAAACAGACGAGAAAAGCCTAAGAATCCGCGATGGATTGTATGCCTTGTGCAACGAAGTGTTGTTTGTAAGAGACCGGATGAATCACAACCTGTTCCACCCACGTATTACGGCACAACATAGTTATTCTTATAAGTATCTCGACGATACTGTGAAGAGTGCGTTCGACCGGCTTTACGATGATTTTTATTACCGGCGCCACAACTACTTCTGGCGCGAGCAGGCCATGAAAAAACTGCCGCAGCTCATTTCTTCGACCCCTATGCTGGTTTGTGGAGAAGACTTGGGGATGGTACCCGATAGCGTACATTCGGTGATGAACGAACTCCAAATACTCAGCCTCGAAATTCAGCGGATGCCGAAAGATTCGAACGTGCCTTTTTCCGATCTTGATTCATTGCCTTATCTTTCGGTGGCTACAACATCAACTCACGATATGTCGCCAATAAGGTTGTGGTGGAAGGAAAACAGGGAGATCACCCAAAAATATTACAACGAGGTGCTCAAGCGGGACGGAGAGGTTCCGGACGAGTGCTCTCCCGAATTGTGCCGACAGATTGTTCAGCAACACCTGAATTCGTCGGCCATGTGGGTGATTTTACCCTGGCAGGACTGGATGTCGCTTTCCGGAGAACTTTCGCGGAAGAACGCCGATGAAGAACGCATAAATGTACCGGCTAATCCCGAGCATTACTGGCGCTACAGGATGCACATTACCTTGGATGAGTTGTTGAAGAAAAGTGAATTTAACGCCGCAATAAAATCGATGGCGAAAAGATAAAATATTGCGGGATTAATGGTGTAAAACCCATAATTATAGTACCTTTGCACCATCAATCACCTAATTTTACCGGTAAAGATGAAAATAAACCCTGTTGTTGTTTTTCTTTTTTTTATTTTCTTGTTTGTAAACTGTTCCGGTAATGGTAAAGATAATCGTGAACAGGAAAGTAAAGACGCTGCATCTGCTCAGGAAAGTCGGAAGCAAACAAGACACGAGGATTTTTATCAATTTCTGGATAAATTCAATACAAAAAGAATTTTTCAACTGGAAAGAATTATTTTTCCCATAATGGTTTCGGCTCCCGATGCCAATCGGATAGCGTTAGCGCCTACCGAGGAGAAGATTGAAAAAAAGGATTGGGAACTGCTCGATTTAAGTTACGACAGTACCTATACCACCCGCGATTTTGACAAATACACGCAGACGATAAATTTCAGAAAAGATACCGCTCACGTTGCTCTTCGTGGAGTAGATAACGGTATATACGCCGACTATTATTTCAAGTTGATCGACGGAGAGTGGTTTTTGGTTACCCTGGTGGAGTAAATTGTAAGCCCGAAATTATTTCAACATCTCATCCCCAAAACTCAGCGGAAGTAAACTCTTTATACTGTTTACCACATAAATCCTTTCGTCACTGTACATCAATATTTTCATGGGCGATTCGTAGCGGGTTTCCACTTCCAGCAGCACCTGGCGGCAGGCGCCGCATGGAGTTATAACATCGTCGGTGAATTTTCCGTTGTGGTATGCGGCAACTGCTATGGCAACGACCCTCTGATCGGGATAATTGGCATTAGCGAAGAAAACAGCCGTTCGTTCGGCGCAAGTTCCCGACGGATATGCCGCGTTTTCCTGATTGTTGCCCGTTATGGTTTTTCCGTTTTCAAGCAGGAGTGCCGCACCGACCTTGAAATTGGAATAACGTGCATATGCATTTTTTGTAGCTTGTTTTGCCGCTTCGATCAGTTTTTTTTCCGTTTCGGTACATTCTTCTAAAAGATAAACGCTTATCTTTGTAGTTAAATTTATTTCTTTCATTCTGTTTGATTGAAATATGAAATTCTTTTTCTTGGATGAGTTTTCATTACAAATATAGATATATTTCGGTTCTTTCTCTCTTTTTGATTTGTTTATTTGCCCCCGGTTGGGTTTGGGGACAAAGCCGGTTAAGGGTTTACGAAGAATATATCGATAATTACTCCGATATTGCCGTGCGTCACATGAACGATTACAACATACCGGCATCCATCACACTGGCACAGGGACTGCTGGAGTCGGGAGCGGGCATGAGCGACCTGGCAAGGCGGTCGAACAATCATTTTGGCATAAAATGTCACCGGGGTTGGCGCGGAGAGTCTGTGTACGCTGCAGACGATACGCCCAACGACTGTTTTAGAAAATACCGTGAAGTGGAAGATTCTTACGAAGACCATGCGCAATTTCTTACTGCCGGAGGCCGTTACCGGGAACTTTTCGAATTATCGGCCACCGATTACAAAGGATGGGCGAGAGGATTGCAAAAAACGGGATACGCTACTGACAGGGCTTATGCCAACAAACTTATCAAGCTGATCGAAGACTACGAATTATACCGGTACGACAACAAGAATTATCGTAAAGGAATCACCCGGAAACAACGTGAAGAGAACATAGAGCAGGAAGTGGCACGTGCCAACTGGACGCATCAGCCTTATAAAACATACGGATTGATTTATGTTATAGCGGTGAACGGCGATACTTTTGCAGGGATTGCCCGCGAATTCGGATTCAAGGAGCACGATTTGCTCAAATTCAATGAAGTACCCGAAAGTTTTCCGTTGAGTGAGGGCGATATCGTTTATTTTCAAAAAAAGAAACCGAGGGCCGATAAACCCTATTTTGAACATACGGTGCAAATAGGAGAGTCGATGTACAGCATTTCACAGAAATACGGCATCCAGTTACGAAATTTATACCGGCTGAACAAAAAGAGTTACGAATATATCCCCGAAGAAGGGGATGTGCTCAGGCTCAGGTAGCGGAAAATTCGACGTGAAAAATCTTGGTTCTATAAATATAAACAACAGATAAAATCTAAAAATGAATAAAAATATGATATACAACACTCAGAAGAAAAAACTGGTTATGCCTGAATACGGGAGAAACATACAGAACATGGTGGATCATTGCGTAATGCTTAAGGAGAAAGACGAACGGAGGAAATGCGCTTACGCAGTCGTCGATATTATGGGAAGCATGTTCCCGCATTTGCGTGATGTGAATGACTTTAAGCATATTCTGTGGGATCACCTGGCCATAATGTCCGACTTTAAGCTCGATATCGACTATCCGTATGAAGTGGTGACAAAAGAGGACTTGAACACAGCACCTGACAAATTAAATTACAGCCGCCCTACAATGAAATTCAGGCATTACGGGAAATTATTGGAAAAGATGATTACCCAGATGAAAAAATCATATTCCCAATGGAATAAAGAGGTTGACGATGAGAAAATAATTGCTGACCTGCTTGAGCTTTCGGGTGGAAAAATTCAGCTGGACAATGAAAGTTACTCCATTGCAGATGTTAAAAGCACGGCTTCCAAGCGCAGGTTGAAAACAATTAAGTCGCAGCGGCGTAAGTAACGAATGATAACCAAGGATGAGGTCTTCAAAATAGGGAAGCTACAAAAACCTTACGGAATAAAAGGTGAAATTTCGCTCGTTTTCGATAAACCGGCTTATGCGGGTATCGATACCGAATTCTATTTTCTTGATATCGACCGAATTTTTGTTCCTTTTCTTATCGAGGAAATCACGTTTATAACCGACACAGGCTCCCGGGTAAAATTTGAGGACGTGAACGATGAAACCGTGGCTGCCAGGTTTGCCAACCTGCACGTTTTCTTGCTTCGCAAACAGGTGCCTGAAAATCTGGACGAAGAGAATCCGGATTGGGACTTTTTTATCGGTTACCGGGTTGTCGACCAACATGACCGTAATCTCGGTACCATAGAAAGCGTGGATGCGGCAACCCTGAATGTTCTTTTTATTGTGAAGAAAGCAAACGAAGAATACCTTATCCCCGCCACGGACGATTTTATCACCCGGATAAACGAAGAACAAAAGATTATCTGTATGAATCTACCCGAAGGATTGGTAGATACGGAGGGTAACCTGTAAACTCCAAATTGATTGTAGGGATCCTCGTTTTTTTTTATCTTTGCACATCCCTTTGCAACTGCTGCACTTAATGAATGATCAAAAGCGAAAAATAGCTGTTTTAGGCTCCACAGGCTCCATCGGCACTCAGGCGCTGGATGTTATTTCACGGCATCCGGACCGTTTTGAAGCTTATGCGTTGGTAGCCAATAATCAGGTAGACCGTCTGTTGGAACAGGTTCGACGGTTCAAACCCGAAGTGGTGGTCATTGCCAATGAAAGCAAGTATGCCGGGTTGAAAGAGGCGCTTTCCGACCTGCCGGTAAAAGTTTGGGCCGGAGCTGAGGCAATTGAACAAGTGGTTCAGGATACTGAAATCGATATCGTGTTGACGGCCATGGTTGGTTTTTCCGGATTAAAACCTACAATTTCTGCCATAAAGGCACAAAAAACCATTGCGTTGGCAAATAAGGAGACACTGGTTATCGCCGGTGAGTTGATTACCCGGCTGGCTCTCGAAAACAGGACAGCCGTTTTACCCGTTGACTCGGAACATTCGGCCATCTTCCAATGCCTGAACGGAGAAGGGAGCAACGAAATAGAAAAGATCTTGTTGACAGCGTCGGGTGGTCCTTTCCGGAACTTTTCGATGAATCAGCTGCGGCAGGTGACCAAAGAGCAGGCTCTTCATCACCCTAACTGGAACATGGGGGCAAAAGTAACCGTCGACTCCTCCACACTGATGAACAAGGGATTGGAAATGATTGAAGCCAGGTGGCTTTTTGATGTAAATCCTTCCCGGATAGAGATTATAGTCCATCCGCAGTCCATCATCCATTCCATGGTTCAGTTCAAAGACAGATCGATCATGGCGCAACTCAGCTTGCCCGATATGCGGATGCCCATCCAATATGCTTTCTCCTATCCCGAAAGAATTCCCTCGGACGTGAAACCGGTAAATTTTTTCGAACTGGCCACACTGACTTTCGAAAAGCCCGATACGGAAAGATTCCGCAACCTGAGCCTCGCATACAAATCTATTGAAAACGGAGGCAATATGCCGTGCATCATGAATGCCGCAAACGAAATAGCGGTGGAATTGTTTCTGCAGGAAAAAATTGGTTTTCTGCAAATGAGCGACCTTATTGAACAAACGCTCATAAATACTGTTTTTATCCAGAATCCTTCGTTGGAAGATTACATACAGACCGATACCGAAGCCCGGGAAATTGCGCTGGAAGCATCAAAAAGACTATCAGGTGGCAAAATTTTCGGGTTCTGATTTTTAATTTACAAGAATATAAACTATACTTTAGCTGAGATAATTTAATGGAGACTTTTTTAATTAAAGCGTTGCAACTGATACTGAGCTTGTCTATTCTCGTCGTTATTCACGAGTTTGGGCATTTTATTTTTGCCCGAGTTTTCAAAATTCGCGTAGAGAAGTTCTATCTTTTCTTTGATCCGTGGTTTGCCCTGTTCAGGTATAAACCCAGAAACAGCGAAACGGAATACGGTGTAGGATGGTTGCCACTGGGCGGCTATGTGAAAATTTCGGGGATGATAGACGAGTCTATGGATAAGGAACAAATGGCTCAACCCGTTCAACCGTGGGAATTTCGTGCAAAATCAACCTGGCAGAGACTTTTGGTGATGATTGGTGGTGTTTTGTTCAACATTATCCTGGCGTTTTTCATTTACTCGATGATCGTTTTCAGGTGGGGAGATTCATACATTCCGATGAGTAAGGTGAAACCGGGAATGGAGTTTAGTGAAACAGCCGAAAGAGCCGGCTTTAGAGACGGTGACATCCTTTTGTTTGCCGATGGAAAAGAAATCATTGACCGGGCAGGGATTGTTGATAATTTTGCCGCTCAGGTGATCGATGCCCAGACCGTTACGGTGCTGAGAAACGGAAAGGAGATAAATATCCCGATGCCGGCCGATTTTGTCCAACAGCTTATGCGCGACAAGAAAGGTTTTGCTGGATACAAAGATGAGGTGCCGACCGTAGTGGAGGAGGTTCAGAAAGGCTCCGAGGCAGAAAAGATCGGTCTTATGAAAGGCGACAGCCTGGTGAGAGTGAACAGTGTATTAACACCTACGTTTCAGGATTTCAGGAGTGAACTCCAAAAAAATAAAGGACGACGGATCTCTGTTGACTTTTATCGGGACGGTGTGCTTCAAACCGCTTCAGCCCAGTTGGATACAACCGCTGTGTTAGGGTTTAACATTGCATCTTACCTGGTGACGGACCATTATTCGTTTTTTGCTTCGTTCCCGGCAGGGATGAAGTATGGCTTACGCACATTAAAGGGATATGTCTCCCAATTCAAGCACATATTCACTAAGGAAGGAGCATCGTCACTGGGGGGATTCGGAACCATCGGAAATCTTTTCCCGGCAAAATGGAACTGGTACTCGTTTTGGATGATGACGGCATTTCTTTCGGTAATTTTGGCGTTCATGAATATTCTACCCATTCCCGGGCTGGATGGAGGGCACGTTCTCTTTCTACTCGTTGAAGCTATTTCCGGAAGAAAACCAAGCGACAAATTCCTGGAGTATGCACAGATTGCCGGTATGTTCCTGCTTATAGGGCTGGTTCTGTATGCCAACGGAATGGATATTGTGAGGGCGATATTTAAATAATTCATAATCTATAGTGGGAGAAGTTGTTCGGGCTTTTTAACCCGTAACCCGTAACTCATAACCCGAAAAAATGAAAATTTCAGATCTTATATATCAGACTTCGAAACCGGTGTTTTCTTTTGAACTGCTCCCGCCGTTGAAAGGAAACAGCATCAAACAGGTTTTTAATACGATTGACCGGTTGAAAGAGTTTGGGCCGAAGTACATCAACATTACCACGCACCACAGCGAAAACATTTACAAGGAAGATGAAGACGGCATTATCCGGAAAATGAATGTGAGAAAACGTCCGGGCTCGGTGGCCATTGCCGCGGCCATTCAGAATAAATACGGTATCCGGGCGGTACCGCACATTATCTCACAGGGCTTTTCAAAAGAAGAAACGGAATATGCGTTGATTGACCTTTCGTTTCTGGGTGTTACAGACCTGTTGTTGCTGCGCGGTGATACCAAAAAGCTGGATGCCGACCAACGAAAAATGGATTGTCACTCCTACGCAACAGGATTACAGGAGCAAGTGAATAATTTTAACAACGGGATCGCCCTGGACGGCTCCACTTTTCCGGTACCCGAAACTCCGTTTACCTATGGAATGGCCTGTTATCCCGAGAAACACGAAGAGTCTCCCAATATGGAGTCGGAGATCTATTATACCAAAATGAAAGCCAAGAACGGCGCTGACTATCTTGTGACGCAGATGTTTTTTGATAATCAAAAATACTTCGATTTCGTTGATCGTTGTCGCTCCGAAGGAGTTACTATTCCCATCGTGCCGGGTATAAAACCGATTCATTTAAAAAATCAGCTAAATATTCTTCCCAAGATCTTCAGGACGGAAATTCCCGAAGAACTGGAGCGTGAACTGCGCAAATGCAAAACCGATGCCGATGCCGTAGAGGTAGGGGTGGAGTGGTGCCTTTTGCAAAGCAGGGAGTTGATGCAGCGGAGTGTGCCCGGAATCCACTTTTATGCCTTGGGTGCGACTGAAAGCATATACCGGGTGGCCCGGGAGGTGTATTGAAATCCTTAAAAATAGAGGAGCTTTCCCGCCGTAAAATAAACGAGAGCAGCAATTAGTGCACTGACAGGAATAGTCAATATCCATGCAACAAGCAGTTTCCTGGTGACTCCCCAGCGGACAGCCGATAACCGTTTTACCGAACCAACACCAATGATTGCTCCTGTGATGGTGTGGGTAGTACTTACGGGGATTTTCAGGAACTCGGTGAGATACAGTGTGAGGGCACCGGCAGTCTCCGCAACAACCCCTTCAAACGGGGTTACCTTGGTGATGCGTGTCCCCATAGTCTTGACAATTTTCCAACCGCCGGACATCGTGCCCAACGAAATGGCAAAAAAGCAGGAGAATGCTACCCAGTTGGGTAGATCACTGATGGACTCAATACCGAACCCGATCTCAGGGTGCTGGATGTGGGTGGCGATTAATGCGGCGGCGATGATACCCATTACTTTTTGAGAGTCGTTCAGTCCGTGACCGATACTGAACAGGGCTGACGATACGAGCTGGAAATGCTTAAACCACGTGTTCGCCTTGTGTGGATTTGCACGTTTTACAGACCATTGCAGGGCTATGGTGAGTATCATGGCCACCAGCATCCCTACCAGGGGCGCAATGAAAATAAAGGATGCAATTTTCACAATCACGGAAACCTTGATGACCGAAAAACTGGCCCATTTTGCTATGGCCGCACCGGCAAATCCCCCGATCAACGTATGAGAAGACGACGAGGGAATCCCAAGCCACCAGGTCAGCAGGTTCCACGTAATGGCTGCAATCAATCCGGAAAAGATAATGGGAAGGGTGATGAACTCGGCAATCACGGTTTTTGAAACGGTGTCGGCAATTCCAAAGCCGCCGATAAGGTATTTGTAAGCGCTAAGGAGATAATAACGATTAATAACGTCATACAAATTGCTATAAGTAAAGATAAAATGGAATGAAAAACAGCAAGGGGTAACTCTTTTACGCGTATTTAACAATAATCGTCTTTATAATCTTTCCTACGCCTTCCGCTGCATCGGTAGCTTTTTCAAGCTCAAACATGATCTCTTTCTTTTTTATCAACTCGATGCTTTCTTTTTGATTTTCAAACAAGTCGATAAGGAAGTGTTCGTAAACATCGTCAGCCCTGTTTTCAATGAGATGCAGTTCCCGGCAATATTCAGACACCCTTTTTCTGCTTTTCTTCAGGACATCCAATTCATTTACGGCTTTTTCTATCTGAACAGACGCCTCTATGATCAGTTCGACCATATCTTTGGCGGCTGCCGGCATCTCTTTGGGATTATACAAAAAAACTTTCTTGGCAGCGCTGTTGATGTAATCCGTGACATCGTCCATTTTGGTTGCCAGGTTATGAATGTCTTCGCGATCAAAAGGTGTGATAAAAGTAGCATTCAGTTCATCAAAAATTTTGTTGGAAAGGGTATCCCCTTTGCGTTCTTCCTCTTTAATTTTCTTGTAATAATCAGCAGCATTGGTGTGATTGCCTTTTTCCACAAACTCCAACATTAAATAAGATGCCGATTTTATTACTTCTACTATCCCTTTCAATAGCGGAAAGAACTTGGGTTCTTTTGGTGTGAACTTGCTAAAAAATGAATTATTCATTGTCCTTTTGTATCTATAAATTTCAGAAGACGGTTGCGGAACAGGCGCAGTTTTTTTGATCAACACGGGCCTATAAGCAAAAAAATCACGCAAAATTACTTCATTTTTTTTAATTCTTAGTTAAGAAATTGTTTTGGATTTTAAATTTCTTCAAAACAACCCGCTGTTATGCGCGATTTGAAAATCCAATCCATCAAAAAGGGGACCTGAAATAAAAATAAGCATAAAGCATGGCAGGAAAAAAATCACGCTTTTCAGTTTCGCTCTTTTTCATTACTTTTGTATAATCAAGAACGGAGGATACATGTATTTTCGCAACATCATAGGGCTTCAGGATGTTAAAAAACACCTGACCGATTCTGTGCAGCGGGGTTATATCCCGCATGCCCGGTTATTTCACGGTCCGGAAGGTGTGGGAAAACTGCCGTTGGCCATTGCTTATGCCAGATACCTGAACTGCGAAGACAGAACGATGGAAGATTCCTGCGGAAAATGTGCGTCGTGTCATAAATTCGATAAACTGACGCACCCCGATCTGCATTTCGTGTTTCCGGTGGTAAAATCGAAAGTGAGCGACGAGTTTTTACCCGAGTGGCGCGAGTTTTTGAGTGGACAGGCTTATTTCAACTTGAACGATTGGCTCAACTTCATCAATGCCGAGAATGCACAGGGCATTATTTACTCGAAAGAGAGCGATGAGATTTTCCGCAAACTGAGCCTGAAGGTTTACGAGGCACTATATAAGGTAATGATAGTGTGGCTGCCCGAGAAGATGCACGACGCTTGTGCTAATAAATTACTGAAACTGATAGAAGAGCCTCCGGAAAACACTGTCTTTCTGCTGGTTTCCGAAGATTTGGAACACGTGCTGCCTACCATTCAGTCGCGTTGCCAGCCGTTGAACATCCGGGCTGTCGAGCCGGATGAAATGGTGGCATCCATCCGGTCGGTTTATGGTTTACAGGAAGAGGATGCAAAATACGTGGCGCATATCGCCAACGGGAGTTTTTCAAAAGCCGTTAGCATTATCCAGTCTGCCGATGACAACAAATATTTTTTTTCCTTGTTTAAGGAGATGATGCGCGCTTCGGTATCGAGAAACATTAGGGCAATAAAATCGGTTGCTGGTGAGATGGCTTCCATGGGTAGGGAAATGCAAAAAAGCTATTTGCTGTATTGCCTACGCCTGTTTCGGGAGTTTTTCATATACAACTTCAATGAACCCGACATGATCTATCTCAGCAATGAAGAAAAAGAATTTGGTGAACGTTTCGCTCCTTTCATCAACGTAGAGAACATCCAACCGTTTAATGACGAGTTTCAGCTTGCCTACCGGCAAATTGAGCAAAACGGAAATGCAAAAATTATTTTTTTGGACTTATGTTTAAAAGGCACAATGCTGTTAAAAAAATAAGTGGGCAAACAACCGTTGAATGACAGGAAGTGAAACAACGTTCGCCCATAGACAACAACAAAAACTGTATTATGGATAGAGAAAAATTATCAGATAAATTAGCGGATATTGTTCCCGAAAGAGTAAAGACTGCACGGAACACCGGATCCTGCAAGGGATGTCCCAAACACTCCACTAAACTTCATGTTTATGACTGGCTGCACGATTTTCCCGAAATGCAGGAACTGACCAATATGGTAGAAGTTCAGTTTAAAAATACCCGGAAAGGATATTACACGAACAGCAACAATATCGATTTGAAAAAGGGGGATGTTGTGGCCGTTGAAGCTTCTCCCGGTCACGATATCGGAACGGTAACACTTACCGGAAAACTGGTGGAGGCACAGATGCGTAAAAACAACTACCGAGAAGATGGCAACAGCGGTCCGAGACGAGTTTACCGTGTAGTACGTCCGGCAGATATGGAAAAGTACGATCTGGCCAAAGCAAAAGAGCAACCTACCATGATTCGTGCCAGGGAGATGGCTGAGAGTCTTGGTCTGAATATGAAAATTGGAGACGTTGAATATCAGGGAGATGGAAGTAAGGCCATTTTTTATTACATTGCCGATGAACGGGTGGACTTTAGACAGTTGATCAAGGATTTTGCCTCGGAATTCAGGGTAAAGATCGAGATGAAGCAAATTGGCGCACGCCAGGAAGCCGGAAGGATAGGGGGTGTGGGCCCTTGCGGACGTGAGCTATGCTGTAGCAGTTGGATGTCGAGTTTTGTGTCGGTATCTACTTCAGCTGCCCGGTACCAGGATATCTCCTTTAATCCGCAAAAATTAGCGGGGCAATGCGGAAAATTGAAATGCTGCATGAATTATGAGGTGGATGCGTATGTGGAAGCCAGCAGAAAGTTGCCGTCGCGTGAGATTGTCCTGCAGACCAAAGACAGTGATTATTTTCACTTCAAAACAGATATTTTATCGGGTCAGATCACATATTCTACCGACAAGAACAATCCGGTAAACCTGGAGACAATTTCAAAAGACAGGGCATTTCAACTCATTGAGTGGAATAAAAAAGGGAAAAAACCTTCAAAATTAGTATCTGAAACCGAGTCCGTTGAAGTAAAAGAAGAAGCTATCCAGAACGATTTGTTGGGAGATCAGAGCATTACCCGTTTCGATAAAAAAGATGGCGGAAGTACCTCAAAGAGGAGAAAACCAAGAAGAGGAAGACAGGACAACAGAAACAGGAAAGGAAAACCACCGAAACAAAATGAGGAGTAAGCTGCATATCGGTTTTTTTGTTGTTTTTTCTTTTTTACTTTCGTGTGACGATGGAGCGGTTTATCACCGTTTTCAACCGATCAAAAACAACAGCTGGAACAAGCAGGATATAGTTGATTTTTTGATCGACTCGCTTTTCGTTGATCCGTATAAAAGATACGATGTTGAGCTGGAGATTGTTAATAACAACCAGTATCCGTATCGGAACATCTGGTTACTCGTTCAGCAGAACATGACGGATACGGCGTTTGTTAGCGATACAGTCGAGATAACCCTGGCTGATCCTCAAGGAAAATGGCTGGGAAAAGGCAGTGCGGGGCTCTATCAGTTGTCGGTTCCCTACAAAACATCCGTTACCCTGGATTCTATGCGCGCTTATCTTGTCCGCATTCGTCAGGTGATGAAAGATAACCCTATTAAAGGTATTGAAAAAGTGGGGGTGTTGGTAAAATAAGTACAGTGCCTACTCTGAACCGCCGGGTACGTTTAATTGTGCACTTTCCGCCGGCTGGATGTTACATATCATGTTTAAATTGATGTTGATCATTTCGTCTACCTTGAGCATACCCATCATTTGCACGGGAGGTTTCAGCCCGAAGTCACGAATATTTATATGTTTTTCAACGTCAAAAATGTATCTCGTACCGTTTTTTTCGGTTTTAATGGGGAATTGGTATTTTTTTGTAACTCCCGTAATGGTCACATCTACGACGGCCATGCCTGTATTTGAATTTGAGCTTTCAGGTAAGTCTATGTAATTCAATTGGATATCCATTGTCGGATATTCATCGGACTTCAACAGTTTATAAAAATCCCTCAGGGCCATCTTGTTGCTTGAGGTAAAGCTTTTTACCGGTACGGTAAGCCGGTTTTCGCTCAAGTAAAGTTTCTTATTGCTTTGCGATGCAGTGATGATCATGTTCTTTTGAATGAAGTTTTCACTGCTTTGGGTAAGGGTGAAATTAACAATATTCGAGCTGCCGTTTATCGATAAACTGCTGTTTTTATTCACGTCTACAGCTATCACAGCCGAAGATGTCTGCGCGTTAACAACCCCTGAGGTCAGGAAGCCAGCAAGTAGGAATGAAAATAAAGCTTTCATTGTCAATTTTATTTTTTTTAAAAATAAACCAAACCGGTACCAATTGACCGGCTTGGTCTTTATTGTTCTTAAAATGCTATGGATCCCTGCAAAGTCAATCCGTTGAACTCCGCCCCGTCTTGTATCGATCTAGTGGGAAATCCGTTGTATTTCTGGTTTACATATTCAATTTTAGCCATAACGTTTTTTGTCATGTACCATCCGGCTGCAATGGCTACGCGATTTATATCCACTTCGTAATGATTGGGTTCACCCTGTGCGGCCCCCATATCTGCTTTCATTGTGTTATAACGGGCACCTACATAAAAATCTTCGTCGGCTCCGAAACGCACAACCAAATCCGTAACAAACTGATTGGACTTTCTCACATCAGGCTCGTTAGCACCTCTCCCACCTGCATTCTCCAGTGTTGTAAATGATTCGAGTGAAAACCCCTGAACAGGAGAAAACTTCAAAAACAAGTTACCCATTACAGCGGCTACCTTGTCTCCAAAACCGGGGTTGAAACGTCCGTTTGTGAAATTGGCATTGGATATGGGGGCATTGTACATTACACCGTAGTAGTTTGAACCGGTACGATCTCCTCCAAACAATGTATTTCTTACGGATCCGGCCGTGTAATATCCCGATGCGCTGGCGCGTAGCCTGAATCGGTTGTTGATTTGTTTGTCGTAAGCCAGTTTCCCAACCCAGGCAGGATTATGTACACCGTTTGAATAGTTGGTTTGAGCACGTGTAGTGTCAATTTTTGTCAGATCGTTGTTGAGTTTGCCGTTGGTTACAGCTCCTACAAGAATAAAATCTCCGACGTGCACATCGACCTCGGCACCAATTTCGGTGGCAAACTCATCCATGATGTGGTTTTCCATAAAGGGGTTGTAAAATGTCAGGCCACCATCGGAACGACGAAAATGAGCGTCACCGTAGTTTACATCAAACTGGCCTACTTTAATGGTGGTGTATCTCATGATTTCATCCACAAAATCCCAGGGGAGGAACTCCATTTTTTCAAATTGAAGAAAACCACCCTTTACCCACGTTTCGTTGTGATGCCTTGAAGCCAGGTAAAGTTCAAAGTTCAGGTAAATTCCATCGGATAAGTTTGACTTGATGTAAAGATTAGCCTGAGGCAAGCCAAAACCGCTGGTCAAGGGAACCAGCGAGTTAGCCGCAGGATTTGCATAATCGTAACTGTACCCACTTTCTCTTGTTACAGCATTGCTGTGATCGAGCATGGAGAACGGAAGTGTCAAAGCACCGCCTAACTGTACATTGAAACCTTTAAATTCGGTCTCGGTTTTTGGCGTTTCAAAGACGTTGATCCCATCTTTGTTTGTAGGACGCAATTGAGCGAACATCATGCCCGAAGCTAACAGGGTAGCTGCCAGAAGTAAACCTCTCTGTTTCATTTTCATTAGTTTTCTTTAGTTTTAATATAGAGTGAGTAATTTGGATGTTTTTAGTTGAATTGAACAACGGGCCCTTCAAAAGTTACGTTGTATTTGACCGTAACCTGATCGCCGACTTTCATCACTCCCAACATTGCCGTAGGAGCTTTCATTTTGTAGTCGCTCATTTTAATGGGTAAACTGCCTTCGAAAGTATACGTTCCCGGTTTTACCTCTTTGCCATTAGCCTCAAGAGTAACTGTTTTTGATGTGCCAGCCATCGCGAGGGTACCACCAACCGTTACGTTGATTTCAGACCCATTCGTTGTCATGGATTTCACTTCAGTCATTTTAAAACTGATAACTGGATTTTTAGGTTCGTTAAATGTTTCATGCGTTTTTTTGTCCATCAATTTTTCCCCGTTGACTATTGACTTTACAGGAACGTTCACATTAAGAACCGTGGCTTTGTTGTTTGAAACAGTCAATTCACCCGATGCCTGAGTAGAGGTGGTTGTGTATGGGTGAACATTGGTTGTTCCGGATATAGTAATGGTTGATGACTTGATTTTCAATGTTTGTGCTTTAACCGTTGTGCCTATTAAAACAAAACTGAATGCGATCAGCACGGTTGGAAATTTGAATAAAAAATTACTTTTCATTGTTTCTGTTTTATTATTAAAAAGTTTGTAAATGGTTAATGTTTAGTTATACTATAGTTTAAGTAGGAATATATTTGTCAATTCATCTCATTCAGACGTTTAACTTAAAATAGCCGAGAAGTCGGTCAGATTTTTTAGACAAGCCTGTTTACTTACTCTTTCTTGTTTGGATAAACTAATCCTATAGGATTAGTAGGATAACGCGTGAAAAAAAGCAATACCAATTCAATCCTATAGGTTTAGTGGGATATGATTTAAAAAAATTATTCACAAATTTCAGGACAATCATATTTAGTTTCTTTTATAATCTGCTCAAGTGTTT
Organism: Porphyromonadaceae bacterium; assembly: GCA_022840285.1. Classification (GTDB taxonomy): domain Bacteria; phylum Bacteroidota; class Bacteroidia; order Bacteroidales; family Dysgonomonadaceae; genus Petrimonas. The sequence goes on from JALHIE010000032.1 coordinate 39,081, forward strand.
TAGCTGAAAGAATTTCAATTATCTGATGACGAAATTGTTTCCAGTAGTTATTGGCTGTACATTGGTGTGTGGCCCTTTCGCAAAAACTTCTGTTCTTCACACATTCTATTATCACTATTTGCTCAAAAGCGGTGTAAATATCCAACATTGTTATTTTGTCGACTGGTCGGGCCAGCATATAACCACTTCCTCGTCCTTTTGTATTTGAAATCAATCCTTTCAGTTTGAGGGCACTTATGATGTAATCCAAATATTTCACAGAAATATTTTGATTTTTGGCAATATCTTTTTGCAATATGCCTGTTGGTTCTTTACAACAAGCAATTTCGATCATTGTTCTGAGTCCGTACCGTATTTTTGAATTGATTTTCATTCTCTATGAAAAACTTTACAAATATAATGCAATTTTTTGTACCGGAGTGTTATCCGGGGGATTTTTAGAAAAAATTGTTTCCATCGAGTCTTTGTCCGTATCCAACAGTTGAAAGGATGATTGCTATAACACAAATGCATCTGTTGCTCAGGTTAATCTTCAGAAAATGGTCTGCTGCAGAACATAGGCTCCTGCCCCAAACGTGTACCCGATAAGTGCGATGAGCGAAATGCGTTTCAGGTACCAGCCAAACGGTACTTTTTCCAGTCCCATAAAAACTACACCGGCAGCAGACCCGATGATAAGGATGCTCCCGCCAACTCCTGCGCAATAGGCGAGAAAATGCCAAAAAACGCCGTCTTCCACGAAATTTTGCATAAAGGTCGGATCGGTCATCGTACTCACAGTTGCCGGATCCAACACCGGGTACATACCGATAGCCGCCGCAACCAAGGGGACGTTATCAACAACGGCAGACAACAATCCGATGGCGTAGGCCTGAGCATAGACGTTGGGTAGGTGTTGCGCCATAAAGGCGGATGATTGCTGAAGAATTCCTGCACTTTGAAGAGCGTCAACTGCCAGCAAAATTCCCAGAAAAAACATTAAGGTAGAAAAATCGATTCGCCCCAGTACTTTTGAAACACGAAGTTTTAAATTTTCGTTTAGCTGGTTTTTTTGGTTGTACAGAATTTCGGTATAAATCCACAATAAGCTTACACCCAGTAATAAACCTATGAAAGGCGGCAGGTGGGTAACTCCCTTGAATACGGGAGACAGTACCAGGATGGAAACCCCGAAAATCAATATTCCCAGCCGGTCTTTTTTTTGTATGTGGAGCAAGAATTCGGCGTTTTCTTTTTCTTTCGTTTGGGAAATTTTTTCCTCCTGGATATTGCCTTTTAATAAAAACTGTGCCACAAAAACCGGAGCTACCATGGATACAAGGCTAGGAAAGAATAGCTGAGGTATGATAGCGGCAGTGATGTTTCCCTTAACCCATAACATGATGGTAGTGACGTCACCGATAGGAGACCAGGCTCCGCCGCTGTTGGCCGCAATAACAATGATGCTGCCGAAAAGCCATCGTTCACGAGGTTCACTGATAATTCGACGGGTTAGCATAATCATAACAATGGTTGTGGTCAGGTTGTCGAGAACGGCAGACATGAAAAACGTGATGAAGCTGATCAGCCAGAGCAATTGGCGTTTTTTTCGTGTGGTAATTTTTTCTGTTATATAAGTGAATCCGCCGTGAACGTCAATGAGCTCCACAATGGTCATAGCGGCAAGCAGAAAGAATAACATTTCACTGATATCGCCGATGCTTTCCAGGATCTGGTGATCAATTACAAAGTGACGTACCTGAATTCCAAAAGCGTGGTGTTGAAGTTCAGGATGTGAATGGATATAGTGGTTGAAAGCATCGGGAGAGACACTGAGAACGGTACTGGGGGCCAAATACACGTAAATTACCCACAAAAGTGTACCGATCAGTAGAGCAACGCTGGCTTTGTTAACCTTTATAGTATGTTCCATCGCAATGAAAAGGTAACCTGCGATGAAGAGGAGGATCATTGCATAAATCATGCTGTAGTTTTATAAAAAAAATCGTGCAAAGTTAACCATTAAATCGAAAAATAATTGGGTTGTTTTACAAAAAAAAAGAAACCCCTCGTTGCGAACGAGGGGCGATCGGGTTTATTTTCTGGGTGCCCTTTCCACTAATTTTTCTTCATTCTCTGTCAGCACTTTCTTCAGTTCGGACTGGAGTTTCTTGATTTCACGTTCCTGATTATGAATGGTAGTGAGGAGTGAGTTTAATTCTTCATTGTCCACTGAATCAGGAAATTGAGCTTTTACCCGGTCGATAAAATCGCTTAATACATTCATGTAATTGTTGAACGCGTCGTAGGGCGATTGGTAGGGACTGAATTTACTGTGCATGGATCCGTCGTAAAAATGCTTGGTAGACATGTAATAGAAATGATCGCTCGATTGCAGGTATTGCCAGTCTTTCTTCAAGCGCCTGTCGTTGGCCAGCCGGATTCTCTCACTGATCTCGTAGAGGGTGTTGAAAGCGCTTTTTTGAAGTTTGTTTCCCAGCCATCGGCTTAAATCACGCTCTTCATCCGACCAGGAAATAGCCAGGGGAACTGATACGGTGCCCACCGGTTTATGGGTATCCATAATTTGACTGGGAGTGGAAAACTCAATGCCTTTATCGAAAGCAAATTTAGGTAGCGCTTTCATAAATTCAAATATTCCCGAATGAGCCGGTTGAAGGTTCCCGAACGTTTCGTAATTCATGAAAATATTGAAGACTTCTTCCTGCGGTGAGGTCGCTGCAATCCACGATATGTATTTTTCCGCCGTTAAGGGATATTCTTTCCAGGTATAATCAGAAAACCGCAACGAAATGTCGTCGCTGAACTGTGCGTTACGCAACAACAGTTTCATGTTGGGTTGATTTTCGGATTGGTACACGTAGTTGGGGCTTCGCCAGGATAGGATGAGTTTAGCTCCTTCCGAAACCATTTTAGTGTAGCCCATGTTATAAGCCATCTCAGCGATATCGTCAGAGAAAATCATTTCCGTGTTTCGTAACACTTTTGGCTTCTGATCGAAAAGCAATTTGATCTTTTGCGTCTGTTGCTGTACCTGACTTTGAAATTCTACTGGATCGATCATACTCGAAAGCGAGTGTGAGTATGTTTCGGCTAAAAACTCAACCGCACCGGTTCTGCTCAACTCTTTCAGTCCATCGATTACCTCCGGAGCATACACTTCCATTTGGTCAAGAGCTACTCCCGAGACCGATATGGCAAACTTAAACTTCCCCTTGTAGGTGTTGATTAAATCGAGCAACATACGGTTTGCAGGGATGAAAGACCGGGCAGCTATCTGTTGCATGATGTCTTCGTTGGAATAATCATCGTAGTAATAATGGTCCCTTCCGATGTTGAAAAAACGGTATCTTTTTAACCGGTACGGTTGATGAATTTGAAAATAAAAGCAAATTGTTTTCATATTTTTTTAGACTGTTAGATTTTCTCTGTCTTCTGGTCTTCACACCAGGCTGTCGTATATAGCCCGGATTTTCTTTCCGGCATCCTCCCAAACAATACTGTCCACTTCTCGTTTTCCCTCCTCTTTCAGAAATTCAGCCATGCCGGGATACGTACAGATTGAATACATAGCGTCCGCCATAGCGTCAACGTCCCAGTAGTCGGTTTTAATGACGTTATTCAAGATCTCTGCACAACCCGACTGGTAGGAGATTATACTTGGTACGCCGCACTGCATGGCTTCAAGCGGAGAAATGCCAAAAGGTTCTGATACCGAGGGCATAACATAAACATCGCTCGATTTCAGCATCTCATAAACCTGTTCGCCGCGGAGGAATCCGGTGAAGTGGAACCTGTCGGCAATCCCCCGGTCGGCTGCCAGGCGTATCATCTGGTTCATCATGTCGCCGCTCCCTGCCATCACGAACCGGATGTGCTTGGTCTTTCTGAGAACTTGTGTGGCTGCATCTACAAAGAATTCAGGACCTTTCTGCATGGTGATCCGTCCCAGGAAAGTAATGACTTTTTCCTTTACACCCGATATCCGTTCAATTGCTTCAATCTCCGGGCTTAAAGGCTCTACGGCGTTGTGAACGGTGGATACTTTCCATTCGGGTTGGTGATAGTTTTCAATGACGGTTTTACGGGTAAGGTTGCTTACACAGATAATGTGGTCGCAGTGATCCATTCCGTTCTTCTCGATTTCGTAAACGGTAGGATTTGGTTTGCCGCGGCTGCGGTCGAACTCCGTTGCGTGTACGTGGATAACCAGGGGTTTTCCGCTTACGCTTTTTGCGTGCAGGCCGGAGGAATAGGTGAGCCAGTCGTGGGCGTGGATAATATCGTATTTGTACGTCCGGGCAATAACACCCGTAACGATGGAGTAGTTGTTGGTCTCCTCCAGGATGTTATTCGGGTATCTTCCGGAGAACTCCAGACATCCCAGATCGTTGGTTTTCATGTAGTTGAAGTCGGCATAAATGTTGTCGCGCATCCAGAAATATTCCTCGGGATTCATGTATTTCTCGAGTCTTGACTTAGCGGTTTCCCAGCTGACGTCGCGCCACACGACGGGAGTATTGTTACAGCCTATTATCTTCAGAAAACTTTGGTCTTCGTCACCCCAGGGCTTAGGAATGACAAACAGGATCTCCATATCTTCCTGCTTGGCCATACCCTTGGTCAATCCATAACTTGCGGTTCCAAGGCCACCCAGTATATGAGGCGGAAATTCCCACCCTAACATCAACGCTTTCATTCTATCCTGTTTTATATTCTGTTGTAGTTCAATAGTTATTCAGTTGCATTCATCGTTTTTCGCAAGAATTATCCGAATGATTTGATGAGTCTTTTTGCTCGCAAAGTCTCAGAAACGCTCATGGCAAAAGAATATCCTCCGTGGGCGTAGAATGGGGGGCTGGAATCGTAAAATTCAGACAGGGTCCCGATGCAATCGTTTTGCATCTGATCTTCCAGTTCGATCATTACCCGGTCTGCGAGGGAAAGTCCGCTCATGCTGAACACTTTCAGGTACGCTTCAATGTATGCGCCAATAAGCCAGGGAAAAGCACACCCGTTGAAATAGGCATACTCCTTTTCTTCGGCTGTGCCTGCATAACGGGGGCGGTAGTTATAGCCTTTAGGGCTCAACGAACGCATGCCCACCGGGGTAAGCAACTCTTTGGTAACGAAATCGACCACCGATTTTTTTTGACGCCTGTCCAGCGGCGAGTAGTCCACAGAAACAGCAAAAATCATGTTGGGACGAACATTCCTGTCTGCGTAAGTGCCATCCACGTAATCATACAAATAGCCGGCATCGTTGAGAAATGTTTCAATGAACGACTGCTGCGCTTTCAGGGCTTTCTCTTCGTATGTTGTAGCCAGAACTTCTTTGTTTGTCACGGCGGCCACCTCTTCCGCAAACTTAAGTGCGTTATGCCACAAAGCATTGAATTCTACCAGGTATCCCGATCTGGGTGTGACGGGCTTACCGTTTTGCACCGCATTCATCCAGCTTACGGCAACATCACGCCCGCGCGTTGAGACTAATCCATTCTCAGGGTCAACAGATAAATTGGAGTGTTTGTTTGACAAAATAAAATCGACCACGGAAAAAAGAAAGTCGGTATATTTTTCTTTAAAAACTTGCTTGTTTTCTTTCCAGTATTGTTGCAGTGCCCAGGTTATCCACAACAAAACATCGGGGTCGTCCATTTGTTTTATGATATTTTTCCGCGGTTTGTCGTTCAAAAAATCCTGAATATGGGGAATGGCCGAATCCATGATTTTTGTAAAGTCATCGGGCCTGCCAACCGACAGAGTGCAACCGGGCAACGACACGAACTGATCGCGGGCGCGTACCTTGAACCAGGGATAGCCGGCCAGCAGGTACATCTCATCCGTTTTGGGAATGTAATAAAACTGATGGGCGGAGTTTTTCAGGCAATTGTAAAAGCTGGACCTTGGTGTGCGTTTTTGAAGTTCGGCGTTAAATTCATCGGTAAGGGCAGAGGTGTTTACCAGGATGTCTCCCGCAGAAAAAATTACCTCCTCGCCCTTTGCAATGGGCATCTCAAAATACCCGGGGACATAGAGGTCCTCCTTGAACGTATCTCCGTTTTGCATATCCTGGATATACTCCACGCCCTGATTCCAATAGGGTTGGTACATGAAGTCAACTTTCTTGTTGAATTGCATGAAAAATTCGGGATATCCGTAATACATGCTGGTGCTGATCCCATTCTCCACGTCACGATACGAACGGTCTACCTGATCGTTTTGCCTGGTCAACTGGGAAATCTTCCGAAAAGCCATACAGGGTTTGAACCGGATGGTGGTCGGCGAATGGGCATCCATCAACTTGTACCGAATCATGAGCCGGTTTTCTTTCGATGAAAACATGATCTCCTTGGAAAGAATAACGCCTCCTACACGGTAAATGGTTTTTGGAACACTATCGATATTGAATTCACGGATGTATTTGTGCCCTTTCGGGCTGTAGTTGTCGTCGTTGTACTTGTGGATTCCTAAATTGAATTGTGCGCCGTGCTGTATAACGGTTTCATCAATAGAAGAGAGGATCAGGTGATTGTCGTCGTCCAGAAAAGGCACCGGCATCACCAGAAGTCCTTGATATTTCGATGTGTTGCAACCCGAGATCGATGTGTTTTGATAAGCGCCTTTTCTGTTGGTCCTCAGTACGTTGCGATACAAGGAGTACTCCAGGTTAATCATCAGGTCCTTATCGAATTTAAGATAACTCATAGTTAATGGAGGAATTAGAAAAATACCACTTTTGTTTTGATGTTCGAAAGATAGTTAATTGCCGTTGATTCGGCAAATAATAAACTCTTTTTTTTCCTCCTGCTTCTTTTTTGATTTTTGGTTAAATTCCGGTGAAAAACGGTTCTTTTTAATTAGTTTTGTACCAATGGATGACGCAACGATAAAAACAGAAAGGTGGCAGAAAAAAAGGATTCGTCTGGCAACTATTCCCGCATTGGCGATGGGTGTGCTGGTTTGGTTGACGTTTCTGGTCGATTACACCCGTATTTTTCGTTTCAATTTCTCGCTGCTGGGAATTTATCCCCGCCAATTGAGCGGATTGGGGGGGATTGTTTTCTCGCCTTTTGTACACGGATCATTTTCGCACCTTATTTCCAATACTGTTCCATTGCTGGTTTTGTTTTCCTTGTTGTTCTATTTCTATAACCAGATCGCATTCAAGTCACTTGCTTTCCTTTGGTTATTGAGCGGCTTTTTTACGTGGCTGATAGGTAGAAATTCGTATCATGTAGGGGCAAGCGGATTGATTTTTGCGCTGGTTTTCTTTTTGTTTTTCAGCGGATTATTCCGAAAATATGTTCCGCTTGTTGCGGTTTCCATGGTGGTCGCTTTCGTCTATGGAGGCACCGTTTGGAGTATTTTTCCGATAACCGAATACATCGATGTAAACCTTTCGTGGGAAGCTCACTTGTCGGGAGCAGCCGCGGGGCTTATCATCGCTTTAATTTTCAGAAACCGGGGACCGCAAAAACCGGAAATTTTTTGGGACGGGGAGGAGGACGAGGAGGATATCGGTGGCTGGTCGGGATGAGGCTAATTACCTCCAGAGGCAACTATTAAAGAGAGTCCGGTAATAAACATAGCAAACATAAAGGCAAGCATATAATTAACAGTTTTAGGAGATCCTTTGAACTCTTTCCATATAAACACACCCCATAAGGCGGCAATCATCGGCGCACCTTGTCCCAGGGCATACGAGATTGCCGGACCCGCCTTTCCTGCGGCAATGTAGCTAAAAGCTGTTCCCACTCCCCAAATGATACCGCCGAGTATCCCTACCCAATGCGAGTTAAAACTACCTCTGAAATATTGGGAATAGTATACGGGTTCTCCAACGAATGGCCTTTTCATAACAACGGTGTTGAATAAGAAATTGCTTCCCAGTATTCCTAACGAGAAGATAAAAAACGCACCGTAGGGAGTCAACATTCCCTCGGTTGGGTTCTCTAAATTATTCAAATCCATTGTTGAAGCTACAAACCTATAAAAGAATGACATTAGGAGTCCCGCACAAACAGCGATGACAACTCCTTTTTTCTTCGTCCTGCTTTCCTCTTTTCCTAAACTTGTTTTTCCTGATGCGATGCCGTTCAGTACTATGGCAACTACAATCAAAGCCACCCCTAAAAAAAGGATTACCGGATCACCTTTCGGTGCTCCAAAGTAATTGATAAATACACCCAGGACCAGTGCCAGACCTACACCCACGGGAAATGCAACGGACATTCCGGCCAAAGAGATCGAGGCGGATAGCAAGATATTGGAAGCATTAAAGATAATTCCTCCCGTAAGGGCGTTCCCGAAATTTTTCGAACTTACCTGGGCTATGTCATCAATAAAACCACGTCCCTGATCGCCTGTGCTTCCAAGGGTGAATCCCAGGATGAGCGAAAGGAGCAGAATTCCGATCACATAATCCCAATAAAACAATTCGTAACGCCATATTTTTCCTGCCAGCTTTTGAGTATTCCCCCAAGAACCCCAGCAGAGCATAGTTATCAAGCAAAACAGGATGGCTAAAGAATAATTGGTTACAATAAACATGATTTTAAACTATTTAGGGTCGTACATCATTAAGTTTTCCAAGGTATCCGCCATATGCTGATAAGGATATTTGTGGACTAGGAAAAAGTGTTCCTTGTTTGAGTCCGGATCCCAGCTGTTGTTTCCGGAGGGAGTGACGATGATTTTTCCGGGGCCGCACACGTAAAAATACCTTTCGGGATCACGAATAGCACAAAGAACAGCTGTCTGATCCCAGGACATCCTGTTTTTTACGGGTCTATTTTCGTATGTGGCTAGATTATACCTATACGCCCAGGAGGCCGGATTCTTGTATTCATTTTTTGTGGCTAACTTACCTCCCGTAAAGATGCGTTCTCCAATTTCAAATCCGCTGAAAAGGATCGGTGTTGGCCAATGATCAACTACATAAGAAGAAGAAATCGAGTCGATCAACAGATTGAATTCCCGACCTTCGGGAAACCGACCGGCCATAGCGACCCATTTTTTTACTTTCTTTTTAACCAACTCTTTGCCGGATAACGGTGAGTAATCGTCGCTCCCGGTTTTTAGCAGTTCTGCCAGGTTGGTTGTAAACCCAACGGTTACGATGGTCACGCTTTTATCCGGCTGTGAAGCCAGGGCCTTCCTGTAAACCTCGCTCGCTTTCGGATAATCCGTTTTAGATTTTAAATCGGGAGCAAATCTTACCAGCAGGGAGTCGTTCCAATTGTTGGATGCCGTGAAATTTGCTGCACCGTCATCGGGAATTCCAACAGGGATACTCCCTTTTCCGTAGTAACGGTTAAACATCTCAATGGTAGGCGCTATGGTGGGGTGGCTGTCACTTGCCAGCGTCGCCAAAATTTCACATTCTCCCAGTCCTTCCAAAGCATGTAGTATAGCTATAGCCCCCACATCATCATAGTCGGGCCCCATATCCGTATCGAAAATTATTTTTTCGGATAGTGTGACAGAATCGGATTTGCCTTTGTAATTACAGGAGGATAAGACAATAAAACTTAAAATTGAGTCCGCTCCGAAAAGTCGGAGTGATAATTTAGTTTAAAATTTTTTGTACAATAAATTTTATAAATCAGGTAAATTTCACCTGAAAAGTTCTTTGA
>JALHIE010000033.1 GCA_022840285.1 Porphyromonadaceae bacterium
TAAATTGCCAAGGCACTTCAACAAACGTCAGTTTTAACGTTAACGAAAATAATAAGGCCGTTGAGGTATACATAAACGACATTTATTTCACATCGTTCATTTATCCCGATAACCTGGAAAAGCCATGCCTTTATCCTATAAAAACACCTTCAGGTAAATTTATCACGAGAGGATTTCCGCTGAATCCGAGGCCTTTTGAAAGAACCGATCATCCGCATCACATCGGACTATGGTTTAACTTTGGGGATGTAAACGGACTTGATTTTTGGAATAACTCCTATGCCATAAAACCGGAAGATAAGCATAAATATGGGACAATCCGGTTCGACAAAATAGAGGAAGCAGATAGCCGGAAAGGCAGGTTGGTTGTCCAGTCAAACTGGACAGATAATGAAGGAAACATTTTATTGAACGAGAAAACAACCTACCTGTTTGGAGGCCTTAACAACGAGATCAGAACAATCGAAAGAATAACTGAACTAACTGCAAATCAAGACATAACTTTTACCGAAAATAAAGAGGGTCTGGTAGGTTTAAGGGTGGACAGAAGCTTTGAGGAGCCTGCTCAAAAAGCCGAGAAGTTTTTAGACGCAAACGGAAATGTAACCGAAGGCGTAAATGGAACCTACAGAAATGCTGAAGGCCTAACGGGAGGAGAGGTTTGGGGAAAAAGGAGCAAATGGGTTGCCCTAAAAGCTGAAAAAGAAGGCGAAGCAATCACCCTTGTTATTATGGACAACAAAAACAACCCGAACTATCCGGCATGGACTCACGCAAGAGGCTATGGATTATTTGCAGTTAATAACCTGGGAGGAAAAGCTATGGATAAAGACTCAGAACCGGTTGAATTGAGGTTGTCTTCCGGCGAAAAAGTGACATTTAAACACAAGATCATTATCGCGGGAGATATGAGTAATCAGGAAATAAACAGGTTTTCTGACAATTTTAATTGATCGTAAAACTACAAATCAACCATTTACCTACCATTTACCTCATCAGAAAGCCAGGGGCAATCTTCGCTTCTGGCTTTTAACATCATTTAAACCGGATGGAGAATAACGGATGGAAATTCAGTGTAACTTTGACCGATTTTTGTCCGGCAGAAGCACTACCCCTCAAAGTCGAAGTGTCCATTTAAAACAACTGAAAACCTCCTCTTTCTTATGAGTGCGACAACCCTTTACTGGATTGCTTTTATAGCTATCTTCATCATCGTGTATGGAATTGACCTGTACGTGACTTCCCACCGCGAAAAGACAGTTAGTGTTAAATCTTCCCTAACTTGGACAGCCGTGTGGATTTCCATCGCGTTATGTTTTGGATTTTCACTTTACTTTTTCTTTCCGCAGAATCCGGGAAGCACAATCCATACCGGCCCCATAATGATGTCAAAATTCATTTCCGGATATTTGACCGAATATTCATTATCAGTAGATAACTTGTTCGTCTTTATCATGATTTTCTCAATGATGGGTATTCATCCGAAAAATCAACCATCAACCAAAACTGTTGAAGTTGGGTATTTTGATTTCCGTCATACTGCGGATTCTTTTTATCCTCATGGGGATGGAATTGGTGGAACGCTTCCATTGGATTATTTATGTCTTCGGGTTCATCTTAATTTGGACGGCATACAAGATGGCTTTTTCGAAAGAAGATGAAAACGTAAATCCCAAATCGAACATCCTGTACAAGGGAGCTTCCAGGTTATTCCCCATTGATCCTGACATACATTCGTCACGCTTTTTTACCAAAATAAACGGAAAAGCCCACTTAACCAATATTTTTCTGGCCTTGCTTGTTATCGGTTCCACCGATATATTGTTTGCTGTTGACTCTATACCGGCTATTATCGGCGTTATAAAAGAAGACGTAAACGGCATCCTTACACTCAGTGAAGAGAACTTTCTTGCCATTTCCTCCAATGTTTTTGCAGTGATGGGTTTAATATCGCTTTTCTTTGCTTTGAAAGGTATTATGGGAATGTTTCGTTACTTGAAAACTGGCGTGAGTTTCATTCTCTTGTTTATTGGTATGAAAATGCTGTTGAGTTCCGTGCATTCGGTAGGAGAATTTTTTGCACACCATTCATGGGTTTCGCTCGCGGTTATCATCGGCACGTTGATTATTTCTATTCTTTTATCCATGCTGATTTCCGAACGAAAAGAATCCGATAAGCTTCAAGAAGCTGTGCAGAAATTGAAAGAAGAACTGGAAGAGTCAAAACCCAAACACGTGGGAAAATTTATGCATTAGTTGGTTTTCCAGTACAGAACACGAGAAAGTTCTGTGAAGGATGGAATAAATTGTGTAATTTTGTATTCACCTTGTGAATAAACGTTTTATGTTATGAAATTTTCCCCGGAGAAATACGCTATTCCCGATGTACCGATGCAGCCGTTCATCGACACCGGCGAGATTTGGGGTTTTCTCAATAAAACGGTTTCCACTCCCGGCAGGGTGAAGGAGGTGATTAAAAAATCACTGGCAAAAAACAGGCTGAATCTTGAAGAAGTGGCTGTACTAATCAATGCTGCCGACTCCGGATCTATGCAACTCATCAAAGAAGGTGCCCGGGAGCTTAAGAAAAAAATTTACGGGAACCGCATCGTTCTCTTTGCTCCGCTTTACGTAGGCAATAAATGCTCCAACAACTGTGCCTACTGCGGATTTAAAACTTCTAACAAGGATGCAGTCCGCAAAACACTTTCTGACGAGGAACTGGTAAGGGAGATAGAAGCGCTGGAAGACAACGGACAAAAAAGGTTGATCCTCGTTTACGGTGAACATGCGCAATACAGTCCCGGATTCATTGCCCAGACCGTGAAAACCGCGTATAGTGTAAAAAAAGGCAAGGGCGAAATCCGCCGTGTAAACATTAACGCCGCTCCACTCGACATTGAGGGTTTCCGCACAGTGAAAGAAGCCGGCATCGGCACCTATCAGGTGTTTCAGGAAACCTACCACCGTGAAGCATACAAGACCTATCATTTGCGCGGTAAAAAAGCTGATTTCGACTACCGCCTCACTTCGCTCGACCGGGCCCTGGAAGCCGGGCTGGACGATGTAGGGATAGGTGCACTTTTCGGATTGTACGACTGGAGATTTGAAGTCATGGGGCTGGTCCGCCACACCAATCACCTGGAAGCCTGCTACAACATAGGACCCCACACCATTTCGTTTCCCCGTATCAAAGACGCGTCGATGCTTGATCTGGGTGATGAATATTTCGTTTCGGATGAGAATTTTACACGACTGGTGGCCATTCTCCGGCTGGCCGTTCCATACACGGGGATGATTCTTACAGCCCGAGAACCGGCAAAACTACGCAACCAACTGATTCAGTTTGGCGTATCCCAAATCGACGGAGGAACAAGAATCGAACTGGGCAGTTACGCTGAAAAGGAGCAAGGACACGACCTCAAAAAAGGTCAGTTCCGCATAAACGACGACCGGTCGCTCAACGAAATCATTGATGAACTGCTTCAGCAGGATATGCTGCCCTCTTTCTGTACTGCCTGCTATCGCCTGGGACGCACGGGAGAACATTTTATGGAATTCTCAGTACCCGGCTTCATCAAACGGTTTTGTTCCCCCAACGCGATGCTCACACTGGCCGAATACCTGGTGGATTACGCGCCGGAGCGTACCGCAGAAATGGGATGGAGCGTGATCGAGAAAAATATTCACTTACTCGATGAAAAAGCACAACATCAGGTGCGGGAAAAAATCGGGCGAATAAAACAGGGGGAACGGGATTTGTATTTTTAATTTGGAAAATGACCAATTTCAGGCCACATATCGGCATTTTTGGCCGTCAAAACACCGGTAAAAGCTCACTGATCAACTTACTCACGGGGCAGGACACCGCTATTGTGTCAGATGTACCCGGTACGACGACCGACCCGGTAAAGAAATCGGTCGAGATTTTTGGGATAGGTCCGGTGATTTTGGTGGATACTGCGGGAATTGACGACGCAGGCGAATTGGGAAAAAAGCGCATCAATAAATCACTCGATGCGATAAAAAAAGTGGACTGTGCCGTATTGCTCATTGCCGGAAATCAATTCGGACAATATGAACTGGACCTTATCCGGCACTTTGAAAAATTCAGTATCCCCTACCTCATTCTTCACAACAAAAGCGACATATCTAAAATAGCCGCTCTAACAAAAACAGTGATCAAACACCACAGCAACGCTGCGGTCATCGATTTCAGCGCAAAAGATCCGGGAGATTCGGAAATGATCATTGATGCACTGAGAAAAATTATCCCGCGGGAAAGCCAGCAACTCAAAACACTCATTGGAGACCTGGTGCAGCCGAAAGACCTTGTGTTGCTCATAACACCCATCGACCGTGAGGCTCCCGAAGGACGATTGATCCTACCGCAAAATCAGACCATCCGCGATGCCCTGGATAACGATTGTGTCACGGTAGTGGTGAAAGACACCGAATTGGATGATTTCCTGAAGCTTGGCATACAACCAGCGCTTGCCGTTACCGACAGCCAAGCCTTCGGTTACGTTGCAACACGGATTCCCGATGACGTTCCGTTGACAAGTTTCAGCATTCTGTTTTCCCGGATGAAAGGCAATTTCCATGACTTCCTGCAGGGTACCCCTCACCTTTCCAAACTAAAAGATGGAGACACTATCCTGGTGCTGGAAAGTTGCACCCATCAAACCAGTTGCGACGATATCGGGCGGGTAAAAATCCCGGATCTTCTCCGAAAATTTACGGGCAAATCACTATCATTCAATGTTGTAAGTGGATTATCGGAGATTATACCTGGCAATTACGCCCTCGTTATCCAATGCGGGGGATGCATGGTTACACGCAAGCAACTGATGAACCGGATAAAACCGTTCACGGAAAAGAGCATTCCGGTCACCAATTACGGGATGGCACTGGCATATATGAACGGCATTTTTGAACGGGCAACAAGAATGTTTTTATGATTCCCACCCTATTGCATAGAGACAAACTCCTCAAAAAAGATCTGATCCGGCTACTTTGTACCAAAGGTGAGGAAGAGCAGGCTTTATTGGATTGTGCCGCGAAAGTCAAACAGGAAAACGTGGGCAACACGGTTTATCTGCGCGGATTGATCGAATTTTCCAACATTTGCGAAAAAAATTGTTATTATTGTGGTATTCGTCGGGATAACACAAACGCACGCCGGTATTGCCTCACAAGCGATGAGGCATTGGAAGCCATCCGGTTTGCCTACGAAAAAGGATTTGGATCCGTCGTTATCCAAAGCGGTGAGTTCCATTCGAATACGTCTACCCGAAAGATCGACTCCTTGCTGAAAGAAGCCATGCGTATCACCAACCGGGAAATCGGCATTACCCTCTCCTGCGGAGAACAACCCGAAGAGGTCTATCGCCGGTGGTTTGAGAGCGGAGCCAGCCGTTATCTGCTCCGTATCGAATCCTCCTCCGGGGAACTTTACCGTAAGATACACCCTGACGACGAAACACACCGTTTTTCCAAGCGCCTGAAAGCCCTGGAATCGCTAAAAAAACTGGGATACCAAACCGGAACGGGAGTCATGATCGGATTGCCGTTTCAATCTACCGAAGACCTGGCAAACGATTTGTTGTTTATGAAACAGCTCGACATCGATATGTGCGGCATGGGTCCCTATATCGAACATGCACAGACCCCACTCTACAAATACAAGGGTGTGCTTACACCGCTGCAAGAACGATTCGACTTGAGCCTTAAAATGGTCGCCCTCCTACGTATCCTCATGCCCGATATCAACATCGCCGCTACCACTGCCCTGCAATCCATCGAAAAAGAAGGCCGCGAAAAAGCCATCCGCATCGGAGCTAATGTACTGATGCCCAACATCACTCCAAAACAGTACCGAGATGATTACTCCCTTTATCAGAACAAACCCGTTTCGCAACTGAACAACGAGGATGACCTGCGTTTTCTCGAACTACAGCTTAAAGGCATAAGTCACGAGATTGGCTATTTCAGGCAGGGAAATTCCAAACATTACAAAAAGGGTGAATCTTCTACAAACGAGGGACACTGAACTTTCGCATGTATCTACCTTGGCTGTTGTCGTAAAGGATTCGAAACAACTGTTGTTATCTGGAATTTGTCTAAATTGCAACACATACTGTTTGCCCTATTTATAGGCTACATGGGCAGCATCACCCTTTTCATCCATACGCATGTTGTTAACCACATACGCTATGTTCACTCTCATCCATTTAAGAAAAGCGAGAACAAGCAACACCACCACACCGAAAATCAACTTTTCCTTTTAGGGCATCTATACAAAACGCAACTAACGCCGAACGTTGTTTGCGATTTCGATTTTTCGGACGGATCAACCTTTTTGCTCGATATCTCCACCGTTCTTTACGAGGGAGACCATTCCGTAAGAAAACGGCTACACACCTATTTACGGGCACCCCCTGCCGCTTAAATCCTCACGTTCCGCTACCCCATTTTTTACGGAACAATCCATTCTCTGTTGCTCCATTTTGCAGCTTTCCGTTTGTCGTGTATGCAGCTACACAGGTAACCGGTAAACTTTTTCGTTAAGGCAAATGAACCGATCCAGGCTTGCTAGGGGTATGGCGCGACACCGTCCAATTATCACCGTTTCCCGACACGTTTTTTAGCTTGAATAAAATTATGACAAAAAGGAATAAAACAGTTTCTTACTTCATTAAATCGGGGCGTAACCGTTTTGTGCGATCGTGTGCCTGTTCCAGGCGCCATTCGGCGATTTTGCGTTCGTGTCCTGAGAGGAGCACCTCGGGTACACGCCAACCCTTGTATTCCGCCGGGCGGGTGTAAACGGGCGGTGCCAGCAAATTGTCCTGAAATGAATCGGAAAGAGCCGACTGTTCATCACCAATAACACCTGGAATTACACGGACAACGGCATCGGCAATCATAGCAGCAGCCAACTCCCCTCCGGTAAGCACAAAATCGCCAATAGATACTTCACGGGTAATCAGGTGTTCCCGAACCCGGTAGTCCACGCCTTTGTAATGCCCACAAAGTATGATGAGGTTCTTCAGAAGCGACAACTCGTTGGCCGTTTTTTGCGTAAACTGCTCACCGTCAGGTGTGGTGAAGATTATCTCATCGTAATTGCGGTGCGATTTTAGGTGTTCGATGCAGCGGTCAACCGGTTCAATCTGTAGGACCATTCCCGCTTCACCACCAAAAGGATAATCGTCTACACGACGGTGCTTATCGAGCGTGTAATCACGCAGGTTGTGCAGTCCGAACTGCACCAGACCTTTGTCTTGCGCCCGCTTTAGAATAGAGCAATTAAGCGCTCCCTCAATCATTTCCGGTAAAACGGTAACTATATCTATTCGCATATGAGATTGAATTATGAGCCGGTACCCGTTCCTTCCTGCGAACTTTCGCCCTGCAAAACATCTTCGTTGGTGATGGTACGCTGTACTCTCCTGACCGAGGACTTCAAATCTCCGAAACGGTACGTCAGGCTCAGGCGGAAAGTGCGCATCGGGTTTTGAAAATTCATTTTCTGAACGAATCCATCTCCTTTGGTTGTCAACTTGAAATCGCGGTACTTGTGGAAAGGGGTCGTCGTATTAAGGGAAACATCCAGCTTCTTGTTAAAGAAGCTCTTCATCGCGCTGAACGAATAAAAATAGAATGCCGATTGGGTGGTTTGCAATTGGATATTGCTCGTAAAGATTCCACCGTTCGCACTCAATCTTACGTCTTTGGGAAGTGTGAAAGTAATGCCTCCAAAACCGCGTCCAGAGAATCCGCTGTTTCTCACACCGGTATTTTCCGTGCTTTGAATATCGGTATAGCCGAGTGAACCGTTCACGTTCATCCGGATAACGGGTGTGGGTGTCCAGCTGGCATATCCATCCAGTCCCACCGACTGATTCCGACCAATATTCCGGTACGTATTGTTGGTAACACCGTCTGCATCTACGAAAATGTAGGGAGTGATGGCATTTTGGGTAAACGAATAGCTTAGCGTGGCGTTGAAGTTCACTTTTTGTGAGAACGAACCGTAATTGATGTTTAAATTATGCGTCTGTTCCGCGTTCAGGTTAGGGTTTCCGTAACGGATGTTGTTGGGATCCGAATCGTTTATATAGGGATTCAGGTACCAGATACCCGGGCGGGATATCCGCATGTTGTACCCCCACCGCAAGGTTTTCGTCATCCCCAACTGGTAGGAGAAAGCAGCCGAGGGAACCAAATCGAAAAAGTCTGCATGCACTACCGTATCGGTTTGCGCACTCATAAAGTGTATCTTCTGAGCGGTATTTTCACCCCGTAGACCCAGCTTCAACCCAAACTTTCCGGCTTTCAACCCGTATCCGGCATACCCCGATGTGATCCGTTGTTCGTGATCGAGATCATTCTTGCGGCTCAGGTCCTCTCCCCATTGCTCTCCGTTGTTCGGATCCAGGTACTTGTTATCGCCACGGCTGGAGTTATCGCGAAAAATGTATTTCAATCCCATCTCTAAACTGTGTTTACTGGTCAGCGGATTCACATAATCAATCTGTCCGGTGTGCTCTTTTCCTCCGGCGTTGTTTAAGCTCTTCATGCGGTAGCCCTCACTGTAAAAATAATTGTTCACATGGCTGTATTCACTTTCGTACTCGCTATCGTTGGGATCTTTCTCAAAGCGGTAAGAAACGGTCAGCAACTCGTCTTTCTTTTTAAAAGTCCGCTGATAATCGGACGTCAACGTAAATGACCCGAAATGATTTATCGAATTATTATTCAACAGGTACGAATAATCTCTTGCGCCTTGAGAAAGGACATCCTGTTCCGAGTTGGAATGAAATTTTCCTCCGAATTGTCCGACAGATATGTTAAACAGGTTCAGCGTATCCGGCTCGTAACTGAGCTGCGTATTGTAGAACAGTCCGCCACCGTAATTTTTGGAGGTCCCCTCCTGCGTCAGCTCATTTACCGGATTTGGAGCCATCTCTTCCCGGGTGAGCGATGTTTTTGCCTCCGGCCTGTTGTGGTAAAAATAACTCCCGTTTCCGGTAAGTCCGAACTTGCCGTATTTCAACGACAGGTAGGCGTTGCCTCCATACCCGCCGAACGTATCTCCGTTGGCTCCGACAGAACCCGAATAACCTTCATCCACCCGTTTATCGGTAATGATGTTTATGATTCCGCCCACTCCTTCGGCATCATACCGCGCTCCGGGATCAGTGATCACTTCCACGTCCTTTATGCTGTTGGCAGGCATACTTTTCAGCACTTGCGACGGGTTGTTCGAAATCATGTTCGACGGTTTCCCGTTCAGGTATATTTTGAAGCTCGATGACCCTTTCAGCTGGATATTGTCTTCGCCGTCGACCGTAACCAGGGGCACCTTACGAAGCAAATCCAGCACATTGGACGTAGTTGCCTCGGGATCGTCTTTGGCACTGTAGGTGATCTTATCGATCTCTACCTTTACCAATGGACGTTGTGCCGTCACACTGATCTCGGACAGTTCGGTAGAACTTTCCAACATTTCAATTTGCCCGAGATTGACCTGCGGCTCTCCGTCCTTTACCTCCACGTTGCGGTTAAAATTATTCATTCCGACAAACTGGAAAGTAAAGATATAGTCTCCGGCCTGCAGTTTGGTGGTAAAATTCCCGCTGTCATCGGTAGCAAATTTTTTGATGGATTTTTGTGGAACCGTTTTACTGGCAACCGAAACGGTGGCGTAAGGGAGCGGTTGTTTATCATTTGCGCTCACCAGTTGTCCTTTTACAGTGGTGTCCTCCGCAGAGACCACAACGGATGTCAGCAGGAGAACCAGTGATAATAGAGTTTGTTTCATAAAGGTATTAATTGAATTTTCAGCAAAAGTAGTTAATAAATCCAATAGGCAACCCATAAAGACGCCCCTGTTACGATAATTTAGTAAAGGAAGGGTTCTTTGATACACCTTTTTTGCATTTTTAAACATAAGATTCAATCTTATCCTGTTTAGACGAAGCATCCCCCGTATTTCTTACATGAAAAAGGTTAATTCTTCACGATGATTACCGGCAATTTTTTTTTACTTACTTTTGCAATTAAATTTCTCCACCAAAACAAAAATTCTATGCTCAACATTATCCTCATCATACTATCGGGCATTGTCGTGGGATATTTTGCCAGAAAACTCCCGCAAATGAAGCATGTGGGATCCGTTATAAGCCTGATCATTATGTTGCTGTTGTTTTTCCTGGGCGTTTCAGTAGGTGCAAATGAACAAGTAGTGACAAATTTCAGTACCATCGGCCTTGACGCATTGATCATTAGTTTCGGGGCGACTGTGGGAACTGTTCTCTGTGCCTGGCTGGTGTACTCGACGTTTTTCAGAAGAAAGGGTAAAAATTCATGAAGCAATCCCTTATCTATCTGCTGAAAGACGATATCTCGAAATGGATTCTTTATGGACTCTTATTTTTTGTCGGGGTACAGATAGGTTCCGGCAAAAACATGTTTACGGCCGTGAAGCGATTCGGGTTCAAGATCGTCTTGGTACCCGTTGCCACCACAGTTGGCACTTTCGCGGGGGCGGCACTGGCAAGTCTTTTTCTTCCCGAAAGAAGCCTGATCGAATGCCTGAGTGTAGGAGCCGGATTTGCCTACTATTCGCTATCGAGCATTCTCATCTCCGAGTTTCGTGGAGCCGAACTGGGTACGGTAGCCTTGCTGGCTAACATCATGCGTGAGTTTACTGTCCTGGTTTTTACGCCGTGGATGGTAAAATATTTCGGAAAGCTATCCCCCATCTGTGCTGGTGGCGCAACCACCATGGATACGACCCTACCCATGATCACCAAATATTCGGGATCCGACTACGTGGTTGTGGCACTTTTCCACGGAATGGTCATCGATTTTTCCGTACCTTTGTGGGTCAGTATACTCTTTTTCTATTTAACGACCAACGCATACGTTGCTGTCAGGATATACCAGCTTATCCCGGCAAATGCGTGGGTCAGAATTGTTGTAATGGGTATTTTTGTGCTTGGATTTGCCAGCCTGCTCGTTTTTTTCCGGTTTGGCGAAGCCATGCCTGTGGGGATTGCCGGCTTCTTCTACCGGTTCGGTACATCGTGGATGATCGCTTTCTTATATGTTTTCATGCTCGTTTTCTTTGTCGATGTATTCAGGATCATCAACTCGTTCATACCCATTGCCGACAAAGAAACTGTTCGTGACATTTTTCATCACAACGCGCTAACTGCCGCTACAGGTTTGGGTCTTACGGCGTTGATACTTTTGCACGGTAACTGGCAATATCACAACAAAAAACGTTCGCACATAACCATCAAAACCGAAAAAATCGAAAAACCGGTGAGAATTGTCGGCATCAGCGATTTACACCTGGGCTACACCATTTCAAAGAAAGAGCTGAACAGGTGGGTGGAGATGATCAATGCCGAAAATCCGGACATGGTTATTATTGGCGGAGACCTGGTTGACAACCAGTTTCGTCCCGTATGGAGGCATTCACTCGATAAGGAATTACGAAAAATTAACGCACCATTGGGAATTTATGCCTGTACCGGTAATCACGAATACATCTCGGGTATTAAAAACAGCATCGATTTTTATGCCCGGTCGGGAATTACGCTGTTGCGTGACTCCGTGCTTCAAACGAATGGGTTAACAATCATCGGACGGGAAGATCATTCACGGCAGAATCGCAAGACGTTGCGGGAACTGATAAAAGATAGCAACAACCGGACTTTCTCGATACTTCTTAATCACCAGCCTTACGATCTGGATGAAACGGTGCGGGAAAGAATCGATTTTCAATTCTCCGGCCACACACATCGGGGACAGGTTTTTCCGGCATCCTTGATAACCGATAAAATTTTCGAACTTTCGCAAGGGTATCTTCAAAAAGAGAATACCCATTTCTACGTTTCTTCAGGCTTGGGCATCTGGGGCGGGAAGTTCCGCATTGGCACCCGGTCGGAGTACCTGGTCTTGGATTTGGTGAATTAATTTACTTACTTTCTATGCGCTCACTTATCGTCGCACTGATTATACATTTCACGCTCAACATCCTTGTTTTCCTGAAAGGTTGGGATGTTTTTAAAACGCAAAAGCTGCTCCGGATGTTCTGGACGGTTATTTTCGTTTTCGAACTGTTGGTATACCTCACGGGATTTGCATTCTACCGCCATCTTCCTCCTGAAATTATTCACCCCATCCGCATGATGGGAACAAGCTGGATGCTTTTTCTGCTTTACCTGGGGGGCCTGGTTTTAACAGGCGACTTTCTATACCTGGTATTCCGGAAAAAAATCACCCGTCCCAAAGAACTGCTGGACCAACCGGGAAAGATGAAACTCACACTCTTTCTTTCCTCCGTTGCAGTGGTGATATTGACATTGTCTTACGGCAGTTACAAATTTAACCATCCGGAGGTACGACAGGTGGATATACAGATTGGTAAATCAGCCGGAAAAATGGACTCCGTGAGGATTGCGATGGTTGGCGACTTACATTTGGGATACCTGATCAACCGGAATGACGCTAAAAGGATGGTGGATTTGATCATGGAGCAAAAGCCCGACTTGATCCTTTTTGTGGGAGATATCCTCGACTCCCGCCTCGATCCCGTTCAGGAACAAAGGATGGACGAAGAACTCCGGCGGCTGCACGCACGCCTGGGCGTATATTCCTGTACCGGTAACCACGAATACCGTTACGAAGCTGAACAAAAAATACAATGGTTAAACCGTGCAGGCATAAGCATGCTGCGCGATTCGGCTGTCCTGATCGACAGCGCTTTTTATGTGGTGGGACGCGAAGATGTTGTGTTTCCCGAGCGGGTACCGTTATCCGAAATCCTGAACCGGCAGAACGTGAACCGGTTCAAACCGGTCATCGTCCTAAACCACAGCCCGAATGATCTTGACGAAGAAGTCAATGCCGGAGCTGACATTGCGCTATACGGGCACACCCACCACGGACAGGCTTTTCCCGGAAATATTGCCACGCGATTGGTTTTTGAAGTGGCTTACGGATATGCCCGGAAAGGGGACACACATATCTATGTAACCTCGGGACTGGGGTTGGCAGGCCCGCAATACCGCATAGGCACGGTTTCGGAAGTAGCGGTGTTGAATGTGAAATTTGAGAAGTAACTCTCCTTTAGGACGGATAATTGATTTGTATGGATTGGATAATTCTTTCTGCTGCCTGCCCTGCAACCTTATCGTCTTTTCTGCTTAAAACCATCACTTGCCAGTAATTTAAATCTTTCACTGTTCTGGGTATACGTTCCCCGCTGGATAAATCCAGGAAAGTTACGGATGGACGTTTCAAATGTTTCCATCTTCTCCAGCATTCTTTTTATATTTTCGGGCAGCGGGGGCGGTGTCGAAGACTTCAGTTCCCAAGGTGTTTCAAGAGTTAACCGATAAGTTCCGTAGGTTTTCTCTACCCATTGTTCCGAAAGTACTTTTTCAGCGGTCTTTTTGTTGTTCTTAAGTGCAGTGACAGCCGTACTACCAAGCCATGAACCGACAGCAGCAAAAATTGTGGTTATTACCACTATAAGAATTTTCTCCTTCATCGGTCTCGATTTCAGTGCTCTGCTTTTCTTTATCGGGACTTCTGGTGGCAGTTGATCTTCTGTGAAACAGGCGTTTCGTTTAAAATCCTCGAATGTTCCTCCGGGATTTCTTCGCTTCCATTGGGTGAAATTATTGTCGAGCTTCTGTCCGCACGATGTACAGAATACCACATATTCCGATTTCATCTCGTTACGGTTGCCGCAGTTGTTGCATTGTAGGTAGTGTATCATGTGGTATTTATGCATCTACTTTATTCTTTACAAAAACGGGATCACTTTCTCCAGCTGTACCGAGTGCGAACCTTTTAGCAGGACATAATGTCCGACTACAGGATGTTGTTTCAACTCCTCGATCAACTGCTCCACTCGCTCAAAGGCTAACGTATTTTTCGTGGCGATGCTCCCAGCCACTCCGTCGGTAAAGACGGAACCGACCAGGTAAATTTTATCGAACGATTGTTCGCGTAAGTATTCCAACATTTTCCTGTGCTCTCTGTTAGCAATAGGTCCCAACTCTTTCATCTCGCCCAAAATGACCGCTTTCGGCAAATCGGATTTTATTTTTGAAAAAAACTCCAGCATGGCTTTCATGCTTGTAGGGTTGGCATTGTAAGCGTCGATAATAAGGTCGTTGTGCTCAGTACGCTCGAATTGCGAACGGTTGTTTTTAGGCTCGTAAGCTTCGAGGGCGCTGCTGATAAGTTCGGCATTGATGCCAAAATATTTACCTATGGCCGCAGCAGCCAGCGCATTATCGAGGTTATACTCTCCCACGAGATGAGTTTTCACACGGTGAGGGTGTTCAAAAAAATTCCAATCGAAATGCAAAAAGGGCGTTTCAGCCGACAACGTACCCGACACAAACAAGCCGGGATCATCACGCCCGTACAAAATCCTGTCCATCCCTTCCGATTTTTCACTCAACGTGGGGTTATCTTTGTTCACAAATACCTTGCCGTCGTGTTCACGGATAAAATCGTAAAGTTCGCATTTGGTCCTGATCACGTTTTCCAACGAACCGAATCCTTCTATATGAGCTTTTCCGATGTTGGTGATCAATCCAATATTGGGTTCGGCAATTTCACATAATTCGCGGATCTCGCCGGGATGATTGGCACCCATCTCTATTACCCCAATTTCGTGCGACTTGTTTATCGCCAGCAACGTAAGCGGAACACCGATGTGGTTGTTGAGGTTTCCCTGAGTAAAAGCTACTTTGAACTCCCTGGAAAGGATGGTGGCTATCAATTCCTTCGTGGTCGTTTTACCGTTTGTACCCGTAATGCCCACAATGGTTATCTTTAGCTTCTTCCGGTGAAAATTGGCCAACTTTTGCAAAGTTTCCAGTACATTTTCCACCACAACTATGCGCGGGTTCTCCGGTTTGTTATTTTCCCACTCATCCACCACAGCATAAGCACACCCTTTTTCAATGGCATTTTCGGCAAATTGGTTGCCGTTGAAGCGTTCGCCTTTGAGCGCAAAGAAAATAGAATCGTGCGGGCAAACACGGGAATCGGTAGTAACTACCGGATGCTTTTTATAGATTTCGTATAATGCGGAAATTTCCATAATATCCCTTTTGAACTCATAATTTTTTCGCCGTCTCTTTCGGGAGTGCCTCCTTGTGGGTAACGATGCTCAGTGTTTTGTAACGGACAAAAGCTTCCGACGCGTACCAAATTCCATCGTAAGGACCCGTTTTTCCCCACGAATTCTTCACCAGGTAGTACTTGTTGCCGTTCTGATCGTTTGCAATACCGTAGATATGCATGCCGTGATCGTCTGTTGTCTGATAATTATCGTACGCCAACTGACGCATTTCCTGCGTGATATTTTTTTCTTTAAGCACTTCAACGCCCACCTTTCCGGCAATGGTTGAGCGTCTCTCACGTTCCGACAAGCCCAGCCATCTTGCCTGATCGGTTCCTGCATTTTCCGCCGCATTTTCATCGGGCACAATAGCTATGCCCTGACGCGAAAATCCGCCTTCGCTCACATCCGAAGCCCAGGCAACGGTATAACCGTTCATAATGGCGTTATCGATGGTTGCCATCATCTCATCCACCGGCAGGTTGTACGAATTTGCCCAGCGCCAGTTGTCGGGCACTTCAAGGGGAAAGTATGCATAAAACGGATGATGCGTGAATGAAGTGATCGAGATGTAATCGTTCGGATTCAGTTCTAAAAAGTCCTTGAACGATTGCGGTGTATAGGTTTTCCCGTTATAAATGAACGAAGCGGGTTTTTCTTTCAGATAAGCATCCAGAATACCGCTAAACCCTTTGTCCCATACTGTTGAAACAGTATTGTTTCCGATGATTCCTTTCATGTGGTCATGACGTTCTGCTCCGCCGACCAAACCGGTGTAGGCTTCATCGGGAACAATTCCGTATTCGTCGAGCGTTTCTATCACATCGGCGAACGATCCCCCGGGCGCAAAATTCAGGTGCCCGTGCGTCCGTACATACTTTCCGGCTTTGTCTTCGTAGTTTCTTCTTACAATATACATTTCCGACAAGTCGAACGTGCCTTTTCCTTTCCGCAGCAGTTCAGCCTCCAGGAAGCTCACACCCGAAAAGCTCCAGCAGGTGCTTGTGCTTGCCTGGTTCTTTACGGATGTTACGGGGTTTTCTTTAACTACAGTGAATGTATAAACCGAAGTTTGGGAGAAAGCAACAACAATTAAAGTTAACTTATGCATACGACAATTTTTTGGGTTGTAATATTTGATGCACAAAGTTAACTTAAAAAGAGAGATGGGGCTTTATTTTTGGGGCAATAAATAGCTAAAAAAGCAAAAAAAACGTACCTTTGGCGATAAAATCGAAAACAGAATTTTATGAACGACCTACAGCCCAAAAAGAGAAGAAGCAGGAAATGGTTCGGATGGTTTCTTGGAATCATGCTGATCGCGCTCGCCACACTTGTATATGTGCGTTATTATTATGTTTTTGGTACAGGCGTAAAATCGGGTGAATTGAATTACCTGGTATATAAAGGAGTGATTTTTAAGACATACGAAGGGAAACTTATCCAGACCGGATTCCGGGCAGACAAGCCGGGTGGGTTACAGTCCAACCAATTCGATTTTTCGGTAGAGAACAAGGAGATCGCCGAAAAGTTAATGCTCTCAAGCGGGAAGAACGTACAACTGCATTACAAGGAATTTTTTGCACCCATCCCCTGGCGCGGGTACACGAAATTCATAGTTGACAGCATCATCTCCATCGAGGAGCCCCGTTCCGATCTCCAGCACGAGATTGCACCGTATGTTTTGGACTCGATGTAATGGCAAAAAAAAAGTTCTACGTCGTTTGGAAAGGTGTCCGGCCGGGAGTTTACTCTTCGTGGGACGAGTGCAAGGCGCAGGTGTCGGGTTTTGAACATGCCCGGTACAAGTCGTTTGAGACGCAGGAAGAAGCGGATGCAGCATTTAATGACAATCCCTGGAAGCACATCGGGAAAACGGAAGCCAAAACCCGGAAAACAACTCCGTCGAAAGAAAAATACCTTACGGAAAGTATTGCGGTGGATGCTGCCTGCAGTGGAAATCCCGGACTGATGGAATACCGGGGTGTTTTTGTCGCAGATGGAGCGGAGATTTTTCACGTTGGTCCCCTGAACGACGGCACCAACAATATCGGCGAGTTTTTGGCCATCGTTCATGCATTGGCTTTGTTGAAACGAAAAAACAGCAAGTTGCCGATCTATTCCGATAGCGTGAATGCCATGAAATGGGTGGCCAGGAAAAAATGCAATACCAAGTTAGAAAGAACCAACCGCAACCAGCCCGTTTTCGATCTAATCGCCCGGGCGGAGAGGTGGTTATCGGAAAACACCTACGAGAACCCGGTTATCAAATGGGAGACCAATAACTGGGGAGAAATTCCGGCAGATTTTGGAAGAAAATAATCCCGACGCTCAGCTGCCTTGTTTATTGTTTGCGATTTAGGATCTTCAGGCTTCAGAGAGCAGGTGGTAAATATAGCAATCATGAATTACTCCTCTTCTTCCTCCTCCTCTTCCGGATCAAAAGGCTTGGGCGCTTTTAGCGTCGGAAAAATACGGTGGATGTTTTGTGCGATTTTCTCTGCAAATTCTTCGAGCTCCATATTTACAGCCTGTGCAGCCTGAGCATATACGTCGCGGATATCCATAAAATCCTCATCGGTTTCGCAGAAAAGGTTTTCGAGGGGAATTAACTCCATAGATTCCACATTAATATCGTCACCTACCGAAAAGTTGAATCCTTCCCTAACCAATCGTTTGGTCAACTCCGGTTTTCCCCGGTATCCGTGGAGAATCCAGGGTTGGGCTGGATTAGTCTCTTCGCGCACACGCAACAGCTCCTCCCACGCTTTCACACAGTGAATAATCAGTGGCTTTCCCAGTTTTTCCGACAAAACAATATGCTCCTTAAACACAGGTATCTGAACATCAAAGGATGGACCTTTCAGTTTATCCAGACCGGTTTCGCCGATGGCAACGATGCGAGGGTCTCCCACAATCTCTTTCAAGTAAATCATCTGATTTTCGCTGTCTTCGGAATACCAGGGATGGATTCCGCAGGAAAAGGCATGGCGGTCGTTCGTTTCTTTGGCTACTTCAAACTCAAGGGGGTACACATCGAGGATACACGAGTGATAGGGGTCATCGGTGTCCTCTAAAAGAATCTGGTGAGTGTGGACGTCGTATAGTTCCATATAAATTGTTTACTCTGCTTTCGGTTTGTCTTGCCGCTTCTTCTTAGGCTTGGGTTCCGGCACCGGGTCATACCCCGATCCGCCCCATGGATTACAGCTTAAAATGCGTTTTGCAGACAAAACCGTTCCTTGGAAAGGCCCGTGTTTTTGAAGTGCTTCTATGGTGTATTGCGAACAGGTGGGCGTATACCGGCAACTGGGTGGCAAGAGCGGCGAAATGGCGTACCGGTAAAAAAAAACAGGCGCGAGGAGCAGGTGCGTAAGCACTTTTCTTATAAACTTCAGCATTTTGCTCTTACGTCCTTTAGTTTATTCGATATTTCCCGCAGGGATTTGCACACACTTTTTTCCACCTTGTCGTAATCGGAGAGCTCGTCTTTAACATAAACAAATGCTATGTCAATCCGATGATTATCCAGCAACAAATGGGATGGAATCAGCTCTTTATTTACCCGGTAAGCTTCTCTCACCAACCTTTTCATCCTGTTGCGGGCCGTTGCCCGCTTCAATCTCTTTTTAGGTATACTTATCAGAATGGAAACGGGCTCCGAAGCAGTACACTCGCATTCATAAAAGACAACCTTGAACGGATATACAAGAAAAGAACCGCCACGGGCAAAAAGAGTCGAAATCCTTTTATTGCCGGTTATACGTTCCTCTTTTTTGAAAGTAAAACGTTGTCCTTCAACCATAGATAACAGCATTTCCTCCGAAAGCAATTATTGTTGCAAAGATAGTTGTTTTTGCAATTGATTGTATTGCTTGAGAAATAAAAAAAACAGAAATTTAACCTGTAGCTTACATGTCCGACAGACCAACCTGATATCAGCCGTTTTTTTTGTGATTTTCTTTCAGAAAAGCATCGAGTGCCATGCTCATCGAGGGATACTCCGGCGTCGGAGCTTCACAATCGAGTCGCAACCCCTCATCCGTGATAGCTTTTGCAGTAGTCGCCCCAAAACAACCGATGGCTATGTCGCCCTGTTTGAAATCGGGGAAATTTTTCAACAACGATTGCACGCCAATGGGACTGAAGAAAACGATCATATCGGTATCGAGCGCCTCACCTTCCTCATAATCGTTACTCACGGTACGATACATCACACTTGGGGTATACTTCAGCTTTTTCGAAGCCAGGTAGTTCAAGACCTCTTCATTATGTTCTTCGGGAACCGGAACAAGCAGGCTTTCCTTTGAATGCTTGGTAAAAGCGGTGTTCAAGCCTTCAATTTTTCCGGTTTGGCTGAAAAATATTTTTCTTTTTCGGTAAACGATGTATTTTTGCAGGTAAAGCGCCACAGTTTCGGAAATACAAAAATATTTCATCGATTCGGGCATGGCGATTTTCTGCTCCTCACACAGCGAGAAAAAATTATCTACGGCAGTGCGCGAGGTCATTACAATACCGGTGAAATCGAGTATGTTTATGCGCTGATGACGGAATTCTTTCAAAGAAACCCTTTCCACTTTTATAAAAGGCCTGAATTGAAATTCCACATGATACTTCTCCCCCAATTCGAAATAAGGAGACTTTCCGTTACTGGGTTGAGGTTGTGATATAAGGACTTTTTTAACTTTGCGTACAGCCATAACGTATTAATTACCTGCAATATTAACTAAAGAAACCATTCCCTTGTAAATCAGAAAAAAGGGGACTATTTCGATGGCGCAAAGGTACAAAAAATAATTAAGCAATCCCACTTTGTTTTTAGCAAAAACATTTAACAGATTCCAGAAAACTA
This sequence comes from Porphyromonadaceae bacterium, assembly GCA_022840285.1. Taxonomy (GTDB): domain Bacteria; phylum Bacteroidota; class Bacteroidia; order Bacteroidales; family Dysgonomonadaceae; genus Petrimonas. The sequence goes on from JALHIE010000033.1 coordinate 20,022, forward strand.
CCGCCATTATAATAAAAAAGATTATTATTAGTAAAAAAAGAGCTATTTTTGCGTACTCCGGAACAAAAACAAAGAACATTGACGGAATAAAAACAAGCACTCCCATCAGTTCAACTATCCTGAAATACTTTCCGGTCCACTCGCTAAGACCCCACTCTACAAAAACGTAGCTTATCAACCTATGTACTAAATATTTAATGCCGAGAAACAGGAGAATTCCAAGAAAGGTTGCCAGCAACATCATTACCCCTTCTTTAGCGGACAAGCCTGAAATTCCCTTATCCCAAAAAAAAGTAAAAATAACAACCGTTAAGATCAGGACGGTTTGGAAAATCAAGAAAAACTCACTCCAAACCCCGGTTGTGGTAATCTCTTCCTTGAAGATTGTCCGACTTCTCATTCCTCCGGAAAAGATGTTTTTAAAATTGGCCATTAACGTCGGACCTTCCCGGTTAAACCAGAACGAAAGAACAACAAAACAGAACGCAAAGCAGAGGAAAAAAATACTCTGAAAGGTTTGTGAAAAAGGCAACAGCGTTCCGAAAAATCCCTCCGCCGTTTGTCCGGACGCAGCCGCGACAGCAGAGGTATCGATATCAAAAAAAAACCGGGTATTATCCGTAGGAATATATTCAAACGACGAAAATCCAATCCGGACCGAATCGGATGATTGTCCAACAGTATTGAATTCTATCGGGCACACCTCACAAATTTTCAACAAAATTACAATTCTTTTTTGTCATATTTGGTAAAAGAGGGGATCCATGCCTCAACATTCTGCAAGTAATCAACTGCCTTGTCCGGCGAATCAACTACCTGCCACATATTACGGTAATTGTGATGAACAAATTTTTCACGGATCATTTTGTCGAACATCTCCAGCAACGGGTCGTAATAACCGTTGACATTGAGAATGACAACGGGGTTCTTGTAGAGTCCCAGCTGCTTCCAGGTGAGAATCTCCGCCAACTCTTCCAACGTACCGAATCCGCCGGGGAGCGCAATGGCTGCATCGGATTGCTTGGCCATCAGAAATTTCCGCTCGTGCATCGATTCGGTAACAACCAGCTCCGATAACCGGGAATGACACCATCCCGAATCGATCATAAATTGCGGAATAATCCCTTTTACTTTTCCTCCGTTTTCGAGCACGCTATCGTTTACTGCTCCCATCAATCCTTGCTTTCCACCGCCGGTTATACACGCAATCTCATTTTTTGCCAAAACTTTCCCCAATTGCCGGGCAGCATCGAAATAGACCTCTTCAATGTGTACGCTGGAGGCGCAGTAGACAACCACCCCCCTGATATTTTTCTCGGACAAATTCCGTCTCATTTTTCTTATAACCCGAATTCTTTCCGAATTACATCCACATAATCCAGCTTTTCCCAAGTAAAAAGCTCGACCTCCTTGATGACCGTCTCCGGCATATAACGGGATTCGAATTTTTTCGTGACAATTTCCGGTTGACGGCCCATGTGTCCGTACGAAGCCGTTTCCAAATATATTGGGTTGCGAAGTTTTAACCGGTTCTCGATCGCTTTTGGACGCATATCGAACAGGTTTTTTACTTTTTCCGCAATCTCAGCATCGGCCAGGGCCACCCTGCTTTTTCCAAATGTATTCACATAAATGTTCATCGGGTGTGCTACACCGATGGCGTACGAAACCTGTATCAACAGTTCTGACGCCACTCCCGCAGCGACCAGGTTTTTGGCGATATGGCGTGCAGCATAAGCTGCCGACCGGTCCACTTTCGACGGATCCTTTCCGGAAAATGCACCGCCGCCGTGCGAAGCTTTTCCACCGTAAGTGTCCACGATGATTTTGCGTCCGGTCAATCCCGTATCTCCGTGCGGCCCACCGATAACAAACTTTCCGGTAGGATTTACGTGGTACTTTATTTTATCGTCGAAAAGTTTGTGGATATCCCGGGTGTGCTTGTATTTCTCGCGGACACGCGGGATCAGAATCGTTTTCACGTCATTGGCAATTTGCTGCTGCATGGTCGTATCCGCCTTAAAAACGGCCTCTTTTGTGTTACTTTCGGGATAGACAAACTCATCGTGCTGAGTGGAGATCACGATCGTATCAATGCGGACAGGGGTTCCGTCCGGGGAATACTCAATGGTAACCTGCGATTTGGCATCGGGACGGAGGTAAGGCATCAGCTCCGGTTCGTTTTTCCGGATGTTAGCCAATTCGCGCAACAGAGCGTGACTCAGGTCCAATGCCAACGGCATGTAGTTATCTGTTTCCGCAGTGGCGTAACCGAACATCATCCCCTGATCGCCGGCGCCTTGCTCCATCGGGTCGGCTTTGCCGTCAACACCCCGGTTTATGTCGTCGGATTGTTCGTGGATGCTCGAAAAAACACCGCACGATTTGGCTTCAAACTGGTATTCGCTTTTGGTATAGCCGATACCGGCAATCACTTTGCGCGCCACCTCGGCAACATCCACATACGTATTTGATTTAACTTCTCCGGCAAGGACAACCTGGCCGGTTGTCACCAACGTTTCGCAAGCTACTTTCGAGTTAGGGTCATACGCCAGAAACTCGTCCAGCAAAGCATCCGATATCTGATCGGCTACTTTATCGGGGTGTCCTTCGGACACCGATTCGGAGGTAAAAAAGTAATTCATTTTTTTTAAAGATTGACAGAATCAAGAGCAAAGAACAAAGAGCAAAAACATAGACTGTTATACTATGAAAGGATTGCCTTGAACTTTCAAACTTGGTTTTGTGATTAATAAATCTGTTTACAAACAATGATGGAAAAAATAGACTGCTGGATGTGCACGAAAGAAAAATGCGGGGAAATATGCGAGACATTTTTAGCATTTTTTTCTGTGGTTGCAAGCAGTTCAAATCTTTCCACACGATTATTTTCGGATACAAAGATAGGGAATAATTGTCAAATAGCGTGTTGCCAAAGGTTAAAAAGTATTATTAAAACGACACTCCCATCTTCACCAGCTCTTCCTCCAGGTTCACATCTGCCGTAAGATGAATGGTTTTGAATCCTAACAACTTAGCCGTATCTATATTGTGGGCGTTATCATCGATAAACAACGTCTCTTCGGGGTTTATACTGAATCGATCCAACAAAACGTAATACAATTTCGGGTCGGGTTTTACGATTTTCTCGTTGCCCGAAACTACCATTCCTTTTAAATAGTTGAAGAATTCATACCGCTCCATGGCCACGGGAATGGTCTCGGCCGACCAGTTGGTCAGTCCGTACGTGTTGTATTTTTTGCTCAGGGGCTTCACCAACCGGGAGTTTTCACTAATCTCACCACCCAGCATTTCTGCCCACCGGCCATAATACATCGCAATTTCATCCTTGTATTGAGGAAACTCCTGCTGTTTTTCAGCCGTTGCGAGTGCCACAGGACGGCCGGCATCTTGCAACACGTTCCACGGATATGTACAAACATTGTTCAGAAAATACTCCATTTCGGCCCGGTCCTCAAAAACTTTACTGTACAGATACACGGGATTCCAGTCGATTAACACTCCACCAAAATCGAAAACGATGTTTTTAATTTGCTCCATTCTTCTGCCCTAATTGCGATAAAATGCAAAAATAGTGCTTTTTCTTCACATTCAACGTTTTCAGCAAGTCCTAAAATTTCGGATATTTAGTTAAAGAAACGATTCCCATGTGCTTCATCAAGGATATTTTCCTATTTTTGCACAATAAAAAAAGAAGCTCACACAAAAAGGCGAAATGAATGCATAAAAAAACTGTACTGCTGACACTTTTTGCCGTCCTGATGGCTTCCTGCGGAGTAAAAAAAACAACCGTAACGCCCAGTAAAAAACTCACAGGCACCGGACAGGAGGTCATCAATTACGGAATGCGGTACCTGAACAAACCGTATCGGTTTGCCGGAAAAGGGCCGCATGCATTTGACTGTTCGGGCTTCACCTCATTTGTTTTCAGGGAGTTTGGTTACAGGCTGAGCACGAGTTCGGCAGGACAAGACCGACAGATGCCCAGCATCAAGCAGCGAGAGCATCTACAGGTGGGTGATCTAGTCTTTTTCGAGGGGCGTGCTCGCAACGGTAGAGTCGGACACGTAGGCATCGTGAAAGAATTGCTTCCGGATGGAGAGTTCCGCTTCCTCCACGCGTCAACCACCAGCGGGGTTATTGTATCCCTCTCCACCGAACCTTATTATGCATCCCGTTACTTGCGTGGCGGAAGAATCCTGCAAGAAAACAATGCGTTGGCTATAGCTAGAAAAGTTCCGCGAGAAAAGCCGAAACAGGAGAGAACGGACGACAAGCGGAGAAATGCATTCACCTCGGCTAAAGCCAAAGACCGGGTCTTAATTGAAGCTCCCAAGACAAAAAACGAAAAAGAGAAAGTGGCTATCTCACAAAATCTCGGGACAAAGGTACTTGTCGTTCATTCCCGCCCTGTAAATCAACCACTCGCCGACTCCTCCAAAAACAAGCAGGAGAAAGAAGAAAGCACACAGCCGACCATCCAGACGATGGTGCGTACCGACACAATATCCGTCCCGGAGCCAGCTGAAACAACCCCTTAGCCCATTTCCCGAAAACACAACTGTTCCGTTTCGCAACCAAGGGGATGGAATCCGGGAAAGAAAAAAACTGCCATCTGTCCTTGAACAACGGATTATTCAGGATTTTGGGAAAAGGAATATTTTGGCTGATGGCGAATTTTGCCTATTTTTGCACCCTGAAAAAGGCAGAAGAAAACCGATTCAATCATTCAAATTCAAAAAATCATGATAACTGCAGACCAACTTAAGAACGTGTTGGAGCGCGAGCAGGCGCTGAGGGGGTATCTTTGACATCGATGCAAAGACCATCCAACTCGAAGAAGAAGAACTAAAAACGCAAGCTCCCGATTTCTGGAACGACAATAAGGCAGCCGAAGCCCAGATGAAGATCGTGCGTGAACTGAAAGGCTGGCTCAACGCCTACGGTAAGGTAAAATCGGCAACCGAAGAGTTGCAACTGGCATTCGATTTTGTTAAAGAAGGCATTGTCAGCGAAGAAGAGGTAGATACCAACTACACCAAGGCACTCGAACTGATCGAAAACCTGGAGCTAAAAAATATGCTCCGCCGCGAGGAGGATCAATTGGGTGCAGTATTGAAAATAAACGCCGGCGCAGGCGGAACCGAAAGTCAGGACTGGGCGTCAATGCTGTTTCGCATGTATCAGCGCTGGTGCGAAAGTAAAGGATACAAAACCACCGTAACCAACTGGCAGGACGGCGACGACGCCGGTATAAAAACTGCCACCCTCCAAGTGGAAGGCGACGTTGCCTACGGCTTTTTGAAAAGCGAGAACGGCGTACACCGACTGGTAAGGGTATCTCCATACAACGCGCAAGGCAAGCGCATGACGTCGTTTGCATCGGTTTTTGTGGTACCGTTGGTGGACGACAGCATCGAGATCTATGTGAATCCGGCCAACCTCTCGTGGGATACTTTTCGTTCATCGGGAGCGGGCGGACAAAATGTGAACAAGGTAGAAACCGGTGTGCGGTTGCATTACATGTACAAGGATCCGGACACGGGCGAGGAACAGGAAATTGTTATTGAGAACACGGAGAGCCGCTCACAGATGGGAAATCGGGAGAACGCCATGCGTTTGTTGAAGTCACAGCTCTACGAAATCGAACTCGAAAAACGCCGGGCTGCACAAGCAGAGATCGAGGCAGGAAAGAAGAAAATAGAATGGGGTTCACAAATCCGCAGCTATGTCTTCGACGACAGGCGAGTAAAAGACCACCGCACCAATTACCAAACGTCAGACGTCACCGGCGTGATGGATGGAGACCTGGATGATTTCATCAAGGCATACCTGATGGAGTTTGGAGGGGAAGCTTGAAACGGTTGAACTACAAGTCATCAATTTCTTTCTCAATAGAAAGTCCAAAAAGTGCAAAATCATATTTTACGGGATCACGGGCATCCAATAGCCGGAGATTTTCGGTAAGTTCCACGGCTGTTTTCCAGTCCGTTTGTCGCCGCGTGACCAAACCCAACTGGCGAGCCGTCCGGTCTACGTGCAGATCAATGGGACAGATCAGCCTCTCCGGTTGAATCCTTTTCCATAACCCAAAATCCACACCTTTATCATCAAAACGCACCATCCAGCGAAGGAACATATTAAGCCGTTTGCAGGTCGATGTTTTTGCCGGGGATGCCACATGTTTTCGGGTGCGTCCGGGTGCATGAGGAGCGTTGAAGAAGTATTGCCCGAAATGAATCAACGCACTCTCCATATCGGTAAAGCCGGATTCCGGAATAAAAGCTCCCTCCAGGCTCTCATTTTCTTTATAATGCCGGTGCAGGAAATCAACGAAATAGAACAAATCGGTATCGTTAAACGTGCGATGTCTGAATCCCAGCAGCTGTTTCAAATCGGATCCGGAATGGTGCAAAATGAATTCGTGTGGCTTACCGTCGAATCGCCGTGCCAGCTCCATCGATTTTTGAATAATTGTTTTTCGTTGCCCCCAGGCAAACGTAGCGGCAAAAAGGCCCATAATCTCGATGTCCGGCTTCAACGTGAACTGGTGCGGGACAAAGATAGGATCGTTTTCAATAAACGATGTCCTGTTGTAAAAATCGGCTTTCCTGTCGAGAAAATTCTTCAGGTTCTTCTGTAAAATAAGCATGTGCGTCGGAATAAAACACCACAAAAGTAATCTTATTTATTAAAAACGTCTTAAATTTGCAACCGTCAATCTTAATTGCGAACAGTATGCCCCGACCAAAAGATATTCAAAAATTCCTCGTTCCATTCCTGTTTTCTATCTTCACACCTTTCGGTTTTGCCCAGATAAGCCACGGCGGACAGCCACTGCCTGTAAACGCCAGTGCATATACCCGCGCCCTGCAACCGCTGCAGATCCCTTTTGTTGAAATGCCAGCGTTTGACGTTCAACAAGCGGTGTTACGTTCAGAAGCCGAAGAAAAAAAATTTAAAAGCCTGGAGTTTGCCCACAAATTTCATGTATTCCTTCGTCCCGATAACTCGGGAGTTACGTTCACTACGTTAGACAACAAGAAAATATGGCGGGTGGGGATACGGTCAAGAAAAGCATACTCCCTGAATATTCTTTTTTCGAAGTTTCGGCTACCTGAAGGGGCCAGGGTTTTTGTTTACAACGGTGACCAATCTGAGGTTTTAGGGTCGTACACCCGGGAAAACAATACCGAATTAAACCTTCTACCTATCCAGCCTCTTGCGGGTGATGAGCTTATCGTGGAGTACCAGGAGCCGCTGGATGCTGCTTTTAAAGGAGACATAGAGATCGGCGAAGTGAATCACGATTTCCGCGGGATCTTTCGCGCTGTGGAACCCAGAGACCCCGCCCAGTCCTGCCATCCCAATATCGTTTGTTATCCCGAAGATATTCAGCCCGGAAGCGGTGTGGTGGCACTGATTATCAACGGAACCACCTATTGTACCGGATCGCTTGTTAATAATTCGGCTGAAGACGGATCCCCCTACCTGCTCACAGCCACTCATTGCATCAACAAGGATTACGATCCCGCTTTTTTAGCAAACCGCAGGTACGATGTGATTGCCGGGACCATCGTTGCTTTTTTTGCTTATCAATCTCCGGTTTGTGATAAAGAAATACGCGGACCGTTGCAAATGACTATGGCTTCTGCCGATTCGGTTTTAATCAGCGAGCGATACGATATCTCCCTGCTGAAATTTAAGCAAACTCCCCCGAAAGAGTATCAGCCCTATTATTTGGGATGGAACGTCAGCTCTTCCCCGCAACCTCCTTTTCACGGAATCCATCATCCAAACGGAGGGATCAAGAAAGTGGCCATTGAGAATGAACCGCTGGCAATCGGCTCTTTCGATGATCCGAGATACAATATGGAACCCAACGGACACTGGGCTGTTCGTGCATGGGACGTAGCTGCAACGGAAGAGGGATCATCGGGCTCTCCTTTGCTGGACAAAGAGAAAAGAGTTCTGGGAGCACTTACCGGCGGCGAGTCGCAATGCTCTTCCCCGAAAGGTCCCGATGTCTACTCGTCGTTGTCCAAGGCATGGAATGTTACCGGTTCGTTGGGAAATCCGAATTCATTGAAAAGCTATTTAGATCCGGAGGACTCCCAGTTTCAACAAATTGACGGATTCAATCCCTACCTGAACCAACCCTACACCCGGAGTTCCAATTATGTGACCACCGATTCCGTCATTCAATCGTATTATAACTCTGTTCCGATGTTTGCGACCAACAATACGTTTGGATACAACGAGTTTGCCGAGGAATTTTACGCATCAACACCCGCCAGGCTCGATGGCGTCTTTGTTACTTCGCCCATCACCAACAACATTCAGAACCTGAACATCCGGATAAAAATCTATACCGACAACAACGGGATTCCCGGTAGTGTGTTACACGAAGCGCCTTTCAGCTATTCGTTCCGTTACTATCAGGCCGGAAATTTCTACGAAACCCTCCGCGATATGAGAAACAACGTGGAGAACTACGTGAAGTTCACTGCTCCGGTGGATGTTTCCGGGAAATTTTACATCTCCTATACCGACCTCAACCCTATACCCAACGGGTTCTCCCTGTTGAATGTAAAGCCCAGAAAAATTGGATCGGGGATTGCGTCTACTGCCTGGATGAAAAATGCAACGGGCTGGGTAAGGTCTTCCGAGAACATAGAGAGTCCCATCAATACTTCGTTGCTGATCGCTCCTTACGTGATCGGTACAGGGTTGGCTGCCCCGGATGACCCTTCACAAGGGGATACGGAAATAAAAGCCTACTACAACAAGGCGGTCAACAGAATTTTCATCGAGTCAAACAAGGACCTGATCTCGTGGGAGATCTTTTATGTGTCGGGGCAAAAAGTTTTTGAAGAAAAGGCTGAAAGCAGTATCAACAGGGCCTCTTTTTCCGTTGGTCATTTAGCCAAAGGGGTGTATGTCGTAAAAGTAAATGTTGACGGAACAATTAAAAATTTGAAAGTATTGGTCAAATAGCCGGAGTTTACTCACTCCTCCTCTTCGGAGTAATTTTCCACCAATACATCGCGGTAGTAATTAAAAACGGACGATTGCGAGAGGACTCCCTTGTAGATTCCGTTGTTATCCACAACCGGCAAGTTCCACGCTTTGGTATCTTCGAAAGTATCCATCACTCGCTCCATGGGGGTGTTGATCTTGATCTCTGCCGGCGATCCCACCATAAACTTTTTCACCTTAAAGGTGTCGTAAAGTTCCGGACGGAACATGATGTTCCGGATATCGTTCAACAGCACAAGTCCTTGCAACGTGCCGTCATCATTCACCACCGGAAAGATGTTTCTCTGGCTGTTCGAAATTACTTTTACCATATCGCCAAGCGTCATCTCGGGATGAACAACCGGGATATTGGTTTCCAGCATATCTTCGACTTTCAGAAAAGTAAGTACGGCTTTATCTTTGTGGTGCGTGATCAGTTCGCCTCTTTTTGCCAGGCGCATTGCATAAATATTGTGTTTTTCGAAAACCACAATGGTCGCATAGGAACAAATGGAGACAATCATCAACGGCAGGAACAGCTCGTACCCTCCTGTAAGTTCGGCGATGAGGAACGTCCCTGTCAGCGGTGCATGCATTACTCCGGCCATCACCCCTGCCATCCCCATCAGCGCAAAATTTTCCTGCGGAAGATAGGTCACCCCTCCCAGCTCGTTCAGCGTATAAGAATAGATAAAACCCAAAATACAGCCCATAAACAACGTGGGTGCAAACACCCCTCCCGTGCCTCCACCTCCGTTGGTAGCACTGGTTGCAAAGGTTTTGAAGAATAAGATTAATCCCAGAAAAACAACTATTCCCCAACGGCTTTGGGCGTTATAAAAAAAGCTTCCGTTTAACAGTTCATTGAATGCATGGCCTCCGGCCAAGAGCGTCTCGATGGAATTGTACCCTTCTCCAAACAAAGGTGGAAACAGGAAAATAAGTATACTGAGCGTGATACCGCCCAAAGCAAACCGGGTCCAGGGTTTCAGCCGGGAGTATACGTCCTCGCTCCAGCTCATGGTGCGGGTGACATAAAGTGAAAGGAATCCACAAATGATTCCCAACAGTATTACATAAGGAATCCGCTGTAGGGTAAAGGCTTCTACTTGTGAGTAGGCAAACATGGCATCCGTCCCGGTAAGAATATACGATATGGTAGTGGCCGTAACGGCGGTTACCAACAAAGGAAGTATGGACGACAGCGTTAAATCGAGCAAAAGCACCTCAATCACAAAAAGAATACCGGCAATGGGAGCCTTAAATATTCCTGCTATAGCGCCGGCGGCACCACAACCCACAAGCAACATCAGGTTTCGCTGATCGAGTTTAAAAAAACGCCCCACATTCGATCCGATAGCCGACCCCGTTAACACAATAGGTGCCTCCGCCCCTACCGACCCGCCAAATCCGATAGTGATAGAGCTTGCCACCAGCGAGGTGTACATGTTGTGGGGTTTGATCCGGCTTTTTCGTTGCGAGATGGAGAAAAGAATTTTTGTGACTCCGTGGCTGATATCGTCTTTCACCCAATACTTGACAAATAGTCCGGCCAGCAAAATTCCGATAATGGGATAAACCAGATACAAATAATTAGCGTCGGTTTGCGAAAAATTGTTCGTAAGGAACAGTTCCACAAAATGGATGGACAGTTTCAGCAGATAGGCTGCCAGCGCGGTAAGAATACCTACAATAAAGCAGGCAAACAACAGGAAATGACGCTCCTTGATGTTTGCTTTTCTCCAAAGGTGGATTTTATTGTATACCTCACTGATACTCATTCGTTAAATTACTTTCTGATAATACTGATTGTGCCGTTTTTCGACATTTTAACGATACCGGAGGGTTGTGCTCTGCTGTTGTCTTTTTGCCGGTAAGTAACGACATAGTCCACTGCGTTTTTCACCTCTTCCCTTATCTCCCTGAAATTCGAAGGTGCAGCTTCTCCGCTTAGGTTAGCCGATGTAGATACGATGGGTTTGCGAAACTGCTTGCAAAGTTCGGCAGAAAAGAGTTCCGATGTAATCCGGATTCCTATCGAGCCGTCTTCCGCGATGAGGTTGACTGCCAGGTTTCTGGCACCGTCGTATATAATGGTAAGCGGTTTGTCGGCGAGGTCTATCAAGTCCCACGCTATGTCGGGAACATCCTCAATATAATTTTGCAGGTTTGCCGGATTTTCCATCAATACCAGCATCGACTTTGAATTGTCTCGTTTCTTTATTTCGTAGACCCGCTTAACAGCATCTTCGTTGGTAGCATCGCATCCGATTCCCCAGACCGTATCGGTCGGGTATAAGATCACGCCTGCATGACTATTACATCTGTAAATGACCGGTTAATTGAAGTCCAGTCTTTCAAAATACCGCTTCTTTCATAATGCGCTTTTTCGAACAATGCCCTGCTTGGCAAATTTCCTGCAGGAACAAAAGCGTAAAGCTGATGGAGTTTCAAATGGTTGAAAGCATAATCCTCCATAGACGACAACGCCTGCAGCGCATATCCTTTTTTTCGAAAATTCTCGTCCACCAGAATTCCAACTCCGGCCCGGCCGTTCTGGGGGTCAAAATCGTACAGGTCAATCGTGCCTGCCGCCTTGTTGCTTTCTTTCTCCACAATCATCATCCGCAACTGCCTGACCTGATATATATCTTGCCGGGCATCCACCAGGTATTGCCGGAGAACGAACCGGGAAAAAGGCGTTATTGTTGACCCGTTTTTCCACAGCCGGGTATCGTTTTCCCATTGGTAAAGAAGATCGAGGTCTTCGGGTTCCAACGGTCTTAAAAAAAGGGTATCTCGAATAAAAAAGTCTCTCATTTCACATCTTCACTTTTCCGGACAATGGTTTCCAACTCTTGACAAGAAGGCTTGCAAAACATATATACGAGGAACGAAATCAGCGCGAGCCACATAAAATTCCTGTTCTGCGAAAAGGCAAACAGAAAAACGTTTCCCGCCGTCACCGCATTCACGATATACATCCTCAACAACCAGCTATTTTTGTAGCGCTTCACCGTTGAATTCTTTCCGGTTCCTTTTGGAATTTTCTTGATTTTTTCCGCAAACAGCTTTAATGCAACGGGAATGGCCAACAACGTTATTCCGATGGCATACATTTCGGCTGTCATCGTTACGCGAACCAAGGATCCAAAGCCCATCGGCTTAAGAATCACCAGTAAAAAGAATACGGCCAAAACAACTATACCGATGTAATAATGCCTGTTTAATACTTTAATGGTTCCTGTCATTTTAATTTATACGATTCGTCGAATGGTGTCCTGTTTAAGATAGACCTGCCCAGCGTTATCTCATCGGCATACTCAATTTCATCGCCGACCGCTACGCCTCGCGCAATAATGCTCACTTTTACGTCGTAAGGGTGCAACTTCCTGAAAATATAAAAGTTGGTCGTATCACCCTCCATGGTAGCACTCAGGGCTAGAATCACCTCTTTCACACCACCTTGCTTTACGCGCTCTTCCAAACCGGTTATTTGCAGGTCGGACGGACCGATTCCATCGATGGGTGAGATAATTCCTCCCAATACGTGATACAGCCCTTTGAACTGAGTGGTACTCTCAATGGCCATTACCTCACGAATGTTCTCTACGACACAAAGAGTTGAAGCATCTCTCGACTTGTCGGAACAGATACCACAAACTTCGCTATCGGAAATGTTGTGACAGCTGCGGCAATACTTTACATCCTGTTTTAACGTAACCAGGGCCTGTGCGAAGCCTTCAACCTGAAAATCCTCTTGCCTGAGCAGATGTAAGACAAGTCTCAGTGCCGTCTTTCTGCCAATACCGGGCAATTTTGCAAATTCATTGACTGCATTTTCTAATAAAACCGAAGGATATGGAGAGTTCATTGATTTAAATAGACTAATTCAAACCACAAATATACAAACTATTTTGTTAGCGATAGCAGTACAGATTTATTTGCTTGACTGAGCGTAGAATTGAAAATCGGGAGACTAAAACGATCCGAAAAGTATAACGTTGGTGAACAATCGGATTATCCGGCAAATGCAATTATTTTCAGTTTTTCGCATTGAAACTTACAAATAAACTCCTATCTTTGTTCTGGATTTTAAAACCACATAACCTTTAAACACAAAACATTAAAAATTATATTTATGAAAATTTACAATTTTAGTGCCGGCCCTTCCATTTTGCCGCAATCCACAATTGAAAACACAGCCGAAGCTGTGAAAAATTTCAACGGAATCGGTCTGTCCATTCTCGAAATCAGTCACCGGTCCAAAGATTTCCAGGCAGTTATTGACGAGGCTGTAGCTCTTTTTAAGGAACTGCTGGACATTCCCGAAGGATATTCGGTACTGTTTCTCGGTGGGGGCGCCAGTATGCAGTTCTGTATGGTTCCCTACAACTTGCTGGAAAAAAAAGCGGCCTACCTGAATACAGGAACCTGGGCGAGCAAAGCACTGAAAGAAGCTAAACTGTTTGGGGAAGTAGTAGAGGTTGCCTCTTCCAAAGAGTCGCTTTTTAACTACATTCCAAAAGACTATACTGTTCCTGCTGATGCTGATTATTTTCACATTACCACCAACAACACCATCTACGGAACCGAGATCCGTAAAGACATCGACAGCCCCGTTCCCCTGGTCGCCGACATGTCTTCCGATATATTCTCCCGCCCGCTCGATGTATCCAAGTACGGTTTAATTTACGGCGGCGCACAAAAAAACCTGGCACCGGCCGGTGTTACTTTCGTTATTGTGAAAGAAGAACTCTTGGGAAAAGTCAGCCGTCCGATCCCGACCATGTTGGACTATCGCACACACATCAAGGAAGGTTCCATGTTCAATACTCCCCCTGTATTACCTATTTACTCGGCGATGGAAACTCTTCGCTGGTTGAAAGGCCTGGGAGGACTGGCTGCAATGGAAAAGATCAATATCGAAAAAGCCGCCTTGCTCTACGATGCCATCGACAACAGCAAAATATTCACCGGAACAGCAAAAGAAGAAGACCGCTCCCTCATGAACATATGCTTCGTGATGAAAGACGAATACAAAGAACTTGAACCCGGGTTCCAGAAGTTTGCTACGGAAAGAGGCATGTCTGGCATCAAAGGACACCGCTCAATCGGTGGGTTCCGCGCGTCAATTTACAACGCTATGCCAAAATCAGGCGTACAGGCCCTGGTCGACTGCATGAAGGAATTCGAAAGAAACCGTTAGTTTGCTTCTTGTAAAACCACACCATTAACGTACCGGATGATCACAACCTGTTATCCGGTACGTTGAACCCTTTTCCCTCGTTTTTTATTTTGAATCACAGACTTATTAAACCGCAACTATTATGAAATCTTTAATTGCAACCGAAAAACCCTTTGCTCCACCTGCAGTTAAACAAATCAGGGAAATCATTGAAAATGCAGGCCACGAAACTGTTTTGCTGGAAAAATACACCGATAAGAACGAACTCCTAAACGCTGTACAGGCTGTCGATGCAATGATTGTCCGCAGCGACATTGTTGATAAAGAGGTACTGGATGCGGCCGAAAACCTGAAAATTGTTGTTCGCGCCGGAGCGGGATATGACAATATCGACCTCCTTGCGGCAACCGCCAATAACATTTGTGTGATGAACACTCCGGGGCAAAACTCCAACGCTGTAGCCGAACTGGTTTTTGGAATGCTTCTCTATCTTGCCCGTTGCGGTTTTGATGGTTCTTCCGGTTCGGAACTCAAAGGGAAAAAACTGGGTCTTCACGCTTTCGGACACATAGGAAAACAGGTGGCAAAAATCGCTAACGGTTTTGGCATGGAGGTACTGGCCTACTCCCCATCACTGGTAAGCAATCCCGAAAAAGGAAAAGAATTCAACGTAACCGCCGCACAATCGCCCGGTGAGTTGTATGAGAAAAGTGAAATCATATCGCTTCACCTGCCGGCAAACGATCAAACCAGGGGCAGCATCAATTATGGTCTATTGGCCAAGTTGCCGCAAAAAGGCATAGTGATAAACACCGCACGTAAAGAGGTGATAAACGAGGCCGACATGTTACGCATCATGGAAGAACGACCGGAATTCAAATACGCTACCGATATTAAACCGGTGAATCACGATAAAATGATGCGAAAGTTCGGCAACCGCTACCTGGCATCCGCGAAAAAGTGCGGTGCGCAAACCGGCGAGGCAAACGTAAATGCGGGGATTGCTGCAGCAGAACAAATCGTGAAGTTCTTTGCTGACGGAGATGAAATGTTCCGGGTAAATCCGGTAAAATAAAAAGCATCCTCTTCCGTAGTGGCTTTACATTGCCGCGGAATCACAGCATAAATATCCCGATAATGAACTTTTATTGGAATTTTTGTTTTTTTAACCATAAATAATTCGAAAAACTGTTTTGTATTACGATATTTTCGTACTTTTGTATCGTAGTGAATTTATCAATTGAAAAAGTTATGGAAAGATTAACACCCCAGGAAGAAAACATTATGCTTCACGTGTGGCAAATTGGCGAATGCGCCATAAAAGATGTCCACGACAGGCTCGAGGAGCCTAAATTGCCCTATACTACCGTGGCTTCGGTATTCAACAACCTTGAGAACAAGGGTTATCTCAATAAATCGCGTTCCGGCAACATGAAAGTTTTCACTCCAAGGATTTCGGAAGCTTCGTACAAAAGACATTTTCTGTCGGGCGTGGTGAAAAGCTATTTCGATAATTCATACAAAGAACTGGTGTCGTTCTTTGCCAAGGAACAGAAAATTTCGTCTGAGGAACTGGAAGAAATTATTCGTCTGATCGAGAAAACACAGAAATAGATTTTTATTAAATAACAGATCGCTTCGTTCCTAACCGTCTCATCTCTATGCTCTAAAGTCTGAAATCTGAAAAAAATGGAAACGCAACTTTTCATATACCTGGCCAAAGTAAACGGAGCTTTGCTGCTTTTTTACCTGCTGTATATTGCGGTTTCCCGGCACGACACGTTCATCCGGTTACGGCGGTCATACCTGTTGTCGGCGGTTTTGTTTTCGTTGCTTTACCCTCTTTTTACGGTAGAGGCTTTGGGTGGATTGTTTACGTTTTTGCAGCCTCATCAACCCGTGGAGGCGACTATCGAACTCGGTGAACCTACCGCTCTCCTGCTGGAAAGCGACACAGCCGGATTTACGGTTCCGTGGAAGCTTGTTGCCCGAAGCATACTTTTTTTGGGAAGCCTGTTTTTTGCTTTCCGGTTGATCATGCAAATCGTTTCCATTGTCCGGATCCGGCGTCGTTGCCGGGAAAAAGTTATTTCGGGATACAAAATCCTGGACGCTTCACACGAAATAACTCCTTTCTCGTTTTTCAACTGGATTATCGTAAATACGGATGCACACTCCGAAGAAGAGCTACAACAGATACTGATCCACGAAAGCACCCATGTCCGCCAATGGCATTCGGCAGATGTGTTGTTGGGTGAGTTGCTTTCCGTTTTTTTCTGGTGGAATCCGACAGTCTGGCTGTTGAAGCGTGAAATCGCCATCAACCTCGAATACCTGGCCGACAACGATGTGCTTCAACACGGCGTCAACAGCAGGGAATACCAATACTACCTGCTCAAACTGACTTATCACGAAACGGCCGTTCCGTTAAGTAATCACTTTAATGTATCACAATTAAAACAGCGTATCACGATGATGAACAAAACCCAATCGCCGGCCCTGAAGCTGGCAAAGTACCTGGCTGTAATTCCGCTGGTTATGCTGCTGATAACCTTGAACAGTTGTCTGAACAAAGAAAAGCAAACCGACGAAAAATCGAACGATCAAACGGAAGAATTACAAAACTCTTCCAGTAAGAACGATATCAAAGCAGATGTTAGTGAAGGTTATGTACCACCTGTAACCGACAGTCAAGAAGAGATTTTTTCAGTAGTGGAAGAGCAACCGCTTTATCCCGGCGGAAACGCCGCCATGATGAAATTCCTGAGCAACAATATAAAATATCCGGTGGCAGCGCAGGAGAAAGGGACTCAAGGACGTGTCATCACCAATTTTGTGGTGGAAAAAGACGGTAGCCTGTCCGATATCCAAGTAATTCGTGGTGTTGACCCGTCACTGGATGCTGAAGCCATCCGGGTAATTCAATCGATGCCCAACTGGAAACCGGGAACACAAAAAGGAGAGACAGTAAGAGTAAGGTATACGTTGCCGGTTGTTTTTAGGTTGCAACAATAAGAGGCTGAATATATGGAAGCACTTATCGCATACATCATTAAAGTTAACATAGCACTGATATTTTTTTATTTGCTGTATGTTATTTTCTTGAAAAAAGACACATTTTTTGCTTTCAGGCGCTATTTTATTTTAGCAGCGACAGTGTTTTCATTTGTTTACCCGTTTGTTTGTTGCCGTATCGGCCTGGGGAAATATAATTTCATTTGAAAAACCACAGAAATATACCACTCAGGTAACGGTGGAAGATCCTGCTTTTGCCGTTGTTTTGTCAGACGAAGTTCAAACGGTAGAACCTGTCAACCCGATTAGCATTAACGGGTGGCAGGTTTTACTTTTCATATTGTCCGCAGGAGTAGTTTTCTTCTTTTCTCGCTTTACCTGGCAACTGGTCAGTATTTTACAGATAAAACACAAAAGCATCAGGAAGAATATTGATGGGATGGAGGTATTCGACTTATACGATGAAATAACGCCGTTCTCTTTCTTCGGATGGATCTTCATCCACCTCGACTCACATTCCGGCACCGAAATTAAGCAGATACTTCTGCACGAACAAACGCACTCACGCCAATGGCATTCTGTGGATATTATTATCATGGAGTTGCTTTGCGTATTTTTATGGTGGAACCCGATCACCTGGCTGATGAAGAGGGAAACAGCCATTAACCTGGAACATCTGGCCGACAACGGTGTTTTGCAGAAAGGAGTAAACAGCCGCGATTATCAATATCATCTTCTACGCCTCACCTACCACCAAGATGCTACCCGGATAGTAAACAATTTTAATGTATCACTTTTGAAACAACGTATCACGATGATGAACAAAACCAAATCGCCGGCACGAAAGCTGGCAAAATACCTGATTGCCCTGCCATTGGCGCTTCTTTTAATGGCAGGCAACAGTGTTTACGCTCAAAACCAAAGAGGGAGTGAAATCTTTACAGAAGTAGAGAAATACCCTGAATTCCCGGGAGGAAACCAGGCATTTATGAAGTATCTTGTCGAAAGCATCAAGTATCCGGTTAAAGCACAGGAAAACAACGAACAAGGCAGAGTTATCACCAACTTTGTGGTGGAAAAGGATGGAAGTATTTCCAATATTAAAGTCATCCGCGGAGTAACTGCCGCGTTGGATGCCGAAGCCGTGAGATTGCTGGACTCCATGCCTAATTGGCAATCTGGCGAACATCAGGGTAAACCCGCCAGGGTACGGTTTACCTTGCCGATTGTCTTCAGGTTACAAGGAGGTAGCACTGGAGAGAGTAAAAGCCCTGTAACGCCGGCTTCTGCAGATGCCAATGAAAAAGGAAAAATGCTGGACGAAGTGGTGGTGGTTGGCTATGGGCCTACCCATCGAGAATCGATACCCTCCACACAGAAATATGCCGAATCAAAAGACAACGAAATCTTTGTTGTAGTTGAAGAACAGCCCGAATTTCCGGGTGGAAACGCAGCCATGATGAACTTCATTGCTGAAAACATCCGTTATCCGAAAGAGGCACACGGAAAAGGCATTCAGGGACGTGTAATCACTAATTTCATAGTGAGGAAAGATGGTAGCATAGACAGCGTACAAATCGTACGGGGGGTCGACCCGTTACTGGATGCCGAAGCCATCCGGGTACTGGAATCGATGCCAACGTGGAAGCCGGGTAAGCAACGCGAACAGCCCGTAAACGTAAGGTTTACCCTGCCTGTCGTTTTCAGATTGGATAAAAACACGGAGGATGGCATTCAAAAAAGTCAAACCTCATCGAAAAATGTACAAAATCCAGAATTTCCGGGAGGAGAAAATGCTTATATGAAGTTCTTATCGGATAACATTAAGTATCCCGTTATTGCACAGGAGAACGGTATCCAGGGGTTTGTAGATGCCGTGTTCAACATCGATACAAAGGGGAAAGTCACTTTTATTAAATTCAATAGATCCGTTGACCCGTCCCTGGACAAGGAAGTTAAACGCGTGATAGAATTAATGCCTGACTGGATCCCCGGCAAACTTAACGGAGCAGTGACAAGCGTTACGAGTGGGGCCTCTTTTGTTTTTCGCCTGCAAGGAGAAAACGGTGATAACACTGAAAAATATAAAGGGCCGGTGCCCGACAACGCCATCGTTGTAGTTGGCTATGCAAAAAACTAATCAATCCTATTGTTAATCTACCCTGGAAACCGGAGGAAGCTCTCCGGTTCACCGTTAGGAATATACTAATTAAACAAGTCGTCAATTCCTTCGCTCTGCTCTATCGGATCCTCGTCCAGGTAGAAATCGGATGAATAGCGTTGTGTGTCGTAGCAGGGCTGGAAATCTGCGGGAATATCAAATTTCCCGTTATCGGAATATTTCAGCCCGGGATCGGCATATACCCGCTGGTAGAACAATCCGTGAATGGGCAGTGCGGCAGCAGCTCCCTGTCCGTAAGCCATACGGTCAAAATGAATGGATGGTTCTTCACCTCCTACCCAGGCCGAAGCTACAATCTCGGGCGTAAACGACATAAACCACGCATCGGAATTATCGTTGGTGGTACCGGTCTTGGCCCCCATCTCCCCTTTCAGGTTGTACAAGCGGCGTAAACGACCTCCCGTACCTCCATCAACCACGGCCTTGAGCATGTCGAGCATCTTATAGGAGGTGTTTTCACTGAAAATCTCCTGCATTCTGGGAACAAAGTTGGCAACCACGTTTCCGTAAGAATCCTCGATCCGGGTAACCAACAGCGGTTCGACACGAATCCCGCGGTTGACAAACGCCGTGTACGCACCGGCCATCTCGTAAACCGAAGCATCGTTTGGACCTAACGCGAGCGAGACAACCGGATCAGCAGGGCTTTTCAACCCGAAAGATTTCAGCATCCGGGCGAACGCGTAAGGAGAAAACAGACTCATCAGGTAGGCAGTCACCCAGTTATCCGAATTTTGCAACCCCCATTTTATGGTAACAAAATGGCCAAGCGCTCCACGTGTGTTTCGGGGGGTCCACGGTTGTCCGTTTTCAGCCATGATGGTTATTGGTCCGTGAACCATTCCGTCGCAGGGGCTCAATCCTTCTTCCATAGCCAACGTATAAAGATACGGCTTGATGGTTGAACCGATTTGCCGTTTTCCGCTACTTACCATATCGTACTTGAAATGGGCGAAGTCGGGACCTCCCACATACGCTTTTACATGTCCCGTAACAGGGTTCATCGCTACAAATCCAGCCCTGAGAAAACCTTTGTGGTACCGGATGGAATCCCACGGCGTCATCGTGGTGTCTATCTCTCCTTTCCAGGAGAAGACTTTCATATCCACGGGAGTATCTTTGAAATTGCTCAGGATCTTATCGTCACTCCAGTTTTGTTTTTTTAAAATCCGGTAGCGGTCGGTCTGCCTCATGGCTGTCTGCATAAATTTCTCGACATCGTTCGCCACGCTGTTGGAGTAAGGGGCATATTTTTTACCCCGCTTCTCGGCCGTAAACTGGGGCTGCAGGTATTGTAAATGTTCCCGGAGAGCCTGTTCCGCATATTTCTGCATGCGGGAATCGACGGTGGAATAAATTTTCAAGCCATCGGTATATACGTTATAATTTGAACCGTCGGGTTTCTTGTTTTTGTTGCACCAACCGAATAACGGATCGGTCTCCCACGCAAGCGAATCTTCGGCAAACTGCTGTCCTTGCCAGGACGCATAGTTTTTTCTTTCGGGCTTCACCGCCATCATCACTTTAGCCAAGTGCTGACGGTAGTAGGGAGCGGGAATAGCAATGTGATCGGCACGGTTAAAATCCAGTTCGATGGGGAGTTTCTGCAACGAATCGGCTTCCTGCAGGGTCAGGTGTCCGGCTTTTCTCATTTGGGCAAGCACCACATCGCGGCGTTCTTTGGTCACCTTCTCCCTCCTGACCGGGTTGTAGAGCGATGAATTCTTCAACATACCCACAAGCATGGCCGATTCCTGTATATTCAGATCAATGGGACGTTTGTTGAAATAAGTGCGTGCAGCCGATTCAATCCCTACCGCATTGTAGTTGAAATCGTATTTATTGAGGTAAAGGTTGATGATCTCGTCTTTGGTGTAAAAACGCTCCAGTTTCGTTGCGATCACCCACTCGATGGGTTTCTGAAACACACGCTGAAGTTTATTGTTGGCTTTTGGAGAATAAAGTAATTTTGCCAGCTGTTGGGTGATGGTACTTCCTCCGCCGCTGCTTTCATCCTGAAGCAACAATGTTTTAAAAATAGCTCTTCCCAAGCCGATAAAATCAATTCCCGAATGGTTATAATACCGCCGGTCTTCAGTGGCAACCAATGCATGAATAAGGTATGGCGACAGTTCATTGTAACTTACAAAAATCCGGTTTTCGTCACTTTGAGAATAGGTAAACAAGAGTTGATCATCCGACGAAATTACCTGCGATGCATATTTATCGATCGGATTTTCCAGTTCATCGATGCGCGGCAGGTATCCAATCAATCCGGATGACATCAGCAGGAAAGCAACACCATTTACGGCGATAAAAAGAAAGAACAATCGCCATAACCACTTGACGATGTCGTTTTTGGACGGCATTGCCTTGTTTGTTTTTTTATTCGAAACCGATTTTTTCCCCATAGTTAATTTGAAACCGCTTGGTTCTTGATTTTGACAAATTTTGTCACAAAATTACACAAAACCGTTGAATAAGTTGCCACTATTGGTGTTAAAAAGACCGAAGAGCCTCATTTACAGCCCGCTAAAATCAACACCTTCGAAAACCAGCGAAGGAATACGCCACGACGAATTTAACCGCGGATCGTTTCCGGTTTCTGCAAGTGAGTTCCACAGCGCAATCATATTTCCTGTAACGTTCATTTCCGAAAGCGGCAGGGTGAGTTCGCCTTTTTCGATAAGAAAACCCTCAATTCCGTACGAAAAATCTCCGGTTGAACTGTTGCTGTTCCCCCCGTTGAAACCGGTAACGAGAATGCCGTGATCCACACCGGCAACCAAGCCGCCCAGGTCTTTGTCTCCCTCCTGCATAACCAGGACGGACGGATTGGCTATGGTTGGATCCACACCCATTTTTTTGGCGTTGTAGGTGTCGATGTAGTAAGTCTTCAGGACTCCTTTATCGAAAACACTTCGGCGTTCTGTGGCTACGCCCTCTCCATCGAAATATCGGGCTCCGGATGCGCCGATGAGGTGGGGTTCATCCAGGAGCGTAAACTTGTCACTGCCCACTTTCTGCCCGAGCTTATCCAGCAGGAACGAGTTTTTCTGCTGCAAGGCGGAACCGAAAACAGCGCTTAGCATTGGACGAATCAGCTGCCCTGAATTCACCGGATCGACCACCATGGTGTATCTGCCCGACTTCGTTTTCTTCTGCCCGATTTTCTGCAGGGTACGCTCCAATGCCTTTTGGCCTACTCCTTCCTTTATCAGTTTATCGAGATAAAGTGATGATTCGTACCAATAAGACGACGGTCGGGCTTCGCCCTCACCTTTCACGGCCACACTTGCCGAGAGTGAGTACCACGATTGTCGGGTTTCACCTTCGAATCCGTTACTGGTTATCTGATAACTAAAGCCGTCTCCGTCGCCATACGATGATTCCACCGAAATAATCCGTGGATCCTTACCCATCGCCTCTTCAGCAGCTGCTTTTGCCAGAGCAACCTTATCGTCCGGATTTACAGCGCTGAACTTTGGATCAAGCAGTTGCAGGTCGGGCTTGCCTCCTTTGTAATAACGTGAGGCATCGGGGAGGACGCGCGCTTCATCCCTTGCCAGGTACCGCGTGGATTCCACTCCGTTTCTGATAAACGATTCCAGCTCTTTCTTATCCAGCCGGTTGGTGGAATATGTTCCGTAACGTCCATCCACATAAAGGAATAAGCTCATTCTGCTCTCCGAGGCTTGCTGCAGCTTGTCCATGAGGGCATCTCGAAGTTCAAAGGATGTGTTCGAACCCGAGTATAACGACACTTTCGCTTCCCGACAACCGTTCTTCAGGGCACAGTCCATGGCCCATTGTGCCAGTTTTTTATTTTCTTTTGATATCATGACTCTCCTCCTACCGTTAATTTACTTACCAATGCCGATGGCATGCCACAGGTAACCGGACACGACTGTCCGTCCTTTCCACAAGTCCACGTGCCGTTATCTATTTTGTCGTTATCGGCTACCATAGTAATATCAGCCAATGCTTTCGGCCCGTTACCGATGATGTTAATGTCCTTGATGGGTTGGGTCAGTTTTCCATTTTCGATAAGATAACCCGATTTTACGAAGAACGTGAAATCGCCCGCACCGATTTGTACCTGGCCGTTGGTGAACTTATCAACAAAGATACCGTTCTTTACCGAAGCGATAATGTCGGATTCTTTCACATTGCCTGCCTCCATGTACGTTGCGCGCATGCGCGGCAAAGGCATGTTCCGGAACGATTCGCGGCGGCCGTTTCCGGTGGAAGCGATCCCGTAATGCCTGGCACTGATGCGATCGTGCAGGTAGCTTGTAAGGACACCGTCCTTCACAATGTAGGTTTTCTGTCCGTATGTACCCTCATCGTCAATATTTATCGATCCGCGGTTAAACGGGATGGTTCCGTCATCCACCACACTGATGTGTTCGTTGCATATCTTCTTGTTGAGTTGCTCGGAGAAAATGGAAATGTTTTTCCGGTTAAAATCGGCTTCAAATGCGTGTCCGATAGCTTCGTGCAGCAAGATCCCCGATCCCCCGGACCCCATAACCACCGGCATCTCTCCTCCTCTGGGTTTGATGGCTTTGAACAAAATGGAAGTATTTTCCACGGCTTCGCGGGCGATTACGTCGATCATATCGTCCGACAGGAATTCAAACCCTTTCCGGTAAGCTCTCGCCGAATAACTGTTCTCAAACCTCCCGTTTTCTTCCATAATGCAAACCGCACTCAACGTTACCATCGGGCGGTAATCGTAACAACTCACTCCTTCGGAGTTGCAAAACAGTATGTGCGAAGTGCTGTCGTTGAGCGATGCAGATACTTTTTGCACCCGTTTATCGAGTGCAAAAATCTTGTCGTTCAGTTTTTGCAGATAGGGTATTTTCTCTTTCAGCACTACACCCTCCCAGGGGGTGGAAATCGCATAGTAATTTGTCTTCAGCGACCTCTCCGCAAGCGAAACCGGCTTGGTTTTCATGCTGCTGCTGGCAATTCGCGCAGCCGTCCGGGCAGCTTTCAGCATTTCCTCAAGAGTAATGTTCTCGATGTAGGCGTATCCGGTCTGATCTCCGGAAAGAACCCGGACACCCATTCCATACGTATGTTCAAAAAACAGATCGGCATAGTCTCCGCCTTTCTCCAGAGCCGCCGTCAACGTTTTACGAACATCGGCTTCAGTTACACCAAAATGCAGCATTGCCGATGCGACCGGCGCAGATCTTTCACTTTCCGCTAAAGAAGAAGCGAAAGCAGGTGCAGCCGCTGCCCCGGCGAGGGCCAGACTGCCTGTTCTGATAAAATTTCGTCTGTCCATAAAGTAGATGTATTGTTCGTCTATTAGACTATTGTCTAAATACGACGTAAAAGTACACAATAATTTGTTATTTAGACGTGCAGTGCTTAGATTTCATTACATCCCTATATCCCTGCTATCGTTTCCGTAAAGCAGTACCTCCGCATGTTTCATATTATTTCACTTTTCAAGGTTTAAATTTGATTTCTCTTGCTTTTTTTGTTTATTTTGTATTTCATTTTGTGAAAATTTGCAAAATAAATGAAAACAGAAAACATCGCATCCATCTACAACCGTTACGTGGACGATTTGTACACGTATGCCCTCTATCTTGGTTTTGAGAAAGGAATCATTATGGATGCTATTCACGATGTTTTTTGCAAATTTGCAGCCGATGAAAAGCAGCTTCAAGATGTTTCAAATATAAAGTTTTATCTTTTCAAATCACTGAAAAACAGAATATACGATATTTATAAAGCGCAAAAAAAATATATTGGATTATCAACCATTGACGCGCAGGATGCGCCTTTCAATATCCAGGTTACCATCGAGGACCGGCTTATCGGTCAGGAGGAACAGCAACAGATAAAAAACCAGCTGGCGGAAATGCTCGAAAGCCTTACTGAACGTCAACGCGAAATCGTTTACCTGCGTTACGTCCAGGAATACGACTATGAACAAATCTCCGAACTGCTGAACATAAGCGTTCACGGATGCCGAAAACTCCTCTCAAAAGCCATGCAAAACCTACGCGAAAAATACGGCACACTTATTTTCCTTTTTCTCCTTTCTTAACACAAGGATGTTAAAATTACAAGATTTTTCAAAAATCAGGGGATAAAATTTCCCCCGGATCGTCTGTTTATTAAACGAATCTTGATGCCAACTTATACACGATATACCGATTTTCTAAAAGACAAGCAATTTATCCGCTGGCAATTAGTGCCGGATGAAGAGGTAGAGGCCTATTGGAAGAACTTTATCGAACAAAATCCGGATTTAAATCCGGACCTTGAGCAAGCCATTGATTATCTGAAAACGACAGGGTTGAACAATAGCACATTAACTGATGCGGAACGTTTGCATTTACTCAATAAAATTGAATCAACCATTGAACGATCCGTAAAAATAACAAAAATCCGCCGGATTATCCAACTTTCTGTCGCTTCCTGCGCAGCGATTGCCCTACTTATCGTTGGATTAAACCACTTTGTTTTTCAAGAAAAAAAAATCCATTATTCAGCGGACAAAGAGCTCATTGTTGGGAATCTGTTAAACAATAAAGATATTCAGCTGATTACGGAAGAAGATTCGTTGTCGTTTCAAAACGACGTACAGGTAGAATTTGATAAAACTGGAAAAGCGAAAATCAGGCAAGTCGACAGTGAGGAAAAAACGGTGGAACTGACTAAAAGCAAGCAGAACACGCTCATTGTTCCGTACGGAAAACGCTCCACGCTCACTCTTTCCGACGGAAGTAAAGTGTGGCTCAACTCCGGTTCCGTATTGGAGTTTCCTGCACAATTTACCGGAAACAACCGTGAGGTCCGGCTGGCATCGGGTGAGATGTACATCGAGGTGGCGCCCGACGGTAAAAAGCCTTTTCACGTACGTACCTCCGATTTTGACGTAAAGGTTTACGGCACCAAGTTCAACGTCTCCACATACGCCGATTCTCCGCAATCGGTTGTATTGGTAGAAGGCCGCGTAAGCTTACAACCCACAAACAAAAAGGAAACCTTTTTATCACCCAGCGAACAGGCTACTTATTCGGACAACGGTACATTCAACAGGCAAAAAGTGGATGTGAATCAATTTATCAGTTGGAAAAATGGTTACCTGGAATTCGATAAAACCCCTATGACGGAAGTACTGAAACAGATCGGAAGATACTACAACCTCTCTTTTGACTTCGATAACGATGTGAATCTACAGAGGCGCACCTGTACCGGAAAAATCTACCTGTCGGAAAACCTGGATAACGTCATGACTACAATAGGGCTTCTGTCCTCAACCAAATACATAAAGGACAACAATCAAGTATTTATAATTAACGAATCCAATTAAACTTTAAGCCTATGCACAGAGATAGATAATATTTACGAAAAACAAAAAAGCCGAACGATACTGCGAATAACGTCCGGCCAAATTGAATTTAATTACCTTGATTATTAATAATTAAAATCGTACAAAGATATGAATAAACTTTCAATTGAAGGAAGAAAACCCCTCAATAATTTTAAACATTGTCTAAAAATCATGAGAATAACCCTGTTCTTCTTGTTTTTCTGCATATTGTTTTCCTCAGCGTCAAACAGTTATTCTCAGGAATTCATGATAAAATCAAAAACAGCTTCCATAAAAGAAGTGTGTAAGGAGATTGAAAAAGGAAGTGATTATGTTTTCATTTTCTCGGATAACTGTGAGAAGCTGATTGACAAGCAAGTAAACGTTGAAGCTAACTCAAAAGATGTGATGGAAGTTCTGGATGCAGTATTATCCAGTACAGGACTCACATATAAAATATTGGACAAACAAATCGTTGTCTACAAATCCACAGAAACCACTCCGTCTGTAGCTGTTGAACAACCGGACATGAACATCATTCAACAACCGGCCAAAAAGCAAATAACCGGTAAAGTCGTAGATGCACAAGGAGATGCCATAATTGGAGCAAATATTATAGAAAAAGGCACTTCCAACGGTACAATTTCTGATGTTGATGGTAATTTTTCGTTGCAGGTGGAAAATAGCGCTATACTTTTAATTTCATATATCGGTTTTTTAACACAAGAAATCAATACTGTCGGAAAAACAGACTTCAATATTATTTTGCAAGAAGATACGAAAGCACTAGATGAGGTTGTGGTGGTCGGTTTCGGTACACAAAAGAAAGTCAATCTGACAGGTGCTGTAAGTACCGCTACTGCTGCTGAAATAGAATCACGGCCGGTTGTAAATGTTTCTCAGGCGTTGCAAGGAGTAGTACCAGGACTAAACATTTCACAAAATAATGGAATGTTAGATGCTCAACAAAGTATCAACATCAGAGGAATAGCAACTTTAGATTGGAGCAGCGGTAATGCCCGGGCTGTTGGTGGAAGACCTTTAATCTTAGTTGATGGTATGGAAGCCGATCTCAATTCGCTTAATCCTCAAGATATTGAATCTATCTCTGTATTAAAGGATGCGGCAGCTTCATCCATTTACGGTTCACGTGCTCCATTTGGTGTTATCTTAGTAACAACTAAACGCGGGAAAGTAGGAAAACCGACTTTTAATTATAATAATGATTTTCGATGGTCAGATCCTGTATTCATACCACCTGTAATGGATTCATATTCCTTTGCAACCTACTTTAATGATGCTAGATTCAACAGTGGACAGAACCCTACATTCAGTCAATCTACCATGAGACGTATTTTATCTCATCAATTAGGTCATAGCTTAACTACAGATCCCAACTTTCACCCTTATAACGAAACAACCAAACGCTGGAGTGCTGGTTATGGCGATGGTGCTTATAACAATAATGTATATGAACTCTATTATGAAAGATGGCAACCCTCACAAAATCACAATTTCAGCGTATCTGGAGGGAATGAGGCGATAAACTATTACTTTTCAGGAGGAATGCTTGATCAACAAGGGTTGATGAAATTAAACAAGGATAAATTTAAACGATTTAACATTACTGCAAGAATTGGATCTCAAATAACTGATTGGATGGATCTCACTTATACGGTTAGGTATTCTCGCGAAGATTTTAAAAAACCTTATTACTTGAACAGCACTTTCTTAGCAGACCTTTTGAGGCGTGGTTGGCCGACACAGCCTTTCTACGATCCGAATGGGTATTTACTTGACGGCCCTATGCCTGCCTTATCTATAAAAGATGGTGGTAATGACATGACGCTTAGAGATCGATTAAATCAACAAGCGCAATTAGTGATTGAACCCATTAAAAATTGGAGAACATTTTTAGAGTTTAACTCAAGAATAGATTTTAATCAAAGGAAATGGTTTACCATACCAACATTCAATCACGATATTTACGGAAATCCATACACTGCACAAACAGCAACACGTTCAGAAGTCTTTGAAGAAGTTGGTAAAACTGATTTCTGGAACGTTAATATCTACACAAATTATACCAAAGAAATCGGTGAAGGACATAATTTGACTGGCATGCTGGGTTTCAACGCAGAAAATAATTTATGGAAAAATATAAATCTACGGAGGCAAGGGATGTTAAATAACGATAAACCGGAAATAAATTTAACAACTGGTTTTGATAAAAATGGGAATCCTGTCGATCCGTCAATTTCTGGATATACTAACGACTGGGCTACGTTAGGCTTTTTTGGTCGTATAAATTACGATTATAAGAGCAAATATTTGCTGGAATTCAACTCTAGGTACGATGCTACATCTCGCTTTCGTTCAGATAAACGTTGGGGATACTTTCCTTCCTTTTCTGCCGGTTGGAACTTGGCTGAAGAAGAGTTTTTTGAGCCTTTAAGAGAATACATTGACCAAATAAAACCTCGTTTCTCTTATGGAGAGTCAGGTAATCAAAGTGGAGGATCGGGCGATTATCCAACTTACCAAACAATGAATGTACAAATGCAGGCCAGCCAATGGTTAATAAATGGCGCTCTTCAAAACAGAGTAGGTTCTCCAGGATTGATAAGTTCATTACTAACCTGGGAACGTGTGCGTCAGACCAATTATGGCTTGGATTTTGCAGCTTTTAATTCTAGATTGTCGGGGGGGTTCGATTATTTTATCAGGAAAACATTGAACATGGTAGGACCAGCCCCACAGATGCCTGCAACTTTAGGAACAGGGGTACCAAGGACAAACAATACCGACTTGGAAGCATTCGGATTTGATTTAACTCTTGCATGGAACGATCGTATCGGTACTGATATTCGTTATGGTTTAAAGTTGGTTTTAAGTGATACTCAAGCACGCATTACCAGATATCCAAATGTATCTGGAGCTTTAAATTCATACAGAAAAGGGCAGATGATTGGAGAAATTTGGGGTTTTGTGACGAAAGGGATTGCTAAAACTACCGAAGAAATGGATGCTCACTTAGCTTCTTTGCCAAATGGAGGACAAACAAGTATTGGGGCTAACTGGATGGCAGGAGATATTATGTATACCGATTTAAATGGTGATGGTACGATTAATTCAGGTTCTGGCACAATTGACGATCCAGGCGATATGAAAATAATCGGTAACGAGAGCCCACGCTATCAGTATGGTCTTGATCTAATTGCCAGTTATAAAGATTTTGATTTCCGAGCATTTTTTCAAGGTATTGGGTCACGTCAATTCTTTAGGGATGCACAATATTTTTGGGGAGCCAACTCTAGAGGTTTATGGGAATCTACTGGTTTCACCCCCCATCTAGATTATTTCAGGGATGATCCACAACATTATTTAGGATTAAATCTTGATTCCTATTTCCACCGCCCATTATTCAACACAAATAAAAACGAGAGAGTTCAAACCCGCTATTTGCAAGATGCATCATATGTTCGCTTAAAAAACTTACAGATTGGATATAATTTACCAAGTAGCTTGTTAAACAAAACTTTCTTATCAAGAGTGAGATTATTTATTTCTGCAGAAAATTTGTGGACTTACACAAAAATGTTCGAAGTGTTTGATCCTGAAACTGTTGATGGTGGTACATATGGCAATGTTTACCCGTTGTCAAAAAGTTTTGCATTCGGTTTAAATATTAATTTTTAAAAACATTTGAACATGGAACTAAAAATATATAAAACATTTAAATTTTTACTGATATCTTTAATCATTCTGATGACTTCCTGTACAGATGATTTTCTTGATAGAGAGCCACGTTCTGCTCTTTCTCCTGAAGGTTTCTTTAACATGGAATCCGACCTTGCATTTTATGCAAATCGTTATTATCAGGATCTTCTGCCAAGTCATTCCGGTGGACTTGGTGATGGACAAAACCCCGAAGCATGGCAGTATGGGACATATGGTATTGACCGTGGTACTGATAATCTTGCCAATTGGAATAATCCAAACAATCGTTTTATCCCTGGAGAAGTACGTGTAGGAGAATCTGGCGGTGAATGGGATTTTGGCATGGCATATAATTTGAATTACTTTTTAGATAATGTACTTCCAAAATATGAAGCTGGGACAATTACTGGTGATGTTAATAATATCAAACATTATATAGGTGAAATCTATTTTCTCAGAGCATTTTGGTATTTTAATAAACTGAAAAATGTAGGTGATTTTCCTATTATTACTAATGTTTTATCGGATCAAAATGAGGTCCTTGTTGAAGCAAGCAAAAGAGCACCTCGCAATGAAGTTGCCCGCTTTATTATATCTGATTTGAACAAAGCTATTGATTTGTTGATGCCAATCGGACCAGATAAGAAAAAACAAAGGATTACCCGCGACGTTGCTTATTTGTTGAAATCAAGAGTTGGCCTTTTCGAAGGAACCTGGTTGAAATATTTCAAAAACACCCCTTTTGTACCCAATGGTGAAGGCTGGCCAGGTAAAACCAAAAAATATAATGCTAATTATCAATTCCCATCCGGGAGTATAGAAAATGAAATTAATTATTTTCTCGAACAGTCTATGGAAGCAGCTGCACTGGTGGCTGACAATGTTCCATTGGTAACAAATACTGGTTTGTTGCAGCAAAGTTATGACGAACCGGCAAATCCATATGTAGATATGTTTGGGGACGTTGATATGTCCAAATACAGCGAAGTCCTTTTATGGAGAGAATATAGTATTGGACAGGACCTTATGCATGCTACTACAATTATGGCACAAAACGGTAATGCTGGACATGGTATGACCCGAGGATTGGTACAATCATTCCTTATGAACAATGGGTTACCTATATACGCACCCAGTTCAGGATACGCTGGTGATGATTTTTTGGAAGATGTACGAAGGAACAGAGATGGACGTTTGCAACTGTTTTTAAAATTGCCAGGAGAAATCAATGTTTTTAATACACATCCGAATTTCACTCATGGTACTGTAATTGAAGTAAGACCACGTATTACTTCAGGGGAATTTGCTGCTGCTTACAATACAGGATATGCTTGTCGTAAAGGCAATAATCCGGATGCTATTCATGGTGGAAACGGACGAAGCGGGACCGGATCCATAGCTTTTAGATCGGTAGAGGCTAACTTAAACTATATTGAAGCTTGTTACGAACGATATGGAAGACTTGACGCTAAAGCCGATCTTTATTGGAAAGGAATTCGTGAACGTGCTAATACAGATATCGATTATGTGAAAACCATTGCTGCTACCAATATGACCATCGAAGGTGAAACCGATTGGGGAGCTTATTCAAATGGTACTCTTATCGATCCTTTCCTCTTTAATATCCGCCGTGAAAGGCGTATGGAATTAATGGGTGACGGATTGAGATACATGGACCTAAGGAGATGGAAAGCGATGGATCAAATGATCACCACTCCCTATCAAATTGAAGGATTCAAATTATGGGGTCCGATGGAATCTTGGTATACAGAACTTGAATATGGATTAGAAAATACAGCTGCAAATGTATCACCCCCACCTTCTGCTGGTGGAAGTGTATATCTTCGTCCTTATCAAAAAACATCAAGATCGTTGGCAAAGGAAGGTTACAAATGGAATATGGCACATTATCTTTCGCCAATAGCAAACCGACACTTTATATTAACGTCTACAGATGGAGATTTATCAACGTCCCCCATCTATCAAAATCCGGGATGGTCGATAGAAGCAAATTCTATACCGGTAGATATGCAATAGCATACAGATCGGTTAATAAAAAGAGTACTTAATATAAATGTATTTATAAATAAATCATGAAAAAATTTCAATCAATTCAATTATTATTTGCAATTATTAGTAGTGTATTGTTATTTTCAACATGTGAGAAAAACGAGCCTTTTACACGGATAAATAGGTTAGAGGTTTCATCTGTTTCTTTGACGTTCAATGCCGTTGATACTTTTAGAACTTTATACATTGCTAATGATTTACCTTATAATTATAAAATTTTACACAGTGCAGACTGGATAAGACTTACACCGGGTAAAACTGACAGAGGTATGGACACTATTCGTGTTATGGTTGACGACTATACCAACAAATTGGCAGATCGTTATGATACTATTGTAGTTTCTTCAGGCGACGCTAAAGATAAACTTATTTCAATCAGGCAGAATTACCTCAGAGATACTATCGGAATAGATATCGATTCTGTAGCGTACGAGCCATTTGATCGAGGCACCGTTGAGATTTCTGTCTTTACTGATGCTACGAATGGCTGGCAGTTTCTCACCCCTAGTTACAGCTGGATAAAACTTGCAAAAAGTACTGATGGTAATAAACTTTTACTAACTATTGATGAGCTTTGGTACGGAAAAAGTATGCGTGTTGGATCCGTAGTTATTGAGACCATACCACTCAAGCCAAATTTAGCTGTGGTACGTAAAACTATACCTGTTACTCAATTAATTACACCCACTATTTTGACGGCCAATCCTGAAGCACTCATTTTTATATCAGGAAAGACAGGCACTCAGACCGTGAACATCAATACAGATGCTGAAAGTTGGGACTTTGAGTTTGACAGCAATTTATACAAATGGTTGAGCGTTGCAAAAAGTGTTGATGGTAAACAACTCGAAGTGACTGTGAATTCAATTTGGGACGGCGAAAGCACTATGAAAGAACGCACTGCCTATATTACCATTATCTCGGGGAGTGCAAGATTAACATACAGAGTGACTCAGGACGTGACGACATAAATATTTTGTTAGTTCTGATCGAAATACATAATTTTTTAGTCATTTCAGAAAAGATTGCTTATTGATTTCTTAAGTATGTATCTGATTTACAGATAAAGTATGAGTAAAAGTTGCAAAAAAAAACTTTTCTGAAATGACTGGGTTTTTTATCTATTTTATTAAATTCTATTTTAATATGAAATCATTAATTGAAAGCAAAATTGGACATAAAGTATTAGCTTTAGTTTTGTTCGGAGCAATATCATTATTTGTTTATTCTCAACAGCAAGAACCGCAAATAAAACGTCACCTTGATATGTCGGTATTTATTAATCAAGCAGGATACCATCCCAATGCAGCAAAGTATTGCGTAACCATACCTGGTGCTGTTGAATTCGAGGTGCTGAATGTTGAAACCAACAATGTAGTTTATAAAGGTAAATTAGAAGAGGGAGGTAAGGATTTTGGCGATTATCTTGTAGGAACTTTTACTCCTGTGGAGACTTCTGGCACGTATTACATCCGTTCTGGAAAGAGCCGTTCGTTTCCATTCAAGATTTCAAAATATGTGTATGAAGAACCGATGCAGCTGATTGTATCCTATTTTTCAAAGCAGCGTTGCGGTAACAGCACAACAGGTTTTTTAAGCCCCTGCCATCTTGAGGATGGTTGGCGAAAAGAAAACCGTAATGAACATAAAGATGTTAGCGGTGGGTGGCATGACGCAAGTGATTTGCGTAAATGGGTTGGCGCCACCATATATGGAATGGTTGGTATATTAAGAATGTCAGAAACGCTCCAGCCTCTTTGGGATAATGGTCAAGTGCAGGAAGAACTGCTGTGGGGTAACCGCTATTTTCTGAATATGCAGGAACCTGAAGGCTATGTGATGGCCCATGTGGGGGGAGATCTTTTCAAACATGGTGACAGCAACCGATGGACAGATAATATTATGTTTAATGACGATGACAGAGGTATTGAAACAAAACCTTTGGATAACGGTGGACAATACACGTTTGTGTCTGTTCAAGCCATGATGTCAAGATTTATGAGGAGCGATCCTGTCTATTCAAGCAGATGTTTAGCTGCTGCCATCAATTGCTTCAATTGGTTGTCAGAGAATGTTAAGAATTATTCAACAGGAGTAGCCGGTTGTGCTCTTGTAGCAGCTATCGATCTTTATAAAACAACAGGCGAAAGTAAATACATTGATTTTGCTTACCGAATGGCAGATATAATTGTTGGACGTCAGATAACTACCGCTAGCGGAGTGCCTGTGAGCGGTTTTTTCAGGGACAATGAGCAAAATGATCGCTTTTATTCTGAAATTTCACGTGCAGATTTTGTTTTCACTGGTCTATGTCAATTGGTTCTAACCTTTCCCGAACGTCAGAATGCACAATATGTTGATGCCATTAGGCGTTATTGTGATAATTACCTTTTGGTACTCTCGGATAAAAACGCGTTCAACCTGATGCCGTATGAAATTTATGCGAAAGAGATGGCAACAAGTCGTAAATTAGGAGGTGGATACTGGTATAAGTATTTCATGAATCCCAAAAACCCTGAACGCAGTGATAACTGGTGGGTAGGTATCAATGCAAATATTACAGGAAAAGGAATAGGACTAGCAATGGCTTCACGTATTCTCAAGGACCCTAAGCTTGCAGCGGTTGCCCAACGACAACTTGACTGGGTACTTGGAGCAAATCCATTCGGTACAAGCACAATGAGAGGTGTAGGTTATGAACATCCAAAATTTCCTACAGCTTTTGGAAACTCACATTATCTACCTGCGGCTCCTCTTTCAGGGGGAGGTGAATTTATTCCTCCAACCACTCATATTCCAGGAGCTGTATTAAACGGTATTGGAGGAGATATGAACGATATGCCAGATTTACGCCCAGGTTCGTATAACACATGTGAATACTGGACACCAATGATTGGACTTACCATGTGGCTTATGGCTGAACTTACTTCAATGAATTAATTGTAAGCTTAAAATTTCCAAAATAAAAATTGAGTCCACTTGAAAAAGTCAGAATATGGAGTTTTCAACATTATAGTAACCTGATAATCAACGTATATTTTTTCTTCGCAAGGAGTTTTTAAAGCAGAATCAAAATTAAAAATTAAAATAAAAGTGAAAAAAATATTTAATAGCATTTTCATAGTAATCTGCTTCTTATTAAATGGATATGTATATTCTCAGTCCAAAGTAACTTTAACTGAAAAAGGGGTTATTATGCCCACTTATACCGTAGCATCCCCTGAAAAAAATCCTATCTTTTTCAGAGGTGAAGCGTATCAAGGTGCCTCGAGACACGTTTATCCTTTAAAGTTAAACGATCAATTTACACACGAAAGGAAAGATCAAGCCTGGAAAACGCTTATTCTTGAAAATGAATATATTGAATTAGGCATAACACCTGATATAGGAGGTAAATTATATTACGCTACCGACAAAACCAATAACTATCATTTTATTTACAAGAATGATGTAGTAAGACCGGCAAATATCGGAATGACAGGTGCTTGGGTTTCTGGTGGAATTGAATGGTGTGTGCTACATCATCACAGAGCATCAACTTTTTTGCCACTTGACTATACAACAACTGAAAATCTGGACGGTAGTAAAACAATTTGGGTAGCTGAATATGAACCCCGCCACGGTATGAGGTGGACAATAGGGGTCACTATATTCCCGGGAAAATCCTATTTCAAGACGGAAGGCCGGATACACAATTCTTCCCCGTTGACACATACCTTTTTGTTTTGGGCTAATGTAGCCACCCATACGAATAATAGTTATCAGGCTATTTTTCCGCCAAGTGCACAAATCGTGACATTTCACTCAAAAACTGATTTCACGACATGGCCAATTGGCAACAGTACGTACAGAAGTAGTGACTTAAAAGATATTGATATTAGTTGGTGGAAAAATATGGTTAGCTCGAATTCATTTTTTATACATGAACTACAGGAAGATTTTATGGGTGGATATGACCACGGTAAGCAAGCAGGTACTGTACATATTGGTGATCATAACATAGTTAGGGGAGCTAAATTATGGGAATGGGGTTCTGGTAAAAGCGGACAAGCCACAGAAGCAATGCTTACTGAAAATTCTGGTTCATACGTGGAATTAATGGTAGGTGCTTACAGTGACAACCAACCTGATTATAGCTGGATCAGACCATACGAGGTGAAAAAATGGGAGCAATATTGGTATCCTGTACGCGGTATTCAGGGTTTTAAATACGCAAATCTTGAGGGGGCTGTCAATCTGGAACCAAAAAATGAAAAAAAACGATTTAATGTATTTCTTGGTTATTATGCAACCAGCAAAGTGAATAATGCAAAGGTAGTGTTGAAAAACAAGGACAAAACGGTTTTCGAGAAAAATATCACTATTTCACCGGATAAACCTTTTGCAGAGACTATTCGAATGGATGGTAATTATAATCTGATTGATCTTCATACCCAATTGATCAATACTGCAACAGGCGATGTGTTAATCGAATATCAACCTGTTGAGTATCCTGCCATTGAGGAAAATCCAGCAGATTGGCAAGGCTACCCTGAGCCAGCAAAGTTAGAAACCGTTGAAGAGTTGTATTTAACCGGTCAAAGAGTGGAGCAATTTTATGCTCCAAGATACAATCCGATGGATTGGTACAACGCAGCTTTAGAGAAAGATCCTGGTGACATTAAAACAAACATTGCTGTTGGTAATATCAATCTGAAAAATGGAAATTATATTGCTGCCAGAAAGTTTTTCGCAAAGGCTATTCAACGTTTAACCAACGATTATACACGTCCGTCCTCGTGTGAAGCATTGTATTTGCAAGGATTGACATTACGACGTTTAGGATTAGTTGCAGAGGCAGAAGATACACTTTATCGTGGTACATGGGATTATGCTTATCATTCAGCTGCATACTTTCAATTAGCTGAACTTTCTTGCGCGAAAAATGATTTTCAAAAGGCTTTAAGACAAATTAATGAATCGCTATCGACGAATGTCCGTAACAACAGTGCTGTTACGCTAAAAGCATCTATTCAACGAAGAATGCACGATTTCAGAGAAGCGACAGCAACCTTAGATCAAATAGTAAAAGTTGACCCGCTTGATTTTCGAATCAAAAATGAGTATTATCTCATCGCCAAAGAATCAGGAGATATACAAAAAGCAAGTAATCTACTTGAATCTCTCAACAAAGAAATGCGGGATTTCGATGACAATTATCTTTCACTTGCTATCGGATATTTGAACAATGGATTATTAAAGGAAGCGAAAGAAGTATTTGAGCGTTTCAAAGGAAATAACCCATTCTTCAACTACTATCTTGGTTATATTTCTGACAAGAACGGTGATGCAGCCCAAGCTTTAAGTTATTTTAAAACTGCAGCCCGGCAATCGGTCGATTATGTTTTCCCATATCGATTAGAATCAATTGATGTGTTGAATACAGCCCTGAAATATAATCCTACAGATGGGCAGGCTTATTATTTTATCGGAAATATATTGTTTGAAAAACAACCCGATATAGCTATGCAAAATTGGGAAAAAGCAACACTTTACAATCCGGATCTATCGATCGCGTACAGGAATCTCGGATGGGGCTATTTTTATTACAACAATGATATTCCAGCAGCTATTTCTCAATATGAGAAAGCAATTGATCTCAATAAAAGTGAAGCGATCTATTATTCGGAGTTAAGTGAGCTTTATGAGCGAAACAACACCCCCATAGTAATACGGAGCAAACTTTTCGAAGAAAGTGACGAGACAATAATCAAGAAGCGGGATGATTCGTATATGTGGCTCATAGAAACTCTTGTTCTTTCTGATAAACCGGATAAAGCAGTAGAGCTTCTGGAAAATGTGACTCTTGCCTATCGCGAAGGAACATCCAGAGCCAGAAATGTAAGAATCAATGCGAATCTGATGTTGGGAAAACAATACTTCGACAAAAAGGAATACCAAAAAGCACTTGACTATTTTTCAAAAGCTCAGATAACACGCGAAGAGGCAGGAAATGACCGTCAGGGAGATCGTGGATTACAGGTTGATTACTACATAGGATTAGCCAACGAAGCGCTTCATAATCGCTCTCAAGCTACAGCTGCTTTTAAGAAATCCGTTCAAGAATCTTCACAAGCTGTTAATGTTATGAATTATTATCAGGGACTTAGCTATGCTAAACTTGGAAATAATGATCAGGCTAGAAAAATATTTAATACCTTAGTATCAGAAGCAAACAGTCAATTAGAGCAGTCAACTATAGCTGAAGTTGGTGTTATTTTTGGTGAACGTGAGGCTGCCAATGATCGACAATCACGTTTGTATACCATGCGTGGACTAGGTTATAAAGGCTTGGGTAACATACAAAAAGCAAAGACTGATTTAGACAAAGCTTTGGAATTATCACAAAGTAATTTATGGGCAAAAGTGGAACGAATACAATAAAACAATTTAAATTAACATTGAATTTAGAGTTTTCAACTCTGAATTCGCATTAATATTTATAGTATGGAGCTATCAAAAAGAAATTTTATTAAAAATATCGGACTGATGGGTACGGGATTAGTTGTAGGATCTCAATCAGTCAGTGCAAATCCCTTTAATGTAGGAGCACAGAGTTCATCTGTTTTCAATGTAAAAGATTTTGGTGCTAAAGGTGATGGAGTTAATGCTGACAGTGGAGCTATTCAGAAAGCATTGGATGAAGCTGGGAAAGTACAAGGTACTGTCTATTTCCCTTCCGGAAATTATATGTGTCACAATTTAAAAGTACATCCCTATACAACGGTATTAGCAGAGCCACAATGGGCATACAATCCCGATGCCGGCGCCGTGCTTACCATCGACAGTGAAAGTGCTGATTGTGTGTTGGATATTTCCGAAGCCTACGGGTGCCATATAAGGGGAGTATTTTTACGTGGAAATAGAAAGGCTCAGAAAGTACAGCACGGTATCTTTCAAAACCATAAAGAAGCATTTACTACAAGAGAAAATGCTCCTGTCATTGAAGATGTAAGTGTTAATTCATTCTCAGGACATGGTGTCTATCTATTAAGAATATGGCTGTTTATTATTCGGCATAGTATCTTTAAAGGGAATGCAGGTCATGGCGTATGCATCTTAGGTTGGGATGGATTTGTGACCGATAATCAGTTTTCAGGTAATGGAAAAAGTGGTTTTGCTACGGAAGTTGGCGGAGGCAGTACGGTTATGTTCACATGTAATCGGGTGGAATGGAACCGTGAATACGGCTTACATCTAGCCGGAGGCGACTGCTGGAATGTGACAGGCAACGCTTTTGACCGGAATTATGGAGCGGCTATAGGCGCGTATCGGGTAAGTAATTCTACTTTTACGGGAAACGTTTTTCGTCGGAACGGAAAAGATGCTCAGAATGTACCGGAAGGATTGTCAGAATCATGCCAGATGGTGATCTCAGAATGCAGAGGTATAACTGTAACAGGCAATTCGGGAGCAGTCGGTAGAGATGACCGTGGTCAGGGCGAATGGACACCTAATTACGCATTTTGGGTAAAAGACAACTCTTGCAGTATCATAACAGCGAATGCTTTTTCACGCGGCTATCTGAAAGAAATGATTTTGGATAAGGGTGGTAACAAAACTGATTTTTTAATCAATAACAATATCGGTTCTGTATTTGAAATACCCCCTAATTGAGAGTTGAAAATTGAGAACCGATAGCATCTTCTCTAATTTAACGTGAGTTCGATATAATTTTAAAAGAGCATCAGTTGTTTATCATCCACAAAGTCGACTTTGATAGACGGTTTCTTCGGCAAAAAGCTATAAGCCAATAAACCTGCTATCAGATTAGTAATAAAGTTGGTAAAACATCTGTGCCTTGTATGTTCAATCTGACAAATATTTTTCAGTTCGTCATTTACCGATTCAATAACAGCCCGCTTGCGAAGCATTACTCTGTCCTGTAAAGGAAGTTCTCAACCTTTCATGTTGTTTCTCATTTTTGCCACAAAGTGAATCCCGTCCACAAAAAGTATCTCTGCGAGTTTTTGGGAAACATATCCCCTGTCGGCATACAGTTTGCCCGATACCTTGCTGATGAAACTTTCCATTGAAAGCGGATGCCGGTCATCTATGTTTCCCTGAGTAATAACAAAGCTGATGATCTCACCTTTATCGTTAATGATAATATGCAGTTTAAAACCAAAGAACTGGAATTACTAACTTAGCCGGGACACAGAGTTAAGCATAAACGCTTATTTTTGTGTAATATGAGAAAACAAAGAACCCATTTTGACAAGGCATTCAAA
>JALHIE010000145.1 GCA_022840285.1 Porphyromonadaceae bacterium
GTTAGCGGTCATGCTAAAACAACACCCAAAACAATAGATTAACAAACAAAAAATATGGAACACTCAGAGCATAATCATACCGAAAGCACCCACACACATAACCACCATTCCGAACACAGTGGCTCTGGACACGATAAACACGCAGGACATAATATTGCCGATTTTTGGAAGCGATTTGTAATCTGTTCGATTGTATCCATTCCTGTACTTGCCTTGTCGCACATGATACAGCAGTGGTTAGGATTTGAAGTCACTTTTGAAGGCGACAAATATGTGTTAGCCCTTCTTTCCACTTTCATATTCTTATATGGCGGTTACCCTTTTCTAAAAGGGCTGTATGACGAAGTAAAAGATAAGGCCATTGGTATGATGACACTGATTGGCGTTGCAATTACAGTTGCCTGGGCTTACAGTGTTGCTATCACTTTTGGTTTGCAGGGTATGGACTTTTATTGGGAAATGGTGACTCTGATAGACATCATGCTCATTGGCCATTACTTTGAGATGAAGTCGGTTATGGGTGCTTCTCGCTCATTGGAATTGCTCGTAAAAATGATGCCTTCCACTGCACACCATATTAAGGACGGGAACATTCACGATATGCCGGTCAGTCAATTGAAAATTGACGATATGGTACTGGTGAAGCCGGGCGAGAAAGTTCCGGTAGACGGTATAGTAATAGAAGGGGAAAGTTATGTGGACGAGAGTATGCTCACAGGTGAGAGCAAACCTGTAAAGAAAGAAAAAGACAGCAAAGTAATAGGTGGGGCAGTAAATAGTAATGGGTCTTTAACCATTAGAGTGGTAAGCATTGGAAAAGACAGTTACCTAAACAAAGTAGTGAAACTCGTTGAAGATGCACAAAAAATAAAATCCAAGACACAAAACTTTGCCGACCGTGCCGCAAAGGTTTTGACTTTCGTTGCCCTGGGCGGTGGTGTCATTACGTTTGTTGTTTGGTTGCTGTTAGGGTTTCCTTTTGTATTTGCATTGGAAAGGATGGTTACGGTAATGGTTATTTCCTGCCCGCATGCCTTAGGTTTGGCAGTGCCTTTGGTGGTTGCCATTTCAACATCCATTTCTGCACAAAAAGGTTTGCTCATTCGCAACAGAACTGCTTTTGAAAATGCTCGATTGATAACAACCATTATTTTCGACAAGACAGGAACACTTACAAAAGGTTCTCATGAATTGCAGGAAGTGAAGGTATTGGGTAATGGATTTGATAAAAACGAGTTACTCCGTTTGGCATCAGGTGTTGAACAACATTCTGAACATTATATCGCTGCGGGTTTTTTGCGAAAAGTAAAGGAATTGAAAATCAAAATTCCAAAAGCAGAAAATTTCAATTACTTGCCTGGAAAAGGATTAGA
Source organism: Porphyromonadaceae bacterium (assembly GCA_022840285.1). Taxonomy (GTDB): domain Bacteria; phylum Bacteroidota; class Bacteroidia; order Bacteroidales; family Dysgonomonadaceae; genus Petrimonas. The sequence goes on from JALHIE010000145.1 coordinate 1,374, forward strand.
AGGAAATGTGGAAGGAAAAGAAATAAAAGTAGTCGGACCAAATTACCTGAAAGAACAAAACATTAGCGTGACCGATACAACCAATGATTTTACAGGAACAGTTGTTTATATTCTGATTGACAAAGAAGTAGCAGGATATTTTACCTTCTCTGACCAAATTAGGGAAAGCTCTTTTGAAGCCATTCAAATATTAAAAGAAGCAAGCATTAAAAATTTGCTTCTTACTGGGGACAATGAAAAAGTAGCCAAGAAAGTGTGTGATGAATTGAAAATGGACGGCTACATAGCCAACGTATTACCTCACGATAAATTAGAGAAAGTAAAAGAATTACAAACCAAAGGGGAATATGTTGCCATGACAGGCGATGGAGTGAATGATGCACCTGCACTGGCACAAGCAGATGTGGGAATTGCTGTTGGTTCAGGAACAGATGTGGCAGCAGAAACAGCAGACATTATACTTGTAAACTCCGACCCAAAAGACATTGCCAACCTGATATTATTTGGTAAGGCTACGTATAATAAAATGATACAAAACCTCTGGTGGGCTGCGGGTTATAATATACTTGCAATCCCTTTAGCAGCAGGTGTATTATACAAGTGGGGATTTATGTTAAGTCCTGCAATTGGTGCTGTTTTGATGAGTTTAAGCACTATTGTAGTAGCAATAAATGCACAGCTATTAAAAAGACGACTGACATGAGAAAATCAAGTTACATAGACGCAGAAAAGAAGCACGAACCGCTAACAGGCGTTTGGCTCAATGGCGGGTGACGTGGTTAATTGAACATTGTACCTCGCATCAACTTTTGTGGTGTATTGACAGTTTTGTGCTCCGAAACCCGCCACTGCGCCAAGCGCCAAAACGTTGTATGCAAGTGTAAAAAGACAAAACTCGATGCTTTGAAATAAAAGATTAATTAATAGAAAGAAAAATTTATTGATTTGGTGCTTCGTAAAAAGGTCAGTGCATATTGAGGGTAATTTATTTTGTTTTTTCTCTCCCCCCCGCAAAGACAAAAGAAACCCAACCGCACAAAACAACACATTTGCAAACCGCTGCAAGCCAGCCCTGCAATCCAAAGTTTGCAAAAGAGTTGTTTTTTTGCCTGCGCTACATTAGCTTAATCATTGTACATTTACATTTATGAAACATTGCCGTCCGATAAAAACTGATTTTAATTTTGCTTGACTTCCAACCGTCATATTATCAGACATGTTTTTTTAGTTTTCTATTATTCTCAAAAGTAA
>JALHIE010000146.1 GCA_022840285.1 Porphyromonadaceae bacterium
CTTGTCCCTTACATCGTTTGTTGCCTGGTCTATGTCTATACCATACTCAAATTCCATCACCACAAGCGAAGAGTTTTCCTTGGTGCTGGTTGTGATATGTTTCAGGTTACTTACACTGCTCAATGCGCCTTCCAGCACCTTGGTCACGTTGTTCTCAATATCTGCGGCACTTGCGCCGGAATAGGTGGTGATGACCAAAATGGTGTTATCACTCATACTGGGCAGAAAATCCACCGATAGCCTTGAAAGCGAAAATATCCCGATAACGGCAAGACCTACGTAGATAAGGGCAGTTGTGACCGGCTTTCTTACTGCCGATTGATATATACTCATAATGTTCCTTTATTCATTAGCAAGTTCAACAGCAGCGCCGTTGGTAAGTCTGTTCAAACCGGTCTCCCCTTCTTCCAGGCCCGACAGACATTCATAATAAGAGTCCAGCCTTCTGCCCGGTTCAACCAGCCTGTATTGGGCTTTTCCATCTTTGTACACATATACGTATCGCTCTCCCGAGCCCTGCTGTTTGATGATACTCTGGTCCGGAACGAGCAGGCACGGTTCTGCTCCAAAATCAATGGATACACGGGCAAACATCCCGGGTCTGACTTTCCTGTTGACGTTGGGGATGACTATCTCTACCGGAAAAGTCCTGGTAGCAGCAGTAATGGTTGGGTAAACGATCGAAACCCTGCCTTTGAATAACTCGCCCGGATAAACGTCAAGACGAATTTCCACCTCCATCCCTTTACGGATTTTTGTGAAGAACGATTCCGAAACATGGATCAGTAGCTTTACCGGGGAGATCTGTTCTACTACCAGCAAGGGCATGCTCATACCAAAAAGATCTCCGCTGTCGTAATGACGGGCGGTGATTACTCCGTCTATGGGGCTTACCAGCTGTGTGTTTTCCACCAGGTTGCTATACTGGGTACGCAAAACCTCCAGGCCAGTCTTCTGTGCATCCCATTCGGAACGGGACACGCCGCCCACTTTGTATAATTCATCCACACGGCTGAAAGAGACTTCCATGTTTTCCAGTTGTGTACGGACCTGCTCCAGGTTGTTATCGTCCATCTGCACCAGTTCTTGTCCTTTTGAAACAAAATCGCCCACCTCTACATAGATTTTCTTGATGCGGGCAGCCATTTGCGGTGCAATATTGTTGATGATATTTGCCTGTACCGTAGCTGTGAATTCATTGATCCGGGGCACTTCTTCCAGGGTAACAGCGGCAGCCCTGACAACGATCTTTTCCTGGGCAACATCCTGTTGCTTATCAGTTTTTAAACCGCATCCTGTGAGAAGTACGACGGCTGTGACCAGGCTGACTAACCTATATGTGTTCATGTGTTATTGATTTTGATAATTACTTGTTCCTGTTATTTTTTCCAATTCTGCCCTATAGAAAAGGTAGTTGTATACCGATTGGTGATAGGCAAGGCGTGCTTGTGTCAGGGCCAGTTCAGAAGCACTCAGGTCCAGCCACGTTCCCATCCCAACCTCATATTGTTTGCAGCTTATGGAATAAGCCTTTTCTGCCATGGATACGTTTTCTTTGTTTGAAGATAGCGATTCTACTGCATTGCTCATCTGGTTCAGGCAATTGCTCACGTTCAGGCGGAGTGTCCTTTCCGAATTGACACGGCTGTCATCCAGCGTTTCCAGACTCAGTTTGCTTTGCCGGATTTGTTGTTGTCTCTTTAATCCGTTGAACAACGGGATACTCAGTGCAAGCGAAGCCGTGGAATAGGGGTACCAGTTATAATTGGAGAACCTGAAATCATTGTTCATGGATGAATACTGATAGTTGGACGAAAGGCTAAGGGTTGGCAGAAAAGATGCTTTTGCAATCTTCATAGCCAGCTCCATCTGTTGCTTCTGGATGTCAAGCTGCATCAGGTCAGTATTTTTTTCCAGAGAAAATCCATTAGTGGAGGACAAACCCACTGTAGTAACTTCACCTTCATATTGGATCAGGGAGCCTGCAAAGACCACCGGATACTCAATATCAAGTCCCATCAGGGCTTTTAGTTGCATAGCTGCCAGCTCTATAGCTGTTTCAGAGGCCAGCAGGTTCGGGCGCTGGTTCTTAAGGGCCACCTCGGCACGGAGTTTTTCAAACTCACTAGCCATCCCCTGTGCATATTTATCGGTAACGGTTTTGGTGTTTAGAGCCACGTTGTCATAATTTTTCTTAAGCACCACATAGGAATCCTTAGCCAGGAGAAGGGAGTAATAGGCTTGTTTAACCGCGCTGACCATAGCTAACCTGCCGGAACGCGCTTTTTCCACGGCAAGATCAATATCCAGAGCAGATAGCTGTACCGTCTTCCATAAGGCAGGAGCCACCAGCGGGAGTGATAAGGTTACACCTCCCATCCAGTTGTTATCCGTCCCCACAGAGATTTCGGTGGGCGTTCCTCCGAAATCAAACACCATAACCTGCTTTTTAAGGGTGCGGTTGTACACACCACTGGCCGAAATTTTTGGCCAGAGTCCGGACTGGGTTTCTTTACGTGCATACAGGGCGCGTACCACCTCACGGTCTGCAATACGGATGACCGGACTCTCTGAGAGTGCGATTTTTAAAGCAGTTTCCAGGTCCACATACAATGTGTCCTGTGCCCTAAGCAATTGCACTTGCACAAAAGATAATAAAACAACAAGAATACAGGCAGATTTCTTCATAACCTAACAATAAAAACGAGCAGGCAAAGTAAAGCAGATTTTATGCCAACACCAAAAATTTTCACGCAACGACTTATTTTCTTCAATCAAAGAATATATTTACCTTTGAATATGACTCAAAAATCCCGCACATACCATTATTTTCTATTTTTTTTAACAGTATTTCTCCTTCTGTTCGTAGGGGCTATGCGTGTAGATCCCTGGATCGCATTGGTTCT
>JALHIE010000034.1 GCA_022840285.1 Porphyromonadaceae bacterium
CAAAGAACTTTTTGGGTGAATTTCACCTGCTTTATAAAATTTATTGTGCAAAAATATTATCAACTAAATTGTCCTTCCGACTTTTCGGAGTGGACTCATTTTTAAGTTATTAATAACCCGACTTTGACAGTTAAATTTGGCCAAAGCCCGTCGTATAGGTGTTTTGAGAGCTTTTTAAAACATCAACTTTGTGGTACACAAAAACGGTCTATAATTTTTTTTCATCGTTTTTCCTGGTGGAAGATATTATTTTCCTCATCGTTTGTTTGGTGATGATCTGTGTATCTGTCCTGAAGCCGGCTGAACCATGGAGATGGTCGGTGAGGGTGGTTCTCGTGTATGCGGGGACGAACCCTTCTCCCGGGATACTGCAGAAGTCCATTCCGGCCAGGGTGTCGCTGATCTCCCTGACGGAGAACTTGCAGCCCGCCCGGTTGACTTTCTTTTCCAGTATCCTCATTATCAACAGCGAGAGGAAGCAGGTCAGGAAGTGCGCCCTTATCCTGTCGTCCCTCTGCAGGAACACGGGCCTTGCCTCGAAGTCTGTCTTCATTACCCTGAAACAGTCCTCCACTTTCCAACGCAAGCCGTTATATTTGAGTATGGCCGTATCCTCATCAAGCAGGTCGGTGCACACCCCGTAATAACCGTCAAAGCGCTCCTCCTGTCCGACCATCTCCCTGTCAAGGGTGTAACTGGTCAGGGGGGCCAGTTCCCCGTCCGGGGTATAACTGGTTTGACTGATGAATCTCCTGTAGTCCGTGGAGCGCTTGCCGCCCAGTTTCGCCGTCCCCTTTTCGATCGCCTTGCCGGCTCGCTCCAGCTGCCTGTGGCGGATATACCTGAGATAATCCCTGTATTTTGGGGAGAAGGTGGCGATGAGTTTCTGCTCCAGCCCGTTCTCGTTTATCCAGCGGGACTTGTGGAATGTCGCGTTATATATTTCCTTGTCCTCTTCATCGAGTTGGCTGATATCGAATATCTTGCCGGATCCCTTCATGTGCCATCCTTCCGGCTGGAGGGACCACTCCTGGAGGTGCCCCTTCAACTTCTTTAGCGACTGTACCGTGATGAACGACCTTTCGGCCGTGTCATTGGCCTTCCTGTTATCGTATGACGAGAGGCCGGCATCCGTGCAGACGACCAGTCTGGATATCTTGAAGTTGTCGTTGAGCTTCTTCTCGAGCGGAAGCATCGTGAGCTGCTCCGAGGTGTTTCCCGGGTTGATGTCGAAGGCAAGGGGCATGCCCTCCATGTCCATGAAGAGCCCCATCTGCACGATGGGATTCGGGCGGTGCTCCTTTGACAGGCCGTATTGCCTCAATCCGTTCTCCTGCTCGCTCTCGAAGTAATAGTTTGTCACGTCGTAATAAATGACACCGCTTTTGCGGGTGATTATCTTCTTGCTGTTGCGGTACGCCCGGGACTGTATGAAGTCGCTTTCACCGGACAGTACCGAAAGGGCGCGGTATATCTCGTGTAGATCGCTCCCGGGCTGTTCAATATAACGCCTGGACTCCTCAAGGGATGAACGCTTGGATCCCGGATACATTATCCTTGTATAGATAAGCCTTGACAATATCCCGTCCAGGTCGAACTCGAACTTGTGCTTGTCAGCAATCCTCGCGCAGATCCTGTCAAGGCCCAGCTCGTGATAAATCTTCTGAAGGAAAAGATATCCTCCATTAAAACTGTGCTGCTCGTCTTTTTTCAGACGCACCGACGGTTTGTATTTTACAACCACCTCCTGCTTCCCTGATTTTTCCTGCGCCGTCATCTCCTCGACCTGCGCCCTGGCCCATTCCACAGGATCCTCCCCGTCCAGACTCTCCTTCAGTTCCTCGATCGTCCCGAACTTTTTCACCACTTTTGAAGTGCTTACGCCCCTGTCATCCCTAAACCCCTTTACGGCATAGAGATAGGTAAACCTCCCACTTTTCTTGATCGACAGTTTCATAATGTAAATTTTAATATCGCCTAATATCTACCACAAATGTACAAATAATATTTGACAAAAAAAAGAGACTGACAGCCTCTTTTATGAAAAAAATCGATTTTTATGTGTCAAAGTCCCGCACAAAAATCATCTGTATTTTTTAATTTCCAAAGCATAAATGTTAAATTTTTACTTTTTAGTAAAATATTTAAACAATCCACTTGTTATTAAATTTTTTTTTATATTTGCCAATTAATATTATTAATAATACTATTAAACCTATTAATTATATTTTATTTAAATTTCAATGTATTTTCCAACAGAATATAGTAAAATGGACTTAGTAAAGCTAGAACAACAGTATAAAACCGAACTGTTGGACAATGTGCTTCCCTTTTGGCTGAGTAAATCTCAAGATCATGAGTTCGGTGGATACTTCACTTGTCTCGACCGGAAAGGAAATGTGTTCGATACCGATAAATTTGTATGGCTGCAGGGCCGTCAGGTTTGGATGTTCTCCATGTTATACAACAATCTGGAAAAAAGACAGGAGTGGCTCGATTGTGCCATACAGGGCGGCGAGTTTCTGAAAAAACATGGACACGACGGCAACCTCAACTGGTATTTCTCGCTCACACGCGAAGGGGAGCCCTTGATAGAGCCCTACAATATTTTTTCGTACACATTTGCAACAATGGCTTTCGGACAGCTAAGCAAGGCAACCGGAAACGAAGAGTATGCTGAAATAGCCAAAAGGACTTTCGACATTGTACTCTCGAGGCGCAGTAATCCCAAAGGAAAATGGAACAAAGCTTACGCCGGGACACGCAACCTGAAATCGTTTTCTCTGCCGATGATACTCTGTAACCTTGCACTCGAAATAGAACATCTGCTCGATCCCGAATTCCTAAAAAAAACCATAGACGAGTGTATTCACGAAGTCATGGAGGTCTTTTTACGCCCTGAACTGGGAGGGCTGATCGTGGAAAACGTAAACCAAGACGGTTCACTTTCCGACACGTTCGACGGCCGGCTTGTCAACCCCGGACACAGTATTGAAGCCATGTGGTTTATTATGGATTTGGGGAAACGCCTCAACCGCCCTCAACTCATCAACCAAGCAGTGGAAACAACCCTGAGGATGCTTAACTACGGTTGGGACAAACAACACGGAGGTATCTTCTACTTTATGGACCGTAACGGATTTCCGCCCCAACAGCTGGAATGGGACCAGAAACTCTGGTGGGTGCATATCGAGACACTTATATCGCTCATCAAGGGATATCAGCTAACAGGGTCACAGGAGTGCCTGGTATGGTTCGAAAAAGTGCACAACTACACCTGGAAGCATTTCAGAGATCCGGAACATCCCGAATGGTGGGGCTACCTCAACCGTCGGGGCGAGGTGTTGCTTGATTTGAAAGGCGGAAAATGGAAAGGCTGTTTTCATGTGCCTAGGGGATTATACCAGGTATGGTCAATTTGTAAATCAATTAAAAGAAATCAGGCTGAAAAAAAGTCAAATCTAATTGAAGTGACAGGTGAAGACATACAAAAAATCATTTAGTTAAGAATATTTCAATAAAGTCAAATAAAGTTTAAATTAAAACCAATTGTATGACGAACATCTATTTTATTAATCTTCTCCATGCAAAGTCTGTTTTTTCAGGCTTTCCTAACTTTCAAGACAACTATTTATTAGCAAAAGTCAAGAAAGAACCGGATAAAAGAAAACCTCAAACAATAAAATGTTTTTTGTTTTTATTGCTCTTGGGTGTTTCTATTTTTATGAATGCACAAAATGTTACCGTCAAAGGGGTAGTTACTGACCCTCAAGGTGAGCCTTTACCTGGTACAACAATCACAATCGTAGGTTCCTCCAAAGGTGTCATCACCGATATGGATGGAATTTATTCAATTGAAGCAAAAAGTACGGATCAACTTACATTCTCCTTTGTTGGAATGGAAGACCAAAGCATTCCAATCAATGGTAGATCCATTATTAATGTTACCATGCAGGAGCAGAGTGAATTATTGGACGAGGTGCAAGTGGTTGCTTTCGGAAAACAAAAGAAGTCAGATGTAATTGGTTCGGTGACAACCATCAATCCATCCGAACTGAAAGTTCCTTCCAGCAATCTTACCCAATCTCTTGCCGGGAAATTATCAGGTGTAATTTCTTATCAACGTTCTGGAGAGCCTGGTAGAGATAACGCCGATTTCTTTATCAGAGGGGTAACAACATTTGGATATTCAAGAAGCCCTTTGATACTTTTGGACGGATTTGAAATTTCTTCAAACGATATGGCTAGCATCGACCCAAACAACATTTCCAGCTTCTCTATTATGAAGGACGCCACTTCTACGGCTCTGTATGGTGCTCGTGGAGCTAATGGTGTTATCTTGATCACCACGAAAGAGGGCAGGGAAGGAAAAATTCGTGTATCTTTTCGGCATGAATCATCCTTTTCCATGCCAACAAAATTACCGGAGGTAGCCAATGGAGTCACTTACATGAACCTCTACAACGAGGCCTATTTCAATGATTATCCCTCCATGTCGCCCTACTACAGTGCACAAAAAATTGAAGGCACTACCAACAACCTGAACGCAAACGTCTACCCGAATGTAAACTGGTATGAGGATCTATTTACAGATTATGTTTACAACCAGCGATACAACATCAATATTAACGGTGGGGGCAAAGTTGCCCAATACTATCTGTCTGCAAGCTATAACAATGAAAACGGGATTTTGAATGTTGACAAAAGAAACAATTTTAACAATAACATCTCTATTGATCGTTACAACCTGACATCCAACATCAATTTAAACCTGACACCAACGACCAAAGCCTCATTTAAGATGAACGGCGTATTTCATCGTTACAATGGCCCCATTCAGTCCGGGAATGACATATTCGCTAGTGTAATGAATGCCAATCCGGTTGATTTCCCGAAATACTATGAGCCGGATGAGGCCAATCAATATACCAAACATATCCTCTTCGGGAGGAGACATGCGGGCGGTTACAATCCTTACTCTCAAATGGTATCCGGATACAGGGATTTCTTTTCAAATAATATTCTTGCATTATTCCAGATTGAGCAAGACTTTTCATTCATTACACCTGGTTTGTCAGCCAGGGCCAGTGCCAATATTCGGACCTATGGCGACCATGGCAGCTACAGATCATATACTCCTTACTATTACGAAATTGAATCATACGATTTAATTAATGACAGGTATGTGCTAAATAACATCTCAAAGGGTACTGAAGCATTGAATGATCCTATTAATAGCGTAAATAGCAGTAGCAGAACCTACTTTGAAGGAGCCGTGAATTATACAAAGAAAATTGACTTGCACGATTTGTCCGGAATGCTCGTCTACACACAATCTGAAGAATTGAATACCATCTCCGGCACCACCATTGAACAAACATTGCCCAGAAGGAATATGGGATTTGCAGGTCGATTCACTTACAACTTCGATCAGCGATACATGGCTGAAGTAAATTTCGGGTATAATGGCTCGGAAAGATTCTCTAAAAACAATCAATTTGGCTTCTTTCCATCCTTTGGTGTTGGTTACACAATTTCCAACGAAAAGTTCTGGTCGCCATTAAGTACAATCTTCCCAACTGCAAAGCTTAAGTTCACTTACGGACTTGTTGGAAATGACGCCATTGGATCACCTTCAGACAGGTTCTTCTATTTATCCCGCATCAATCAGAATGCCGATGGTAACAGTTATCAGTTTGGTGACACCTTTAACAACGCATACACCGGGTATTCTATCGACAGATATTCAAACTTTGGTATCACATGGGAGGAAGCGAAGAAAAGGGATTTAGGTCTTGAAATGAATATTCTGGGCGTGGCAAATCTGATGGTCGACTATTTCAGCGAACATCGCAATAAGATCCTGATGACCCGGGTGGATATGCCGGCCGAAATTGGCTTGATAACCAATCCAAGTGGAAATATTGGAGAAGTGAAATCACACGGCCTGGATGCTTCGCTCGATGTAAACCATTTTTTCAACCAAAGAACGAATACCTGGATCCAGGGACGTGCCAATTTTACTTACGCCACAAACAAAGTGTTGGTCTATTCCGAACCTTACTATCGGTATCCCTATTTATCGAGAATTGGCTATCCGGTCAATCAGCAGTGGGGTTATAAGGCAGCAGGCATATTTGTAGATGAAGCTGAGATTGAAAATTATCCTACTCAATCCTTTGGTGTTGCTCCCAAGGTAGGAGATCTGCGCTATGTTGACATCAACAATGACGGAAAAATTGATCAAAACGATCAGGTTCCAATCGGCCCTCCCACAGTACCTGAAATATTGTATGGCTTTGGGGTTTCAGTTGGCCATAAAGCACTTGATTTGTCTTTCTTTTTCCAGGGATCAGCAAAATCTTCCTTCTTTATTCAACCCACTTGGATCGAACCATTCAGGGATAACAGGAATATACTCAAAGTAATTTCAGATAACTATTGGTCTAAAGATAATCCTAGCCCTAATGCTTTCTGGCCCAGACTATCAACCACAACTGTAAGTAACAATATTCAACTTTCCGATTGGTGGTTAAGAAAAGGAGATTTTATTCGATTAAAAAATTTGGAAATTGGATATACGCTCAATCGTAAGAGATTGCAAAGCATGAAAGTTCAGAATCTCAGAATATTTGCAAACGGAAACAATTTATTTGTCCTTTCACCTTTTAAATTATGGGATCCGGAGATGGGTAGCAATGGATTGGGCTATCCAATCCAAAGAACCTATAACGTAGGCTTACAATTGGATTTTTAATTATTTAAAAATAATCACAACGATGAAAAAATATATAAGAACACTCATATTGCCGTTTTTCCTGGTACTTTCAGCAACCAGCTGCGGAGACTACCTAAATATTGTCCCCGATAATACAGCGACAATAGATAAAATGTTTGAGAACAAAGAAAAAACATTAAAGGCATTGGCCACCTGTTATTCTTACATCCCTGATGTTTTCAACAATCATTACCTAACATCACTAACTCTTGGCAATGAATATATTGCACCCACTAAATGGAACTTTAGAACCGATGTTTTCATTTCAAACAGGGTGATGATGGGTGATCAGAATGTTGATAATCCATACTATTCATATTGGAATGGAGGGTTAGGTGGTTCCCGAAACTTATATCAAGGAATCAGGTATTGCAATATCTTTCTAAATAATATCAGAGAGGTGCCTGATCTGGAGCCGGGTGATTACGAAGACTATATTTCTCAGGTGAAGTTTATAAAGGCTTATCTGCATTTTATCTTACTAAAAAACTATGGTCCGATTGTGATTGCGGACGACGAAATGGATATTAATGCCTCTCAGGATGAGGTTCATCAATTCAGATCACCCGTTGACGAAGTCTTTCAATATATAGTCGATTTAATGGATGAATCTACAAACAATTTGCCGGTTAGAAGAATGAAAAGCCAAGTGGGGCAAATAGACCAGGTAATTGTCAAAAGCATGAAAGCCAAGGTTATGGTTTACTGGGCAAGTCCTCTTTTCAATGGAAATTCTGAGTATTACAGCAATTTTATTGACCCAAAGACCGGAAAGCCGTTTTTCAATCTTAAATACGATCATGAAAGATGGGGTGAAGCGGCTAAAGCTTTAAAGAGTGCGATTGATGCGGCACATTCAGCGAATGTGAAACTGTACATTTACCAAAAACCAATTTACGAATTTGACAAAGAAGATGCTAAAACCTCAAAGATTATGGAATTTGCCTACAATAACCGGTTTTCCATTGTTGATGCATGGAACAGTGAATTGGTCTGGGGATATTCAAATGTGAGCACGACCGGTACCGGCACCATGCAATCCGCATGCCAGGTATTTAACATTGAATACCCAAATAACTGGCGTTATTCCTACAATTACCTTTCTGCCTCACAATACATTACAGAGCAGTTTTACACTAAGAATGGTATTCCTATAGAAGAAGATAAGACTTTTGATTACGAAAACAGAAATAGTATCGTAAATGTACCGATGGATGATTACCACAAAGGTTATTTGATACCGGACGATCAGGAAGTCATTTCCAAACAATATCTAAATCGGGAACCCCGTTTTTATGCCTGGATTGCAACGGATCGATCCATATGGAGAACATACGGGACTAAATATAATATGAGAATGAGATTTAACGAAACACCCGGTGGTGGAAATGTCTCTTTGAATGGTGAGTTTTATCCATCAGGTATTGCCATAAAAAAATGGGTACATCCGGAAAGCCAGAACTTACAATGGCAGCGAATCGTCCATTATCCCTACCCTGTAATACGTCTTGCTGATCTCTATTTGATGTATGCGGAGGCGGTCAATGAATATTCAGGGCCAACGGAGGAAGTATACAAATACCTAAATGATGTCAGAGAACGTAGCGGACTTCCAACAATTCAGGAAATCTGGAGTAATGCGGAAATTGTGAAAAATCCGGGGAAACATTCGACCAAAGAGGGCATGAGAGAGATCATACAGCAGGAAAGAGCAATAGAACTCTCTTTTGAAGGGCATCAGTATGATGACGTAAGAAGATGGAAAAAAGGAGATCAATATTTTTCCAAACCAATACAAGGCTGGAACAGTTTCCAGCAAAATGCGGAAAATTTCTATCTACCCGTCACTTTACAGGTAAGAAACTGGGTTACTCCGAGAGATTATTTTACACCTTTATCTATTTCAACACTGAATGCAAATCCAAACCTGGTTCAGAACCCGGGCTGGTAAAATAAAAAATATACAAGATATGAAAAATTCAATATACATATTGTTGACACTCATGTTTGTGATGGCCTCCTGCGCAGATGAAAGCAGAGATAATACTGTCGTAAAGCCGAAACCGATACAAAACGCCCAATTTAAACCGTTGAGTGGCGGAGGAGTGATTTATTATGATATACCCGACGATGAAAGCATTCATTTCGTCAAAGCAGAATATGCGTTAAATACAGGTAAAGTGATCACCAGAGCTTCTTCATTTTACTCTGATTCAATCGTAATTGACGGATTTGATGATTCTGAAGAGCATGCTGTCAAGTTATATTGTGTGAATTTTGAAGGAGTTACATCCGATCCATATACGTTGAAGATTCGAACAGAAGGATCACCTTTGGCAGAAATTCTGAATACCTTTCAGATATCTCCCAGCTTCTCATCTGCAAAATTGTCCTGGGAAAATGAAACCGGGCTTTGGATTCAAGTGGTTTTAGAGATTACAACTAAGGATAAAACCGTGGTACAGACCGAATATAGCATGTTGGAAGGAATGAACGAGATGTGGATCAGAAACCTGGCAAATGAAGAATACCTGTTTGCTGCCTATTTAAAAGATCGTTATGGAAATTTAAGCGCTAAGGTTAATTTGGGATCCTTTATTCCGTTGGTTGATTACAAATTGGATAAATCAACGTGGGACTATATACCCAATGATGAACTTCCGGAAGGAATGGAAAACGCAGATCTCCTTTTTCAGGAGGGGCGTATTACAAAATTTTGGGATGATATGATTGACGATGTGATGGAAAATAACCTCAATTATTTCTATTCATCCAAGGGTTTTCCTTTTTCCTATTTCATTGATCTGGGGAGAAGCGTAAAAATCAGCAAAGTAAAGGTCTGGCAAAGAGAATCCAACTGGCAAATACAGCCATACTACTACAACGGTCAAAATGTAAAGACTTTTGAAATATGGATTAGCAATGACAAAATAAACTGGGAAAGAGTCAGAAGAGCAACTATACTGAAACCTGCCAATCAAACGACAGCGTACGAAGAAGCCAGAGAAGGGCATGAATTTCTGATTTATGAAGATGATCCGCGTTTTACGCCAGAATTTAGGTATCTGGAATTCAGAGGTATTGAGACTTTCGGTATGGGTGATCAATATGCAACATTATCTGAAATTACGCTTTTCGGTATTGAAGAAAAAGATTTTTAATTATTGAACAATGAAAAAGATTAAATTTTTTATACTCGCTATCGTTGCAATTGGCTTTATGTCATCCTGTGTTGATTCGTTGGAGACATATGAAAATTATGACAGCGGTTTGAGATATTCCAGCAGAATCAGTAATCTGCACGGAGAAATCGGAATTGAAAAAGTGAAACTCTCGTGGATAAATCCGACAGACAAGGTGGCAAGTAAAATACGTATTGAATATGGAGACAGCCTTTTTGTGGAGACGGATCACCTTGTTTCGGATTATACGATTGAGAATTTGTCATCGGGGGGAGGATATGAGTTCACTGTATACACAGTCGATCAATTCGGCAATAAATCGGTGGGCAGCACCATTTTCCTGAGGCCATACTCTCAATCGTACATATCAACTTTTGTTGAAAGTGTTACCACCGTTAAACCCACATCCAGTATACAGGATGAAGATTTGATCATAAAATGGAGTAATCTACTCGGAAACTCTTTCTTACGATACACAGGTAAAATGAGTTGCACCTACACCATCAACAACGAGTCGGTATCGGAAGTACTTTATTCCGGAAATTCCAATAACGAGCATGTGATCATCCCTGATATCGCTTCTCCGACCACGATTGATTTTGAATTCACAATGAAATATTTCCCTATCATTAACAATACCCTTGTAACAGATACAGTGTCTAAAACGGAAAAGATAAAAATAATTGTGGATTATCCTATTGAAAATGTCTTTGAGAAAATCGATCACAGTCTCTGCAGGCAAGTCACAACCATACCTTTCGATAACACAACCCAACATAGTAGTGGATATGGTTTTTACAACTTGTTTGATGGAAGTAACAACAACGTATGGATAACGGCCAGGCCTGATGTTGATCCTGTAAATGGCGGTAATGCTCAGAACAATTACGAATACCCCGTTTCCTTTACAATTGATTTAGGAAGAGCCACGCCCATATCTGCTATAGAGTTTACTGGATGGGAAGATTATTCTCAGGCACCAAAGAAGTTTGAAATTTGGGGGAGCGGTGATTTGATGACAGGCAAACCCGATTCATATTGGGCTACCACCATACCTGGAGAATGGCAAAACGATTGGCATAACCTTGCCATGTGCGATACAGATGATTTCAATCGTCCGAGCATACGATATAACATCAATCCGGAGAAACATAAAGTTCGTTACATTCGTTTTTTAGTACACGAAATATACAAACTTCATGTACAGTGGGGCGGCGTCTACATTAGAATTGCCATGGGTGAAATGATGATCTATAAACAACCTGGAATGATATCAAGAATTGAGTATTAAATTTAAATGACGGATCCGTTGTGATAGGAAATTACTTCGGATCCGTTTATTTTCAACCCAAAAAATCAGATTTGACAAACATGAGTGTAAAAACAGGGAGACTAATCAGCTTATGCATGCTTATCTTTTTAACATGCACAATCACGATGACGAATGCATCAACAGGCAGAAATAAGGGGACTCTTCATATATTTACATCTGACAAAACAAGTGATATTATCACAATTATCAAGAGAGGAATCGATGTAAAGGTATATCCATCTACTGACATTGAAACGCATCTGTTGAAAGCAAAAACCGGAGATGGGGTGCTAATACTTTCGGGTGCATACCCAATAGAAAAGGTGAAAATTGAGGAGGCGGTATATTCAATCATACTGAAAAAAAAACTGCATGCCTATATCGAGTTTCCCTCGTATGTTCCCGGGATTGTTTTTGGAGAAATTGTGAAACCATCGCAGCTGCGCGCCGTCGTTAGTTCCGAATTTTTCGAGCATATGCCTGAGAACCAAAGTATTCTTGGAATAAACGGATTACATTATATTTCCACATCATCCCAGATTGAGTCAACGCATATTGTAGCAGCCAAAGTTGCCGGATTCGATTCTGCCATCTATGGACTACCTGCTAAGACAGACCCATTGCTATTCGAAATCCCCGATAGCCAACTATTGATTTCAACAACAAGTTTCAGCAATTTTGTATCAGGAAGATATGCCCCTCAACAAACATGGGGAGCTATATGGGAAAAGATACTGGAATATGTTCTTCCCGGAGAAAAAATAAAAAAACCGGTTTGGGAGCCTGAAGTAACGGTGACTTACAAGAAAAAGGAAAAGCTACCTCGAAATTTTCAAATAAAAAGTATCCAACGGGGGATTGATTGGTATTCAAACGCTAAAATGCTTGTTGCCGGGTCATGTGCTGACTCCTTGCAAAGCCTGATCGATTCAGGAATTGAACGAATCGAATGGAGTGAAGACATTCTGTTGGGCGATGGCAGTAAAGGTAGTCTGGAATGTATCTTCTCAGAAATCAATGACAAAGGCAGTCAACCGATAGGAATTATTGTACGAGGCGATTGTGTAAGCGAAACAGCAATGGCTCACGCAGTATCGGGTGAGGTATTGAACAATAAAGAATTGAAAAGAATTGCCCAGAATCTGATCGATTTCTATCTTTTCGACTCATCAGCCATGAAAAATGAATATGGAGACCCGAATCACCCCGCATATGGACTGATACCATGGGGTATAAGCAACCACAACTGGTACAAGGCCAGCTATGGCGACGATAACGCACGCTTTATCCTTGCATCCCTTACAACATCAGCAATTTTACAAACAGACAGATGGGATGAAAAATTGATGAGATCCTTACTGGCTCTATATAGAACTACCGGCATAAATGGGTTCCGGGGTGACAGAATCGATCTGGCACAATTCACAGCAAATGGATGGGAACATTACTTTGAACGTGATATCATCAACCTGAGTCCTCATTTCGAATCATATCTGTGGGCTTGTTTTTTATGGGCTTACCATACAACTGGAGATAAAATGTTTTTGGAAAAAGCAGAGACAGGGATCAACATACTTATGGAAAACTATCCGAACAAGTTAGTATGGACAAATGGACTGGCTCAGGAAAAAGCGAGGATGCTGCTCCCCCTGTCATGGTTGGTTCGTGTAAAAAACACAGCTGAAAACAGGGAAATGTTACGCACTGTTGTATACGATATCCTTGCATTACAGGATAGCAGCGGAGCCATCAGAGAAGAACTTGGAAGTATCGAAATGGGTAAATATCCACCACCACAAACCAATGAGGCATACGGGAGCAATGAAGCCTCCTTGATTGCACAAAACGGTGATCCTGTTTCAGATCTTCTCTACACCACCAATTTTGCATTTTTGGGATTACACGAGGCATCGTACGTTTTAAACGATCCTGAATTAGATAAAGCTGTTAATCGCCTCGCACGATTTTTATCGAGAATACAAGTGAAATCCGAGAAACATCCAGAGGTAGACGGAGGGTGGATGCGTGCATTTGATTACGAAAAATTTGAACATTGGGGTTCTAACGCTGATGCCGGTTGGGGTGCGTGGGCAATCGAGTCAGGCTGGACACAGGGATGGATTGTATCAATTCTATCTATGAGAGAAATGAATACTTCTTTATGGCGACTGACTGAAACATCTGATATCGGCAAGTACCATGAAAAATTAAAATTAGAAATGCTTCATCAAACAAAATAAAAATGCAAAAAAACACCGTGAAATTGTTTTTAAACACTTTTTTTTACCTGCTTTTTTTCTGTGTGATTTCATGTCAATCCGGAGAATATAAAACACCTGCAGATAATGAAATCATACCCAAGATTACTTCTCTATCCAGCAATGAAGGAGCGGAAGGTGATAAAGTCATTCTATCCGGCAACGGATTTAGTTCTTTCTCAGTAGTGATGTTTGGAAGCGAAAAAGCAACCATTGTTCGATTCACAACTACGGAGATTGAAGTAATTGTTCCTACAGGTCAAAACAGTGTAATTATAAGGGTTTACAATGGAGCACTCACGTCCAATTCCATAACTTTCACTTACACACTATCAACACCGGTAATAACAACTATTTCAAAAGATGAAGGCATTGAGAATGATACAATTAAAATTTCAGGTAGAAACTTCAACAATGCGTCTACTGTTTTTTTTGAAAAAGAGAAGAGACGCACAAAAGCCAACCTAATTGATATAACCTCCACTGAAATTCGGGTAAAGATACCATCATTACTTCAGACGGGATCAGTAAATATCAAAGTTTATAACGGAAATAGAGAATCAAACCCTTTCAGTATTGTAATTCTCGCCTCTTATGTTAATCCGGTATTTAAGCCCATACTGGCTGATCCAACCTTTATCAAAGATCCGATTTCAGGAAATTTTTTCGCCTACGGTACCGCTGATTACTGGCATACTGATAAGCAATCCCATTTGGTCGCCATTGTAAGATCCGACAATTTCACTTCCTGGAATTATATTCGAGATGCCTTTAATTCTAAACCTACCTGGAAAGCCGAATCCAGTGCGGGTTTATGGGCTCCCGATATCAATTATGTCAATGGGAAATATTACCTCTACTATTCCTATTCCACATGGGGTGACCCGGATCCCGGAATTGGGCTGGCAATTGCAGATAGGCCAGAAGGGCCGTTCAATGATCTGGGAAAGCTTTTTTTGTCCAGTGAGATTGATGTTAGAAATTCCATTGATCCATTTTATTATGAAGAAAATGGAAAAAAATACCTGTTTTGGGGGAGTTATAGAAACAATTCAATTCAATCAAAATGGGGTATCTACGTTACTGAACTCTCTGAAGATGCGAAATCTGTTGCAAATTTGGCAGAGATCGTAAAGATTGCTGCATCAGATTTTGAAGGTGTTGTCATCCACAAAAGGGGTAATTATTATTATTTCTTTGGCTCAAGGGGAGGTTGTTGCGCTGGAATCCATTCTACCTATCATATGTTGGTTGGCCGTTCAACTTCTCTAAAAGGGCCATATTTTGATCAGAAAGGTAAAAATTTAGCTAAAGTAAATGGCGCAGGAACAACAGTTTTAAGAGGAAATTCAGTGTTTATCGGACCCGGACATGCTTCCAGGATAATTACCGACAAAGAAGGAAATGATTGGATTTTATATCATGCAATGCTAAACAATGCAAATTTAGCTCAAATAGATGGGGTAAACCAGCGAGCATTGATGCTTGATAAGGTGAATTGGTCTGACGACGGATGGCCAATCGTCAACAACGGTACACCGTCGTTTGAAAGGATAACTTCACCAAAATTTTAAATATCTTTACAATTCACTGGAAATTAAAATAGCATCATATAAAACAAGCATTTGTTGCTATTTTTTTAAAAAGACACTATCATTTACTTTCTCGCTTTGAAATACTTCTCTTTTCAAGATAACGAAACAATGCAAAAAACAAATAACCTTTATTATGTCACTTTCCTTTCGGTTGTAGCGGCTTTAGGCGGCTTTCTGTTCGGGTACGATACCGCGGTAATTTCCGGTACTGTTTCGCAGGTTTCAACCCAATTTTCACTCACTTCGCTGCAGAGTGGATGGTATGTTGGGTGCGCCTTGGTAGGTTCAATCATAGGTGTACTTTTTGCCGGGGCGCTGAGCGACCGCTTTGGTCGAAAAAGAACCATGATCCTCTCTGCCATCCTCTTCACGCTATCTGCTGTGGGCTGTGCCATTTCGTCCAGCCTCGACCAGCTAGTGCTTTATCGCATTGTCGGCGGGATAGGTATCGGGATTGTCTCCATCGTATGCCCACTCTACATCTCTGAAGTTTCACCCGCATCACACCGGGGTCGCATGGTATCGCTATACCAACTTGCGGTAACCGTAGGTTTTCTCGGGGCTTACCTGATGAACTACTCCTTACTCAATTTTTCGGTAGGTTTCTCGTCCAACAATGCGTTATTTCAGAAGATATTTGGCACTGAAGTCTGGCGGGGTATGCTTGGTGCTGAAACAGTACCCGCATTAATGTTCTTCTTGATCATCTTTTTAATCCCGGAAAGCCCCAGGTGGTTACTTGTAAAAAACCTGGAAAGCAAAGCCATTTCTATTTTTTCCAAGATTTACAACGACACTTCGGTTATCGCACATCAAATCAACGAAACGAAATCGATGTTGCAATCAGAAAGAAAATCAGACTGGAAAATATTGCTCACTCCGGGTATCTTCCGCGCAGTAATCATCGGTGTTGCCATTGCTATGCTGGGCCAATTTATGGGTGTGAATGCTGTATTGTATTACGGGCCTTCCATCTTTGAAACCAGTGGCCTCTCCAGCGGAGACTCCCTTTTCTACCAATCGCTTATCGGCATGGTAAATATGGGAACAAGTGTACTGGCACTCCTGATCATCGATAAGATTGGACGTAAAAAACTGGTATATGTTGGAGTTTCCGGCATGATCATATCACTTCTCATGATTGGTTTTTACTTCATGACGGGTGAATCGTTAGGACTGTCGAGCATCTTCTTGCTGGTTTGCTTTTTGCTCTACATTTTCTTTACTGCCGGATCTATCAGTGCCGTTATCTTCGTATTCCTCTCGGAGATGTACCCCACCCAAATCCGTGGCACGGCTATGTCTATCGCAGGATTATCGCTCTGGATAGGAACCTACCTCATTGGACAACTTACACCCTGGATGCTCGATACACTTACTCCTGCCGGCACTTTCTTCCTTTTCGCCTTTATGTGCCTCCCCTATATGTTAATTGTATGGAGACTGATGCCAGAAACAGCCGGCAAATCACTGGAAGACATCGAAAGGTATTGGTTGAAATCAAAAAAAGGGTAAGGAAATACCTGGATACTGAATATATCATAAATTAAGTTGAGCCCAAGGATGGAGGTAATTATTTATCGCTATCTTTGGGTCCTTAATTAATATCCTTTCTCATCCGGTGGATAGAATCGACAAGACCCAGCTTATGAATAACGTACAGTTGATTGATCTACACACGCCTCTGCATCTCCGCAAACCCATAACTTTTTGGGGAACACCAAATACCAATAAACGGATGATCAGAGTTAGCCCTTTCCCGCTACTGTTTTCTTTGCTGTTTCTTTCTTGTTCTGCCATAAAGAAAGATTATGTACCCGCAGTGCTGCCTTTGTGCGGACCATCGGGAACGACATGCAATCTCCCGAGGGAATGAAAACACTGAAGCGGTTGACGGAGGAAATCTGTACCGAAGTATTTCCCGACGCACCCTGAATCCATACCGGAACCGATAAAGTACACCCGGAGATGGTGGCACACGTCCGGAGGCTCGGCAAGAGGGTCATCTTCTGAAATCTCGGATAGGAATACAGGCCCGTCAACCCATTCCGGTGAAACTGAAACCCGGCGTTCGTGCACCGGTAACCGTAAAAGGAGAGATAAAGTATGAAAGATAACAAAGCCTATCCGTGGATACTCGTCGGATTGCTGTGGTTTGTAGCGTTACTGAACTACCTCGACCGCCAGATGCTCTCCACCATGAAATCGTCCATGCAATTGGACATTAAAGAACTGGCCATCGCCGAGAATTTCGGACGGGTAATGGGTATTTTCCTGCTCATTTACGGTTTAATGAGCCCTGTAGCGGGAATAATCGCCGACCGCATCAACCGCAAGTGGCTGATTGTAGGAAGCTTGTTTGTGTGGTCTGCCGTAACGTACGGATTAGGCTACGCGCAAACTTTCCAGCAGGTGTACTGGCTGCGTGCGCTGATGGGTGTCAGCGAAGCACTTTACCTGCCCACGGGGTTGGCCATGATTGCCGATTTTCACACATCGAAAACCCGGTCGCTGGCCATCGGGATTCACATGTCGGGACTTTATACCGGTCAGGCATTGGGTGGGTTTGGAGCAACCATTGCTGCCAATTATTCGTGGAATACCGTTTTCCACTGGTTCGGAATTGTCGGAATTATATACGCCGTGCTGCTTATTTTCCTGCTGCACGACAAGGAGGGCCACGCGGGTACTACAACAGCCGGATTGAAAGCCGACCCGCAAGGAGCGTTGATCAAAAAGGAATCTGTTTTCCGGTCATTCGGCATTATTCTGGGTACAGTTTCTTTCTGGGTCATGCTTTTCTACTTTATGGCTCCGAGTTTTCCCGGTTGGGCAACCAAAAACTGGCTGCCGACACTGTTTTCCGAGAATCTGGGAATTGAAATGGCAAAAGCCGGGCCCATGGCCACCATTTCCATCGCTATAGCCTCGTTTATCGGCGTGCTCATCGGAGGGCCGCTCTCCGACCGATGGGTGCAGAAAAACATCCGGGGACGTATTTACACGAGCACTATCGGTTTAGCCCTGACTATTCCTTCGCTCGTATTGTTGGGCTTCGGACATTCCTACACAGGATTGATCGGCGCAGCCATGCTCTTCGGCATCGGTTTCGGAATGTTCGACACAAACAACATGCCGATACTTTGCCAGATTGTTCCGCAAAAATACCGCGCCACAGCGTACGGTATCATGAACATGATGGGAGTTTTTGCCGGATACGCTGTCACGTTGATGCTCGGTAGTTCCACCGATGCCGGAAGCTTGGGAACCGATTTCAGCAAGTTGGCCATCGTCGTAGATCTCGGCCCCATAGCAGATTATGCCGCCATGCTGCAAAAAAACGGACTGATCGGCGTATTTATCAACGGTTCCTCGGGTGAGGGCTATATGCTGACGGTAGAGGAGCGTATGAAGCTGACGGAGAAGTGGATCGCAGTCGCCCCGGAAGGATTCAAAGTAATCGTCCATGTTGGGGCCACCTGCATAAAGGACAGCCACCGCATGGCACTGCACGCGCAGGAATCCGGCGCTTTCGGTATCGGAGCGATGGCATCTCCTTTTCCCAAGGCGGGACGGGTGGAAGAGCTGGTGAAGTATTGCGAAGAAATCGCCTGCGGTGCACCAGAGCTGCCTTTCTACTTTTATCATATCCCGGCACTGAACGGCGTCTTCCTACCCATGCTGCCTTTTCTGAAAGCAGCCGACGGACGCATTCCCAACCTGGCGGGTATCAAGTATACCTACGAGAGCCTGTACGAGTATAACCAATGCATGTTATACAAAAACGGGAAGTTCGATATGCTGCACGGCCAGGACGAAACCATCCTATCGGCGTTGGTAATGGGCGGTGCACAAGGCGGTATCAGCGGAACCGGCAGCTACATCGGCCGTTCGCTGGTGGGTGTGATTGATGCCTACAACAACGGTAAGCTGTATGAAGCGGTCGCCCACCAGAACTTTGCACAGGAGGTGATCAACGTCATTGCCCGTTACCGGGGAAACATCGTTGCCGGAAAGCGTATCATGAAACTGATCGGACTCGACCTGGGTATCAACCGCACCCTTTTTCAAAACATGGCAGACGAGGAAGAAACAGTCATCCGGAAAGCGTTGGAAGCGATCGGTTTTTTCGAAAAGTGCAACAGGGTGTAAGTTTAAACGTTAAAAAGCGCGGCTCATCGATGTCGCGTTTTTTTATTGACCTCATAAGCCGGCCATCCGCCGATGAGGACCAATCTTTCGGGTTCGTTCTTCTGCTGTTCAGCACCCAAAACAGACGGTTGAGTATCTTTTTCGGGGCAGTCATCTTTGTTGTACGCTACCTTTGCAAGCGAGATAGTTTATAAACAATTTAAAACAACAGAAAAATGAAAAAAACAATTTTAGCATGCTTGTCATTTCTAATGGCTGCAGGTTTATTGAATGTGAACGCTCAAACCTCCGTTTCTTATGGGGTAAAAGGCGAAATGAACATGTCTAATTTTCTTTTGAAGGATTTAGACGTTCAAAAAAGCACAATGAAAGTGGGGCCTAATTTGGGAGGCTTTATGAAAGTGGACTTGCATCCTAACTTTGCCATTCAGCCGGAAGTGATGTTTTTTTACAGGAATTCGAAAATGGAGACCGGTCCCGCTGAAGACACCTTCAAACAGTGGGGAATGCAAATCCCGGTATATGCTTTGGGACAGACTTCCACGGACAACGGCAGGTTTTACGGAGGTGTAGGGCCATTCGTAAGCCTCGGGTTTGATGCCCGCTACAAAGATGCTGATGTGAATCTGTACGACGAGGTGGCCGGTAAAACTCCAATGAACCGCTGGGATGTTGGCCTGGGAGCAATATTGGGTTATGAATTGGACAATGGAATTCAGTTGAACGCCGGGTACCAATTCGGATTTTTGAACCAATTGGATGCATTGAAGGATGTAGCCAAAATGCGTACACAGGCCGTATGTGTAGGCGTGGGATATCGTTTCTAAACTCCGCAAGAATCCATACCGGTAAAAAATGGTGCGAAAATTTTTAAATTGCATACGCACCATTTTTTACTTACATTTGAAGATACAAACAAGAAGACGTATGAAACTTCGGAAAAGACAACCTTTCTTCCTCAACTACAACAAGAAAACAGCGTTGACAGCTGCAATCGTTGTCAGTTTTATCCTGGCATTCGTCATGCTTTCTTCGTCCATATATGCGATATCGTTAGACAAAACAATGGGGATTAAAGCCGCCGACTTGATTTCTGTCAAGTCGATCGCAACGCTCCTTTTCAACACACTTCTGCTCTATTTCCTTTTCCGGCTTCAATTTTGGGCGATAACACATTTTCCGGCCAGCCGGTACAAAATTTGGCTTATTCTGATAGGATTGCTTGTCATAATCGCTATTTTGAGTCCTTTTTTTTCCCGGATGCAGTGGTGGTGGTTTCGGGAGGAGGTATCGCCCAAAGCCTATTCCACCATCCATTATGTAAAAGATTTAACGGTGCTTATCATATCTTTTTTGTTCACGGCTCTGATTTACCTGATCAATGAAAATCAGAAGAACATGACTGAGAATCAGAACCTCGTTATTGAAAATCTGCAGAACCGGTACAACGCCCTTAAAAACCAAACCGACCCCCATTTCCTCTTCAACTCACTGAACACGTTGAACGGGCTTATCGGATATGACGATGAGCGTGCGCGCGAATATGTAGAACAACTGTCTGCCGTGTTCCGTTATACCATGCAAGACCGTTCCGTGATAAAAGTTTCGGAAGAGTTACAGTTTGTGGAATCCTATATTTACTTGATGAAAATCCGTTACAACGACGGGTTGAATGTTCACATACAACACGCAGGACTTTACCAAGAGTGTTATATTCTCCCCTTCGGGTTACAGATATTGATAGAAAATGCAATAAAGCACAACGTGATAAGCCGAAAGGATCCGCTATGCATTCTTATTGAAGCAACGGAAAACAATACTTTACGTGTTGAGAATAATCGGCAACCCAAACAAGGCGAAAAAAATACTACCGGTCTGGGATTGGCTAACCTCAACGAACGTTACCGGTTGATGTTCGGGAAGGAAATAGAAATATATTCCGACGATAAAGTTTTCGCCGTGGAGATTCCCTTAATTAAAAACAGGGAGATCCCCGACTCGGTAAAACAGGAAATAAGGACTTATGATCGCACCAACAGTGCCGTGATCTAACTCTGAACTTTTAATTCAATGAAAGCTGTAATTGTAGAAGACGAATTTGTTGCTGCACGTAGCCTCGAGCGGCTTATCGCAGCATCGGGAAGAAACATCGATACGTTGAAGAAAGTGTAGAATGGTTCTCGCTGAATACACACCCCGATGTCGTATTTATGGACATTCATCTTGCCGACGGAGACTCTTTTGCAATTTTCGAAAAAACCGACGTCCGCTGTCCGGTTATCTTCACAACAGCTTACGATGAATATGCCCTGAAAGCATTCGAGGTAAACAGCATCGATTACCTGCTCAAGCCCATCACCCGGAAAAGCCTTGAAAAGGCGTTGGACAAGCTTGCCCACTTTTCTCCCAAAAGCAACAATACCGACATTGTTTCTCAAATCGTACAATCCATTCGTGAAATAAAAAACCCTTACAAAAAAAATTTCCTTATTCCTTATAGAGACAAACTTATACCGCTTGCGGCAGAAGATATCGCGTTTGTGTATTCCGAATTCAAGATGGCGAAAATTGTATGTTTTAACCGCCAGTCTTATTCAATGGATATTTCCCTCGATGAATTTCTCCGCCAGTTGAATCCGTCACTTTTCTATCGGGCCAACCGTCAATACATTGTCTCGCACCGCGCCATCACCGACTTATCGTTGTGGTTTAACGGCAAGTTATCGGTAAACCTTTCGGTAGCAACACCCGAACGGATAATTGTAAGCCGCGCGCGAAGCAATGAATTTAAAGCCTGGTATATGGAGAATGCGGAATAAAAAAGCTTCGCTTCGGTATCTTCTTACTACGTTTCATCCCCTAAAAAGTACACTTGGGTAATTTTTTCCCAAAAGGCCACGCAACAGAGCAATACCTTTGTAGCCGGTTTTTGAATTAAATTACAAACAGATGAAAAAAATGAATTCAGAAAAAATACTGCTTATCTGTTTCCTCACCGTTTTTTCACTCCTGGCCGTGCCAATCTCCGCACAACAAGTGCTGACGCTGGAAGAATGCCGGAAAATGGCACTGGAACAGAATAAGAAAATCCGTATGGCAAAGGAGGACGCTCAAATGGCATGCCTGACAAAAAAAGCCGCAGCCACCAAATATCTTCCCAGCATCAGCCTTAACGGAGGATACTTGCGAACCAACAAAACATTAAAACCCTTAGGGAACGATCTGTTCCTGCCTGTAGTGCCGTTCAACGCCATCGACCCACAAACGGGAGAATTCAATCCGGCATCGTTGCAAGATCCGGCGACCGCATTAAATACACTGGTCATTAATCCGCAGACAGGCCAGCCCCTGCTCGATGCTTCGGGAAATCCGGTGTTTAAAAATTATGCCTTGCTGCCTTCCGACAAACTAGTGTTTGGCAATAAGAACAGTTATTACACCCGACTGAGTGTGAACCAGCCGCTTTTTACAGGATTTAAGATTACCGAAGCCAACAAAATCGCCCAGCATGCGGAAAACATAGCAAAAGAAAATGTAGTCCTCACCCAGGCGGAAGTGCTCGTCAAAACTGATGAAGCCTATTGGCGCACGATATCGTTGCAGGAAAAGGTTAGACTGGCAAATTCGTACGAGATATTGCTTAACCAATTGGTGGCCGATCTGGAAAACATGTATATCGAAGGTATTATCACCCGTAACGATCTGCTCAAAGCACAAGTAAGTCAAAACGAAGCCAAGCTCAAAGTCATGAAAGCCGAAAATGGATTGGCATTATCCAAAATGGCTTTGGCGCAGATTATCGGTACGGAAGACGAAGATATAACGCTGTCCGAAAAAGCAATCGATAAGGATTTATCCGTCGCTTACAGTACAATCACCTCCGAAAATCCAATCGATAAACGAGCCGAAATAATCATGCTCAAAGAAAAACTCGCCATCACGGAATCGGGAAAAAACATAGAACGCTCCAAATTCATGCCCGACATCCTGCTTACCGGAGGATACGGATGGATGAATCCTAATCCGTATAACGGGTTAAAAAAAGAATTTGGTGGCGACTGGAGCATAGGGGTGGTCGTTTCGATGCCCATTTTCACCTGGGGAGAAAGGAAGCACAATCTGAATACAGCCCATATAAAGAAGCGGAAGGTACAACTCGAACTTGACGAAGCACGTGAAATGATAGATTTACAAATTCGTCAAAACCGGTACAAGTACAACGAATCCATCAGAAAAGCAGAGCTTACGCAACTTTCGAAAGCGCAAGCCGAGGAAAACATGAAGATAGCCAAAGAAAACCTGCTGGAAGGCAGGACTCGTCTGACCGAACTGCTGGAAGCTCAAGTACAGTGGGAAAACGCATCGTCAGAATACATCGACGCATTGATAGAAATAAAAACAACACGGTCGGAACTTGAAAAGTCGACCGGGGAAATTTACAAGTATGTCGGCAATTAGGCAACAGATATCCGATAGAAAGAGTGAAAAAACGATAAAAATATAGATTATGCAAACCAAGAGAACTATTCTGTATGCAACATGCTTCGCCATACTGCTGATGGGGGGATGCAGCAAAAAAACAGGTTCCAACAACGCGGAAATAAACGAAAAAAAAGCCGTTATGGCTACTGTAAAAGAAGTTGTGGAAATGGAATACACCCCTGTGTTGAACTTTACAGGAACGGCTGAAGCGAACAAGGAAGTAAATTTGGGGTCAGCCATTC
This sequence comes from Porphyromonadaceae bacterium, assembly GCA_022840285.1. GTDB lineage: Bacteria > Bacteroidota > Bacteroidia > Bacteroidales > Dysgonomonadaceae > Petrimonas. Next base: position 24,002 of record JALHIE010000034.1, read on the forward strand.
CGGGACGCGTGGAGAGAATTAATTTTCCAAAAGGTAGTTTTGTGTCCAAAGGCACCGTAATAGCCGAGATGTCCGATGAAATGCTCATTCAGGCACAAATAGAACTGGAAGCTATTCGTAAGGACTTCGAAAGGATCAGCCGTTTGAAAGAAAAGGGCAGTGTCAGCGTAATGGACTACGATCACATAAAAGCCAAGTTTGAAGCCTCCCAAACCAAAGTGGAGATGTTGAAGAAAAATACTTCGATCACCGCCCCTTTCGGCGGGGTATTGGTCGATATTATGGTGAATGAAGGCGAAAATTATTCGTTTGTGCCTTCAGTAAGCCCCGATTTGAAAGTAAAGAGCGGTATTGCAACACTTATGCAATTGAATCCTCTGAAGGTAAAAATTGAGATAAACGAAAAAGAGCTTAACGCCATCCGTAAAGGGCAGACTGTTGAGGTTATCTTCGATGCTTATCCCGGCGAAAGCGTTTCGGGCAAGATAGCCCATATATCCCCCATACTGTCGCCCCTTACGCGGACATCAACCGTGGAAGTGGTGATCCCCAACAACGGGAGCAAATTGAAACCGGGCATGTTTTGCCGCGCTTCCATCGAAATGCCGGCAGCCAAAGGCATATTCGTCCCCATCAACGCGATACACCGCCAGCAAGGCTCGGGCGAAGATTTCGTATATGTTGTGAATACAGACAACACGGTTACCAGAACCCAAGTTACGCGGGGCGAATCGCAAAATGAACTTATCCGCATTCCTGAACTCGACAAGAGCGCAGTTGTTGTCATCGATGGAAAAAACAAACTGGAAGACGGAGCCAAAATAGAAATAGTGAAATAAAACAGCAACAACAATGAAATTACCTGAAATAGGCGTAAAAAGACCGGTGGCTACGGTGATGCTCTTTGTAGCCATCATTATGCTAGGGCTGGTATCGCTGAAAATGCTTCCTTTAGATATCATGCCCGAAATGGAGTTCCCCTCCATCACCATAATCACCATTTATCCGGGTGCCTCGGCAAACGAAGTGGAAGAACAGGTCACCAAACCGTTGGAAACGATATTATCGGCAGCCGAACATCTCAGCGAAATAAAATCGACATCAAAGGAGAATGTGTCGTTCATCCAACTCAGCTACAGTTGGGGCAGTGATGTAACTTCCGCAGCAAACAATGCCCGCGACCTCATCGAGTTGACGAAAACAAAATTGCCGCAAGCAGCACATCAACCCATCATTTACAAAATAAACTCCTCAATGATGCCTGTGCTCGCCTACGCCGTAAATGCAGGTGTTAATTACAACGGCATTGAAAATATTGTGGAAGAAGACATTGCCACAGTACTTCGTAAAGTGGATGGTGTCGGAACCGTGGTATACCTCGGACAACCCGAACGTGAAATAAAAGTGAGTGTGAATCCACAACGGTTATCGGCTTACGGTTTGTCGGCTACTCAGATCTCTACCATGCTCAAGGCAGATAACATCAGTGTGCCGGCCGGAAATATCAACATGGGCGTTTACGATTTCTCGGTACGTGTGCCGGGAAAATTCGAAACGGTCGAAGAGATCGGGAACACCGTACTGAAAGCATTCAACGGACAGGTAATCCGGCTGAAAGATGTGGCAAAAGTGGAAGACACCTTCATGGAAAAAGAGGCTTTTGCCCGCAACCGTACCGGTGAAGGCGTAGCATTGATGATACAGAAACAGTCCGGAAGCAACACGGTAGCCGTGGTGAATGCCGTAAGGGCCAAAATGGCAGAAATACAGAAAACGCTGCCATCCGATATTCAGGTACACGAACAGCACCGACGAGGTAGTTACCCAATCGGTCAACAACCTTACCTCGTCCATCTGGTATGCCCTGGTATTTGTCACATTGGTGGTATTGATGTTCCTGCGCGAATGGAAATCGAGCCTGATCATATTCATAACCATGCCTGTGTCGCTTATCAGTGCCTTTATCGCCATGTACGTCATGGGATACACCATTAATATCTTTTCGTTGATGGCGTTGGTAATTGCTATCGGTATGGTGGTGGACAATGCCATTGTGGTGTTGGAAAACATTACCCAAGCCATTTTTGGTGCCCTTGAAATGGGAATGGCCGTTGCCGCCTCTACCGCCACAACATTAGTAGTTTTCCTACCCATGCTTTTTATGGGTGGAATTGTGGGCATCATGTTCAAACAGTTGGCCATACTCACTTCAGTTTGTTTGATTGTTTCGTTGTTTACCGCTCTGACACTCACCCCGATGCTTTCTTCAAAATTGCTGAAGGAAGCACCCCGCAACGGTAAAAAACAACATCGTTCCAAATTTTATGCGGCCAGCGAAAAGGTATTCACTAAAATTGAAAACGGGTACAAGCTGTTGTTGGGCTGGGTTGTTTTCCACAAAAGCCTGACCATAGTCATTGCCTTTGCCGTCTTTGTTCTTACGATGATCGTCGGGAAAAACATAGGCACCGATTATATTCCCGACTTCGATGCAGGAACGGTCTCTGTTGTCTTTGAAACGGAAGTAGGAACCAGCGCCCGGCAAACCGACAGCATCAGTCAGCAAATCTTGCAAATCATGCTCGAAGATATCCCCGAAATAGCCAATGAAGCTGCTGTTTCCATTGCCGGGCAAACAAAAACGGGCGCCCTGACCACCGTAGGATTTAAAGAAGGGAAAAACGTAGGTACGGTACTTTGCCACCTTACCCCACCCGATAAGCGGGACCGCACGGCAGCCGAAATAGCCGGAGCCATCAGAGACAGGGTGGAAAGCATTCCTCAAATTGAAAAATGCCGCGTGCAGGGCGGTAGTGCATTGGCTGCTGCGGTTACGGGAAACAAACGCCCCATCGAGATTATTGTTTCGGGAAACGATTTTAACCAATTGAACGCCGTAGCATCGGACCTTCAGGAAAAGATGCAAGCCGAAAAAGCATTTACCGATGTGGCAACCACCGTTGATCCGGGGAAACTGGAAGTGCAGGTAATCGTAGACAAGGAAAAAGCATCGCAAATGGCCCTCAACACCGCTATGGTAGGCATGCAGGTAAGGCAAAACCTTTACGGAGCCGAATCGGGTGATTTCAGCGAAGACGGGAACGACTACGGTATCGTAGTGCAATATGCACCGGAACATCGGAATGAAGTGAACAAACTGAAAGAGATGCAGGTCTCCAACCTGTTGGGACAACAAATTCCGCTGTCCGCCATAGCCGACATAGTGGAAAGCCTGGGGCCGTTGGAAATACAGCGTCAATCGCAGCAACGATATGTTAAAACCACTGCCGACCTTAACGGAGTCTCGCTGGGTGAAGCTACCAAGACTGCACAAGAGATCATCGACAATACGGAAATTCCCGATGGTATATCGGTTGAAATCGGAGGACAGGTAAACGACCAGAAATCATCGTTCAGCTCGCTCTTTTTGATTTTTTTCCTCGGCATTGCATTGGTTTATATGGTTATGGCAGCCCAATTCGAGTCGATGAAAGACCCTTTCATCATTCTGTTTGCCATTCCGTTTACATTGGTGGGAGTCATTCTGGCGTTCTTCGTAACGGGAATAACCCTGAGCGTTACCACGTTTATCGGGCTGATCATGCTTGTAGGTATTGTGGTGAACAACGGTATCGTTCTCGTGGACTACACCAACATGTTGCGAAAGCGCAATTATCCGCTCCGCGATGCCGTAATGGAAGCCGGACGTTCACGGTTGCGTCCCGTTTTGATGACTTCACTGACAACCATGCTCGGCATGTTGCCTATGGCCGTAAGCAACGGCATGGGACGTGAAATGTATGCTCCCCTCGGAATCACCATCATAGGAGGATTGTTAGTATCCACCCTGGTTACGTTGCTGCTGGTTCCGGCCATGTATACCTCGCTTTATCACCGCACACTGGCCAAAGACCGCACTACGGCAAGATTAAAAAAACAACGCCAAGCGGAAAATAAAAAAAGCCTGGAATAAACGGGGAAAGGCGAAAGCCCGATTAGAAAAGAACATGTTTAACAAAAAACAAAAACAACATCAAAATGAAATTCATATACATTACATGCAACGTAAGTATGCTAGAGACTGTCACCAGTTTGCTTGATGAAGAAGAGATTACTGATTACCAGGTAATGGAACAGGTAACGGCAAAAAGCAACTACAGCCTGCCACGTTTAAACACGGCAGTTTGGCCCGGGTACAATTCCTCTGTATTTATACAGGAAAGCGATAAAAACAAAGTGTCCTCATTGATCGAAACAATCAACAGGATGAACCGGTCCGCATTCAATAACGGCGAGCGAATAGCCTTGTTTTCCTGGGATATACTGGCCTGTACGGAATCAGAAAACGGAAAGTAGTTCTGGACATCCTTATGTCCGCCCTTTTTTTATCTCTTCCACAATTTCAGGGTTGATCAATGTAGTGATATCGCCGAAATCTGATTCGCCCACGGCTATTTTTCGCAGGATGCGACGCATGATCTTTCCGGAACGGGTCTTTGGTAATCCACTTACGAACTGAATTTTATCCAGCTTAGCAATGGAGCCGATCTGGTCGGAGATAAGTTGATTGATCTCTTTCATAAGGTTTTGCCGGTCACGCCACAACCCGGTTTCTTTGAGCACTACGAAACCGTACAATGCATTGCCTTTGATCTCATGCGGAAATCCCACGATAGCGCTCTCGGCTACTGTCTGGTGCTCGTTGATCGCATCCTCGATGGGTGCGGTACCCAAGTTGTGCCCCGAGACGATGATCACATCGTCGACCCTTCCGGTGATGCGGTAATAACCCACTTCATCACGCAACGCTCCATCGCCCGAGAAGTATTTACCGGGAAACGCCGTAAAGTAGGTATCGATGAACCGCTGGTGGTCACCCCAGATGGTTCGTGCCATGCCCGGCCAGGGATAGCGGATGCAGAGATGGCCGATCTGCTGGTTCCTTTCTATTTCGTTTCGCAGCTCATCCATCAGGACCGGTTG
>JALHIE010000147.1:0-1901 GCA_022840285.1 Porphyromonadaceae bacterium
GTGCAGGAATTGCTCCGGGTATCAGCACACAAAACCGACATCCTGTCAAAGATACTCGCTATTGCCCTCGAAAACGAGCCCCGGAAATTCATGCACCCGGAGCGGCTCGAACGTCGGGCAAAGGAAATTCGGGCGGTAAACACGGTTGCAGAATTCGGGAAGGTAATCATCGCACTTTACGAGAAACTCAATCCGGCGGCTTTTTTGACTGCTATGCGATTCGTTCAGATATTGAACTTAAACGCTCCGTCGCCCGGCAAAGGGAAGGCAGGACGCATAGCGTAATTGTCGGTGGTAACTCACTTTGGGGGAGCGTAATAGACGCAGCAGCAGCCCGATATGGTTGGACTTACGACTATATCGTTTGGGGCGTATCATACATCAACTTACAGATGATGCTGTGCGACCAAATTACAGAAATATACACCGGGGACGGAAGCGGAGAAACAGGCGGAACGAAAGAGAAGGGACACGTTTACCGGGCAGAAACGACAAAACTTTCAGAGGTTATAAACCTGTTCAAATAATACAAAAATGGCTGACAAGTCCTTACAATTTCATTCCGGCATAGATAATTCGGACTTCGTCCGGAAGATAAAGGAAATGCTCGATTCTATCGACAAACTGTCCGGCGTTACCGACAAAGACGCACAAAAAATCATACAATCGCTAAAACAGACAGCAGGAAGCGTAAAGGAAGTTGCCGCCGCTTACGAGCAGTCCGGAAACTTGGCGTTGTCGGCAGTCAATAAACAGCGTACCGTAAAAGGTATTGAACTCGCCCTCACGAAATCAATCGAGAATGCAGAGAAGGCATTACAGGCTGCGAAGCAGTCAATGAACGTAACCTACGACCAACAAATCGACAAAATAAGGCAGATAGAGCAGCAATACCAACTCGCACAGCAGCACCTCGAAGCGTGGAAAAACAGCGAAAGTTTCGACCCTGCAATCTACGAGCAGCAAAAAACAGCCCTCGCCACGTTGAATACCGAGATACAGAAGCAAAGAACGTCAATCGAAGACAACAAAACGAAGATAATCGAGTATGGGGTAATAAGCGAGAAGGCTATCAGCGACGCCCGGGTAGCAGTCCGACACGAAACGGCGGAACTGCAAGAATCGGCACGGATAAAACAGGCAACGGCAGAGCAGGAAAGGCGGATGAACGAACTCAACGCTATGTCGAACAAGGAACTCATACAGGCGTACGTCAATCAGCGCATCGCAGTCCGTGAACTTGAACGTGAGGTCAAAAGTGGGAACGCAGCAAAAGCGGAAGAACTCGCAACCGAAAAGGCAGCCCTCGACATCATTACACGCACAACCTTCGAGAAGAACAAGGCAATGACGATGCAGAGGGAATTGCTCAACCTTCTCATGAAGGAAAACATGGCGACGAAAGAAGCAACGGCATACAAACTCGAACTCGAAAAAGTCGTTTCCGAGGTGGGAACGGCATACCGTGAATCGACGAAGTTGCAGACAGCCCTAACGACCGGAGCAACCCAATGGGGCGGTATAATGAGTGCGGTGCAGGGGATTACAGGAGCGTTCACAGCAGCGCAGGGCGTAATGGGATTATTCGTCGAGAAGAACGAAGACCTCGTCAAAATACAGACAAAGGTGCAGTCGGCAATGTCGATAACAATGGGAATGTCGCAAGTCGCTAACACTCTGCACGCTACGTCAGCGTTTCGAGTAACTACCGTCACAACGGTAACACGGGCATGGACACACGCACAAAACGCACTTTCCGCTTCGCTCGGCGTATCGACAGGTGCGGCGCAGGCGTTCATGGCTACAATAACGCTCGGACTGTCGGTCGCCATTACCGCACTTACGATATGGATTACAAAACTTATCGACAGGCTGAAAAAGCAGAAGGAAGAAGCCCGGGC
>JALHIE010000147.1:1938-4535 GCA_022840285.1 Porphyromonadaceae bacterium
AGCGAAAACGTATCGCTCAAAGCAAAGCGGCAGGCGTTAGCTGAATTGAAAAAGCTCGTCCCGGAAGTTACCGGAAGCATTGACAAACAGACCGGAGCAGTAGATTATAACCGTGAAGCAGTCGATAAGTACGTTCAGACGTTACGTACAGAAATCGAGGCGGAAGTCCTTCGTGGAAAGATGAAGGAAGCCGTATCGAAACAACTTAACCTGATTCAGGAAATTGAGGACAAGAAAAACGAAAGCCTACTCGGTAAAAGCAATCGAGAACTTCGCAAATGGGCGTCCGAACTGCTCGAGCTTGAATTAAAGGCACAGGCAGCAGCCGGGGAAGTGGCGAAATACGAGAAGCAATTGACAGGGCTAATCGCCACAATGCTCGAAGGGGACGCCGACGGCGCAGCACGAAAGGCACAGCAGGAACGCCTCGAAGAATACAAAAAAACAGCAGAGAACATCGCCAAAGAGGTCGAGAAGCTTCAAGATAAGCTGAACGAGGGGACTGTAAGCGAGATACTTACTCAACTCGAAGAAGAAGAAACGAAACTAAACAGGACAATCAGCGAGCAGCAAGCGAAATACCTAAAAATGCTGAAACAGGGCGTGGATGCAGAAAAAGCTATCCGCACAGGGTATAGTGAATGGATTATTAACAACACGAAGGACGAAAATGAAAAGCGACGTCTAATTGTTGAAAAGGCTCGCCGGGACGAGCTCGAAAAGATAAAAAACGAAAAGGCGGAATACCTAAAAGCGTACAATCTACAAGAGCTGCCGGCTGAATTGCAGACCGTTTTTTCCGCTATGGAGCAGGCGATAAACGAGTACTACGACAGGCAAGCCAATGACGTAAGCAACGACGAGCGTGTGCTCGGTTTCGCTGACCTTTTCGATAATATCGACAGCTTGTCAACAAAGACGTTGACCGGGCTGATAAACAAAGCGAAGGAATACCTAAAATCAGCGTCCGGGCTTACCGTTGAGGACATAGAACGCACAAAGCAGGCTATCGCAAAGGCGGAAGCCCTCATTGCTCGCAAGAATCCATTCACATCGCTACTGGCCGCCTATAAAGCATATCGTGAAGCACGGAAAGCAGGGGAAGAAGGGGATGGCGAGCTTGCAGTCCTGATGGCAGCAACAGAGGAAGTCCGTAATACGATGAATGAGATGTTTTCCGTTGTCGGGGAAATAGGCACGAGAATAGGCGCAGAATGGACAGGTGTCGTGGACAGCATAAGTAGGTCGCTGAACGGCGTATTTGACGCAATAAGCTCTGACAATCTGTCGGGAAAAATATCCGGGATTGTGAGTGCAGTTCTATACGCCTTCGATGCGTTGTCAGGAGTGATAAACAAAAAGATGCTCGACAATGCTGAAACAGCCGCATCACAGGTCGAAACAATCGCCAACCGCATAACGCAGATAGCGAATAAAAAGGGTATCGGCGACAGCCTGTTCACGGACGACATGTTCAACCGGGTAAAACAATACAGGGAAGCAATCGACACAGCATTATCGCAAATCGACAGTTCGTTCGCCATGTTCCGGAAGCAGCAGAGGGAACATAGCGAAACGTTAGGTAAATCCATGTGGCAGGAATTTGACCCATTGCTGGGCGGCACATTGGAAAGAGCCTTCGACGTGTCCGCAGATAAATTCAAAGAGCAGAATGCGGCGGCTTATCAATACCTTTCAACGTTGTCAAGAATCAATCTAACAACAGCAGCCGATATCGAAACCGCATTGGCAGACCTCGAATCGGCAAGCAAAAGGACGTCCGGGGAACTCGGGAAGTCATATCTCGAACAGGCACGCACCGCCCTCGAAGCAGCCCTTCAATACACGAAGGAACTCGAAGGGGCTATATCGGATATGGTGGGTGATATCGGGAATCAATTATTGGACGTTATTCTCGAAGCCCGGAGAGAAGGATTAAGCGGCATAGCAGAAATAGCAGGGGCGATAGACAGCTCTCTCGAAGACCTAATCGCAAACCAACTGTGGGCATCAACGATGGGCAAACTATTCGCTGATTTTGGTGAGAAAATCACAAAGGCAATCACCTCGGGCGACCAGACCGCAATCGCAGACGCTTACGCTATGCTATTCGACGGTATCATACAGAAGCAAGGGGAATTCTATACACAGCTTGACAACGCTTCCGCTATCGCACAAGCCGCAGGGCTATCCATTTTCGGAATCAACGGCGACACCGAGGAAGAACTTAAAGCGTCGATTGACGTAATGAAAACCTACCTCAACGGCTTACAGGAAACCCTCGACAGTATCAACGGCGAGCAATTACGGCAGGAACTCGAAGACCTCGAAAACGCAGCACATCGTTACGAATCACTCGAACAGGACAGGATGAAGTTGATGAACGACATCGCCGAACTCACAAAACAGGAAGATGAAGCCCTGCGCCGGGGGAACGAGGAAGAAGCCGAGCAATACAGCCGCCAAATAGCCGAAAAGCAAAGAATCCTCGGGGAAATCCTTGCGGAAATAGAAAAGACAGGAACACCCGACTATGAACGCATAAAACAGCTCGAAGAACAGCTTGCAGACTACGATTACGCCGCATCAAATATCGA
>JALHIE010000147.1:4582-6665 GCA_022840285.1 Porphyromonadaceae bacterium
ACGACTATGTCGGGACACTCGCCTACTACGACGAGAAAATTGCAGGCATAAACGCAGAGATGAAAAAGCTCACAGCCGAGGAACTTGCAACGGAAGCCGGAAAGGCAAGGCTCGCAGAGCTGAAAGCAGAAATGAAGGGCTTCGAGGATATGAGGAACGCCCTCAACGAAATGATATTCGGCGACACAGCGAAGTCGGGCGAAATGGCGAAAGGCTCTATCGATTGGCTAAATAGCGAAATCGCCCGGCTAAAAAAGGAACTGAACGCACTTCCCGAAGCCGATTACTACGACGAGGAAAAAGGGGGTATCATACAGGCACAAATAGACGAATACAACGAACTGCTCAAAACCATGACCGCCTTCTACGAGGTGCAGCAGGGTGGCGATATAGAAGGCTCAATCGACTGGCTTCAAAGCGAAATTGCAAGGCTCGAAGCCTTGAAGTCAGCACTATCGCCCGAGGAACTTACCGGGGAAACAGGGGCAGAATATCAGAAGCAGATTGACGCCTATACTGAACAACTGAAATTCCTCGAAGATTATCACAAGGCAGTACAGGACGAGGAAAAACAAAGGCTCGAAGCCGCATTGAAGGACTTCGAAACAAAGGAAAGCGAAAAGGCTCGTATCGTTGAGGAATATCAGAAAAACATCAACGTTTTGCGTAAAAACGGCTATGAGGAAGAAGCACAACTTGCCGAGAAGGAACTCGCCGACTACCTTTCACAAACAGCCCTCGCCGCCCTTGAAGGGACAGAGGAGTATGAAACGATATACAAGAACTTGACAAAGGTAAGTATCGATGAAGCCCGGAAGGCATTGGCGGCATACCGGGAAATGGTCGCTTCGAACACAGAACTAACGGCAGAGCAAAGGGATGAAGTGCTCGCCGAACTCGACGAGATACAGGGAAAGATTGACGAACTCGAAACCACCGCAGCCCAAAAGGAATTCGATAAACTCAAAAAGCAAGTCGAGGACATACAGTCGTCGCTCAATTCCATTGCCTCAATCCTTCAATCGTTCGGTGCAGGACACCTCGCCGAAGGCTTGCGAGGCGTAAGCGACATGGTTGGCGGCATTTTCGCCCTCACGACAGCCCTCAAAGACGTCAGCAGAGAGGTTGGCGGCATAGCCGCAATACTATCGGCAATATCCGTCGTTATTACCGGGCTTATGACGGTCATTGGAGCAATCCGGGATGCAGTCGGGACACAAGAGTACGACACGTCAGGAATTGAAAGGCTTGCAAAAGAGTATGACAACCTTGCAAAAGCCGCAAACCGGGCGGCAGGGGCAGAGCGTGCAGCAATTCGTGAGGCACAACAGCAGAACATTAACACCCGGCTCGCAGAACTGCAAACACTTATAGCACGTGAGCAGAAGAAGGAAAAATATAGGTGGGACTTGCTCGGGCTATTTTCAAGCGACGCAGACAAGGCAAAAATTGCAGAATGGCAAGCCGAATATGATGCACTTCTCGAACTACAACAGCAACTCGCCGACGACAGTCAAATGCAGTTTATGACAGTCGGATTCGAGGAAGTGTCAAAGTCTATTGCAGCAATCGCATCCGACACAACGAAAACGGTCGAGGAAATGAGGCAAGCCGTCGAGCAGGAAGTCAATTCTATGATATCGAATATGATAGCGGAATTCCTGCGTGTCGAAATGCTTGAACAGCCTTTCCGTGCAGCGATATCGCAACTTTTCGCAGATAGCGGCGACGGCAAAACGATAAATACGGATGCACTTATCAAGTTCCGAGAGGATGCAATCGCCATGTCGGAAGAATACTACGAGGCGATAAAACCTATATTCGACGTCCTCGGAATCAATGACGCCACGAATTCATCCGCAACGGCAGGAAGGCAAACGATTCGCTCAATAACAGAGCCGCAGGCGGATATTATCGTCGGGCGTATGCACGGTATGGGTATCACGCAGACAGAGATGAAGGACATCGAGAAGGGCATCAGCGTATCGCTCGCCGAAAACGTAAGACTAAACCACGAAATGCTGTCCGAAGTAAGGGACATCCGCCTAAATACCGAGGAACTCTTTACGATTTCCCGGGTGCT
>JALHIE010000035.1 GCA_022840285.1 Porphyromonadaceae bacterium
GAGGGGGCTTGCTTTTAGAAACTCACGAAAAACAGTGCGCAAAGCCACTGAATTGGTGTCAAAAATTTAATTTACCGGTTTTACCGGACAACAATGATTTTTTTTATATGATTGCGAAAGTCTAGGTTCGATAAGTAATCAATATCCTCTGAATTATATAACTCACATAACAATTCACCTAAACCTAAATTGTGAATATTTTTTATCGTTTTCATTTCGAAACAATGGTTAACTGAGTAAAAAACTTGTGTGATTGCAATTTGATAGCGTTATCCTTTGCAGTCATTTTTATATATTTCATAAACGCGGATTCTGTTTTGTGCCCGGTGATTTTCATTATAGCAATTGCCGGAACATCTGCCAAAAACGCATTGGTTGCAAAGGATCGGCGCGCTGTGTGACTCGTAACAAGTTCACATTTCTCAACGGTTTGAGTTACTAACATCCCTTTTATTGTCCGTGTGGTACTTACTGGCTCTTTTATGTTCGCCCGGCGTGCAATATCTTTTAAAAACGTGTTGTACTTTTGGTTGCTGATACTATCCGGCAAAACATAATCGTATTTTTCAAATATGGACTTAACGCGCGGAGTCATAGGTATAACAACAATTCCGCCCGTTTTTAGCGTCTTAATTGTGATCGTGTTGTCCGTGCCGATATTGTCCTTTGATAGCCTTGTAAGGTCGGAAAAACGTAATCCGGTATCGCTCGCAATTATAAACATATCTCTCACTTTTTCGAGATACTCCGGTAAGTATTTTAAATTGTAAATCGAATTTAATTCGTCGATATTTAGATAAACACTTTCTGTTTCCTCGCGAGGTCTCGAAAATGAGTCTTTTTTGTAATCCTGGCAAACGTTGTTTATTTTATCGTTTGCAATGTTTAAAACTCTCTTAATTATCTTAATACGTGTTCCGATTGTGTTTTTCGCTAGTCCTTTACTCGTTAAGAATTTCATAAATGAGTTATAAAAATCTATATCGGCATTTTGAGGGGTAACTATACCTTTGTGTTTTTTTTGATATTCCAATAGGTTGTTTTTGGCTAAATTGTAGCTTTTTTTTGTCGCGGGTTTAAGTTCTGCCGAAGTATTAACCGTGTGCTCTATAAATTGCACCAAATCAAATGAATGATAATTTATTTGCTCCAAACTGCCGATTAATCTTTTCGGGTTGTAAATCCGGTCTAACTCTTTTCTTACTTGTTCGTGGCGCGGAAGTCTGCCGTTAACGGTTAATTTTGAAACAATATCTTTCGCGGACTGCTCAAAAAGAACAATTTCGCTGTTTATCGATTCATATTTCTTTCGAGCTGATTCCTCAACTGCAAATTTACTTATTTCAAAAGTTTCAGGTTGCGCCCATTTTAAAGATTCCTTTACGCGATTTTTCTTGTTATCCCATAACGCCGGAATAACTTCAATGTTGGTTGTGTATTTCAACGGTAAATATTTCTTTTTACCATTTTCATCATACACAAACAATCCGTAATTGATAAACGCAAATAGTTTTGTTTCGTCTTTCGCGTTTTTGTCGGTTAAATAAAAACTTACTTTTGCCATTGTGAAAAAAATGATTAATTAAACACTTCACAAATGTAAAAAATTAAAGTAAGAAATAAGGTAAGAATAAAGAGAAAAGTAAGAATATAGGAAAGAATATAATTTTATTTAACCTTATCTCATTTTCCTTGTTTAGTAAAAATAATAAACTTATAATATTGTATATCAGCAATCAATAGTTTGATTTTTTTATTGTTCTATAGAAATTAACAAAATAATTCAAATAAAAACAACGTCCAAGTGGGACCACTGCCCTCGAAATTTCCTCCGGAACGTCCAGTACGTACCGGAGGTTTTCATTTTATGCCAAAAAAACAGGAGGGATAAAAAGAATGTGTATATTTACCGTTAAAATTAAGAAACTGTTGATATGATTATCGCAATTGATTTTGACGGCACCATTGTTGAGCACGCATACCCGAAAATAGGGAAACCTATTCCTTTTGCCATCGAAACTCTTCGTATGTTGCACGACGACGGACATCGGCTCATTCTTTGGACGGTACGCGAAGGTAAACTGTTGCAAGAAGCCATCGATTATTGCGAGCAGAACGGTATCTGCTTTTTTGCGGTGAATGCGAACTACCCGGAAGAAAAAAGGGAAACTTCTCCACGCAAATTGGTGGCAGACTTGTTTATTGACGATCGTAACTTAGGCGGACTCCCCGATTGGGGGATAATCTACCGGGCGGTGCAAGCCACCGTGAGGGGGGAGTGCTCATTTGAAACTTTTACTAACAAGGTTTCCGATCCCGAAAAGACAGGGAAAAAAGGGTTCGGGGGATGGTTTAAATGGTGAAAAAAGGAATTATCGGGAATTAGATCCGGGTAAAATCGTAAATTTTCCCGTCAGTTCTTCGCTGGACTTGTATCCATACCTCACTGCTTTTACCCGGATGGTATGTGTCCCCTCCGTCATCCTGAGACTTCCGGCATACAGCTTCCAGCGGGGATAATCGCCTTCTTCAGTAGTATAAACCATGGAAGAGCCTTGTGTTGGGCAATAGAACGACAAGGACATCGGGAGTGTATAGGTCCCCCCTTCCCGGTAGTTTTTCAAGCCCCGATCCCCCTCCGCATTCACAACAAAGTAAGGCTTGTCCGTTGTCGGCTGTTTCCCGCCAGGCCACATCTGCTCAATCATTTCCGACTCGTTCAGTAATCCCATATCGTTCGTCTCCTCTCTCCACCTTTTTTGCTGCCGACGCATTTCGTTGAGCACTTTTTTGTACTTCGGGTTTTCGGCCAGGTTGTTCAATTGGAACGGGTCGACTTCCACATCGTACAGCTCTTCCGGCGGCCGGCTGTCCGCCATCCATTTTTTCTGGTGAACGGTCAGTTTGTCTTCCGCATCGAGGCGCATCACTTCCTGCATGATCGGCATCCTGTTCAGGTAAGGTATCCAGACGGAGAAAGGTTCGTTGGGGTAGTAGTTTTGGATGTACAGGTATTTCTTGTTACGGACGGAGCGCATCATATCGTATGATTCATCCACCCGGTCGCGAGCCGCAAAAACATACTCCCTGGCCTCTCCGGCCTGAAACCCCAGGAAAGGCTGTCCTTGCATATGGACAGGGACGGGCGTGCCGCTGAGCGAGAGAACCGTCGGACCGAGATCGATGGAAGAGATCAGGTCGTTGTTGACTGATCCGGCATCCCGTTTATCGGGGAAACGAATGATTAGCGGAATATTCAGTCCTGAATCATACAACCACCTTTTGGCCCGGGGAAGTCCATCGCCGTGATCCCCCCAGAAAAAAATTACGGTGTTGTTCACCAACCCCTCTTTCTCCAGTTCGTCCAGCAACCTGCCTACTACCGAATCGAGCCGGGCGGTATTGTCGTACATCTTGGCGAGGTTGCGCCGGACAATGTCGGTGTCGGGATAGTAGGGAGGAACTTTCACCTTGTCGGGATCGGTCTTCAACCGTGAAATGTCCCAGTTCTGACTCTCGTGGGTTCCCGTATAGTTGAAGACCGCAAAGAAAGGCTGGTTCTTATCCGGCCGGTTTTTGTAGTGGGCTTGATTGCTGCACTCATCCCAGATGCTTTCCGGAACAGGATCTTTGGCAAACTGATAATCGGTCTTGCTGTTGTTGGTGCAATAGTATCCGTTTGCTCTTAAATATTCGGTAAAAGCTTTGACGTAATGCGGAGGAACCGCTGTGAACTCAACGGGATTTTCAACGGAGCGGCGATAGCTCGTTGTTCTCATGTGCATGCATCCGATGGAGGTCTGATACATGCCCGTTATGATGCCGGCTCTGCAGGGGGCACTGATCGCTGCAGTTGTAAACACATTGGTGTAGCGTATTCCCTCTGCTGCAAGCAGGTCTATGTTGGGAGTCCTGGCCAGTTCATCGCCGTAACACCCCAGGTGGGGGCTGAAATCTTCGGTAGAGATCCACAGGATATTGGGCCGATTTGCCGCGGCTTGATCTATTTCCCGCTGAGATGCCGCAGGCAGGATGCTCCCAAGGGTTGCCGGCAATATACTCAGCAACAGTTTTTGATGATTTTTCATAATCATGTCCGTTTACTCGGTTGCAGGGAGTAGCCTTTTCAGCAATCTCTCTCCCGCAGCATTGATCACTTCAACGGTGAGCTTGTCGCCTTTTTTCTCAAGGACCATCACCGTGCCATCCGGCTCCCGGTTTCCTCCACCAATGATGACAGGGAAATTATTTCCTCCTTCACCTTTCTCGATTACCCGGAAGCGATGGGTGTGGCCATTAAGGGAGACATGGAACGGCGTGTCTTTAAGTACCGGTATCCACAGATCGGAGCAAGGTGAGAAGCTACCGGGCCTTACTCCAAAGATAGGAATGTGGTGGATAAGGATCCGTCTGGTTGCTTTGACAAAGGCATCAGACTTCAGCTCTTCTTTCAGGAAATTGGCTTGATCGATCCGGTGTTGCGTGAAGTCATTCATATTGAAGTACTCCCGGTGGTCGTCCGGCTTGTCTTCTCCGCAGTCGAGAAGGACAAACCGGGTATCTCCCAGCGAAAAAGCACCGTAAGAGCGGCCGCCCAACCTTCCCAGGTAGTCCCATAGGTGGAGGGAGTATTCGCCCCGTGTTTCGTGATTTCCACGGATAAAGATAGAGGGCACCTCATCGCTCTTGATCCGGGGCGTATAGGCAAGCAACCGGTTCACTATGTCCTTTTCAACCTCAACGTCATCAAAACAGTCGCCGTTAAAGATAACCAGATCGTAAGGCTTGTCCTCCACCAATGTGTGTAACTTGTTGAACATCGCCATATTGCTGTGTAGATCGTTATACACGATGACCCTGAAATCCCGTACCTCATCGCTCCAGGTAGTAAATGTTTTCAGATCGGACCGGACCGTGTCGCCAAACTCTTTGTAATAACTGGAGTAGCGGGTAATTTCCTGAGAAACAACTCGATAATAATATTTTGTACCGGGGCGGAGGTCACTTAGACGTATGCGATGGATCTTGTTGTTTGCCACCATTACTCCTTCGAGGAAAGTTTGTGCCAGCTGCAGGTTGGTGGTGTCAGTACCGTATTCGACCCAGCTTCGTGCGGGTACATGGGTGAGCCACGTAACAGTGATTTCATTGCTTCCCGGATTTTGCAGATAAGGGATGGTACGCATCACCTCCGATGCTGGTGTTTTTAGGCGGACATCCACAAACAGGGGCCGGTGATCGGAGGCAGTTGGTTCATTTACCACCTCTGCCTTGTACTTGGCGTAGCTCTCCCCTTTGGTGGTATATCCGAATATATAATCGATCGTATTGATCGGATTAACCGAAGGTGATGTGGGCTGCTTGGGATTAGAAAGCATTTGCCATTCTTCTTTCAGGAACTCTATGGGGGGTGAGTCGGGGGTAGCGTTCAGGTCTCCGATCAGAAAGACCGGTTTGTTGTAACCTTTTACGATCTCTGTAATGATTTTCACCGACTGTAACCGCTCTTCTTCGGTGAGGGAGAGGTGGGTGTTGACCACAACATACTTTTCGAGTTCCACAATAAGCGCTGTGCGGGCTTCGGCTGCCCCGGGCAAATCGATTTTCCTCACCGTTGCCGGTTTTTCACGGGTCAGCATGCCGTTGCCGTATTTTCCTCCGTCGTGCAGGATGGAATGGCCGAAAGTGGCGTGCATCCCGGTTTGCCTGGAAAGCAACCCGATAATATCGATATTGCCGCTCCTGTTCGTCATGCTGTCCACTTCCTGCAGTCCGACCACTTCCGGATTGATATCGAGGATCAGTTTTCCTATCCGTTCGATGTCAACCGTGTTGTCCATTCCTCTGCCGTGATGAATATTGTAACTCATGATTCTGCGGGTATTTTCCCGTTGAGGAAAGCGACTGTTCTCCCGCTGCGAAACGGTTTGTGCCCCGCTGTGAAAGAGGATGAGGAAAAAAATCAATAAAAAGGCTGTTTTCTTCATGAGGGTCTGGGATTTGAAATGGTTGAAATTATTGTTCTTTTTTATTAATTCTGATGCTCGAGGTACTCTTTCAGGAACTTTTTGTTCAGTTCATCGTTGTCCCCGTAAAATTCCCGTAACTCTTCCAGTTTCTTGTGCATCGTTTCGCGTACACCGGCATAACCGGGATCGTCATAGACATTCCTCATCTCCATCGGATCGGTGTGCAGGTCGTACAGTTCCCACTCGTCGATGTCGTAATAGAAGTGTATCAGCTTGTATCGTTCCGTGGCCACGCCATAATGGCGCTTTACCATGTGTACCGAAGGATACTCGTAATAGGTGTAATAGACTGCGTCGCGCCACTCGCCGGTTTTTCCGGCTACCAGTTCCCGGAACGATTCCCCTTGCATCTCTTCCGGAGGGATGATGCCGGCATAATCGAGGAGGGTGGGCGCAAAGTCGAGGTTCTGAACCAGTTTGTCGACAACGGTACCGGGTTTGATCTCTTTGGGATAGCGGATCAGCAACGGGGTCCGGAACGACTCTTCATACATGAACCGTTTGTCGAACCACCCGTGTTCTCCCAGGTAAAATCCCTGGTCGGAGGTGTACACCACAACGGTGTTTTCCGATAAACCGGCCTCTTCGAGGTACTCGAGGAGCTGACCCACGCCGTCATCCACCGATTGGATGGTGCGCAGGTAGTCCTTGATGTACCGGTTGTACTTCCACCGGGCAATCTCTTCGTCGGTAAGGTGGGGGTAACTGGCTTTGAACGCTTCGTTTTTGGGCGTATAGGCTGCCAGCCACTTTTCGCGCTGCTGAGGTGTGAAACGGTCGAGCTCCCGGTGGAAGCCGGTGCTATCGCCATGCGGATCCACGATCATTTTAAAATCGTGTCCCCACATAGCATGCCCGTGAACCTGCATCTCCTGTTCCTTTGCTGCCTTACCCCGACCTTCGTAATTATCGAAGAAAGTGGCGGGCGGCTCAAAGGTGACGTCGTCGAAGAGGGTGAGGTACTCAGGTGCAGGCTGCCAGTTGCGGTGCGGCGCTTTCTGGTGATAAAGCACGCAGAACGGCTTCCCTGGATCCCGTTTGTTTTTCAGCCAGTCGAGGGTTGCTTCGGTGATGATATCGGTGCAGTACCCTTCTTTTCGGATCTTCTTGCCGTTGATCAGGAAGTCGGGATTATAGTACTGGCCTTGCCCGGGCAACACCATGGAGAAGTCAAATCCCTGGGGGATACCATCGAGGTGTATCTTGCCGATCATGGCTGTCTGGTAGCCGTTGGCCTGCATAAGCTTCGGGAAGTTGGGCTGGTCCCAGTCGAACGGCTGTACGTTGTCCACCTTGCCATTGACAAAACTGTGTTTGCCTGTCAACAATACAGCCCTGCTCGGGGCGCTGATGGAATTGGTGACAGTCGACCGGGTAAACAGGGCCCCCTCCTGCGCCAATCGGTCGATGTTGGGTGTTCGGTTGAGTCCGTATCCGTAAGCGCTGATCGCCTGATAGGCATGATCGTCGCTCATGATGTAAATGATGTTCGGCTGCCGGAACTCTTCCTTTTTACTTTGGCAAGCTGCCAGTAGTACCAGGGAGCCGACGCCAGCCCATGTTGTGCGGATTGCCGTATTGTATTTTTTCATTGTTTTTACTTATAAAGTTGATCTACTTGAAAACACGGCCCGGTTCCCGGCGGTTCTTACCACTATTTCCCGTGAGGTCGTCGCCCAGATCCTGCCGTGCCTCATCGGCAACTCTTTCAAGAGTTTTCACGACCTCAGGGTGGGCCGAGCTTACGTCATACCTTTCACCCGGATCCCGGCGCAGGTTGTAAAGTCCCCTCGGGTGAACGTGGTTCTCGTTTACTTCTCCCGGCACTCCGTCGTTGCCTGGAAGATGCCCCTCGTACGTCCGTCCCGGGTGAGAAAAAACCAGTTTCCAATCCCCGTGTCGAACCGCTTGCAGGCTATTCTGCCGGTAATAGTAAAAGAAAGTTTCTCTCGGTTTGGCTTCCACATCTCCTTTAAGGATCGGTAGAAGACTGACTCCATCGATACGCTTCTCCGGCAGTGGAGCACCGGTTATCTCGGCGAGGGTGGGCAGGATGTCGATAGCGGACACGAGGCTGTTGGAAATGGTCCCTCCAGGAATAACGCTTTTCCAGAACATAACACAAGGAACACGCTGTCCCCCCTCGAAAGTCGTCCCCTTTCCTTCGCGAAGGCTTCCGGTACTTCCTGCATGGTTACCGTAATTGATCCACGGACCGTTGTCAGAAGTAAAGATCACCAATGTATTTTCATACAGTCCGGCCTCCTCCAGTGTTTCCAGGATCGTACCCACGCTCCAGTCGATCTCCATCATCACATCACCGTACAGGCCTTGTTTCGATTTCCCCTTGAATCGACGTGAAACGTGAAGCGGAACGTGCGGCATGGGATGCGCCAGGTAGATGAAAAAAGGATTGTATCGGTTTCGTTTTATAAATTCGACTGTCCTACGGGTAAAGTCCGTTGTGAACTGTGTCTGGTCGTCTGGAGTAACCGCAGGATTCACAATCTCCTCATTCTCGAAGAGAGGCAGGTCGGGAAATTTTCCTGTGGGGTGTCGAGGCCACATGTCATTGGAGTAGGGGATACCGTAGAATTCGTCGAAACCGTGACTGGTAGGGAGGAATTGTCGGGAAGTCCCCAAGTGCCATTTCCCGTATGCTGCGGTGGCATATCCTCTTTTTTTAAGAACCTCCGCTACGGTCTCCTCCTCTTCCGAAATTCCCATATTCGAATGAGGGCCGAGTGCACCGTGAAGCCCTATGCGATTAGGATAACAACCCGTTAATATACCTGCACGTGAAGCACTCGAGACTGCCTGGGGAGAATAATAGTGCGTGAAAAAAAGCCCATCTCTCGCCATGTTATCGATATGAGGTGTTGTATATCCCGTTGCTCCGGTAAGTGAAAGATCGCCATATCCCATGTCGTCGAGTTGGATCAGGATCACGTTTGGTAGTTTATGACCTGTTGTTTTTGCCTGTAGAAAAGGGGAATAAGAGACGGCCGCTGTAAGGGTTGTTCCCCAAATTCCTGCTAGAATTTTTGATTTCTTATTTTTTTGCATATCCGTTCTTTTTCATTGTCCTTGCTCCACACGCGTAAACTTTCCGGAATAACGAGGGTGGCTTACGTTATAAGAAGTTCTAAAGCGCGTTCAGCAACCTCTTGGCGTCGTTCAATCTCTCCTGCCAGTCTCCTGAAGGTTCCAGCGTACCGAACCCGGCAATCGCCTCTTCCAGCTGAGACAGCTTCTTCAGGGATTCGGGCGTGTTCTCTCCGGTGTACTTTTTCCGCAGTATACGGATTTTTTCGGCGTCCTGAATCCCTTCTACCAGCCGCTCGAACCGGATGGAGCTTCGGGCATCGGGATATACGAAATAGGTGTCTCCTGCCGGCCATGTCCGGAAACGAGAGTCTGTCAACGGGTTCTCTACCCAGGAGTTATAGGCCCAGCGCAGGAATCCGTCTAAATCGAGGGCAGCCGCATACCAGGCAGCGTATACCGATTCTGCCGAGGGGGAGAAAGTAAACATGTTAGGGAATTTATCGGCACAACAGACGTAGTAAGTGGTGGTAAGCCCTTTTGCTCTTCGTGCCTCGATCTCTTCACGGCTTACCTTGTTGCCGGCACCCACGCAAATATCTTTTATCCACGGATATTCGCGGTAACTTTTGTGATTATCCGCAAGCGAAACACCCAGCTCGGGTGCATAGAGTTCCAACACCCTAAGTGCTGCCTTCATATCGGCAGGCCCACGTTCGTCCATCGCGATATTGGTCTTTTCCAGCCATCCCTTTTCCCGGAGGTGGCGGGTAAAGTCTTTCAGGAACACTCCCCACAGCTCTTCATACTCTTTCGACTGCGCCTTCAGCTCCACGGTAACCAGCTCGCCTTTCTCCATATCGTTGTAGTGCAGCTGGTTATTCCAGGTAAGGAGGGAGTAGCAGTTGATCATCTTATTGATACCCAGATCCATCATGAACTGTACCCAACGGTCGAAAACGGTATAGTCGAAACTCCAGCTCCGGTCTTTGTTCTTCGTCCAGACAATCATGTCGGCATACGCATCAAAGCACTGGTTGTTCCAGGGGTCCTTGTTCAGGGTAGCAGTGATCACTTTTTGTCCCGCATCGGCCAGCATCTGCATCAACGGTTTCATTTTCTCGAAATGGGCATTGCTCCACAGCTCCAAGTTGTGTACCCGGGCTACGGCTGACGGGTGCTGCCACAGGTCGAGGTGGTAGCTCCATTCCGACGGCTCGGGCAACAGCCGGTCAACGATTTCCAGTTCGATCTCGAAATTACGGGGTGACTGGCCCCGGGCGTAGATGGTCAGTTTACCCTTGTAGCTCCCTGCAGCAGCGTTGGAGGGGATATCAACCGTGAGCCATACCGGCCTCACGGTTTTTGCTTTCAGGTTAAAACACTCCAGGCTATCCAGCATATCCGGTGCCAGCGAAGCGGGAAAATCCCCCGGTTGGCGGTGACCACAGCCGGGTCCGAACTCATCGGTCATCACGTAACGAACGAACCGGGCTTTTGCCACGGATGGAGGTAAACTGCTGCTTTCAGACCTGAAATCGTTGAACGCGTATTCCACCTGGTCGATATCTTCGGCTGCCCAAAGCAGCAGTTGGGCGGACACTTTCTCACCTTTCCATCCGGAAATTTTCATGTTGTTGACGGGGGTGATCGTTGGTGCTACGGATTTGGGCAGTTTGTCATCAACAGAGATGAATGAGGCGTGTAATCCCGCCGTTACGTGCGACCAGTCGGACAGGGTGTCGCTCGTGGTATCTTTCATCTCTTCGAAGGTGATACACTCTTTTTTCGGGCGGTTGTTGTTGCACGCCAGAACTGTAAGAACCGGCAACCCTAACAAAACGCCGAGGGTAAGCCTGGAAATTGTTTTAGCAATTCTCATGTTTTTTTTGTAGTTAAATGCCAAAGATAGTTAATTTTCGGTTGAAAAACTAAAGATATGGCGATCAACCTCTTTCCTGTTCCTGATGGGGATCAGCGTAAAACCGTAGGTGACTGTACCTCCATCCGGGCGGATCAGGTACTTTTCCAACGGCAGCTTGCCCCAGCTGTTGTTTCCTCCCACACCCTGCATGCGGTAATCGATAAAGAGGTCCACCACATCCGATGGGCGGTAGTCGCTTATGTGCTTGTTCCGGGGCGCGGTTCCTGCCGGTGCATCGTTGTTGAGCGATTCTCCGTTGGTGATCGTCTCCAGCAGGTAGTTGGACACGTTGAACTCGAACAGGTCGTCTGCCACGAAGAGGAGACCACTGCCCGACTTCCGGGTGAGTGCCAGCCAGCGGGTATCGGTATGGTGCCCGTTTTCCTGCGGCAGTACGTAGCGGGTTACCATATCGCTGATGGGTGAAGTGTAGTGGTCCACAAAAGCAGAACTCTTCCTGTCGGGATAGTTCTCCCAGGGGCCCCTGCCGTAGTAGTCCGCCAGCACCAACTCTCCCGTGAGCTGCATCCGCATGCCGATACGGGGTATCAGTTCTGCCTCTGACGCAGTCGCGTTGAACCGATTGGAGATATGTAGGGTACCGTTGTCATAGAGGGTATAGGTCACTTCGTTGCTGGCCCCTGTTTCGGGGTAGCTGTAGCGATAGGTGAGGGTTGTTGTCTCGCCGCGGGTTATCTTCAGGTTTTCCGCCCTGGGTTTCCGGTAGCTGGCCTCTCTCCATGCCGAGAGCCGTTTCGGAAGACGTGCGCCGTAATCGTTGTCGATGGGAGCCCGCCAGAAGAAAGGGCGGGGACCCGCACCGTTTTCGATATATTCGGTGCCGTCTACCCGGTAGGAGATGAGCAATCCTGTCTGCCTGTCAAAAATTGCCTTGTAGCGCGATCCACTAACAATCACCGATGTTTCGGCTTCTTCTATTTTGGCAGCTTTCAGCTTACCTGTCACCAAGGCTGGAGGGTCGTTGACCACAAACTGATCGCGGGCCACCACCCAGCCAGCCGGAATCAACCGTTCTTCTTTCAGCTGTGTGACCGTAAAGTTAACGGTCATCTGTTCTTTGCGTCCGGTGTAACGAGACCAGTCGGGTACCGTTACCTTTACGGTTTCCTGCGGAGCTGCTTCAGCCTGCAGTTTTCCCTGGGCCAGTTCCTTTCCTCCGGCTTTGATGCTGTACGTAATCTGGTAATTACCCAGATCGGAAAAGAAGTGCTCATTGAAGAGTTCCACCGACCCGTCAGCCGGGTTGAAATTGCGGAACCACACATATTGGTAAACCTTGCGCATCTCTTCGGTATGCGGTTTTACGCTTCGGTCGGGAAAGACCACGCCGTTGATGCAGAAGTCGCCCGAACTGGGAGTGCCTGTTGGTCCGTAGTCTCCTCCATATGCCCAGAAACGAGTCCCGTCCTCATCGTTCTTGGCGAGGCCCTGATCCACCCAGTCCCATATGAATCCACCCTGTAGCAACGGATACTTCCGGATGATGTTCCAGTATTCGGTGAAGTTGCCGAGGCTATTTCCCATGGCATGGGCATATTCACAGAGAATAAGGGGGCGGTCGGAGGAGGGATCGTTGGCGTAACGCTCAATCTCATCGGGGTCGGAATACATCGGTGCGAAGATATCACTATTCCACTCCATTACAGCCCGTTCGTACTGTACGGGACGGGAGGTGTCGCGGCTCTTGATCCAGCGATAGGTCTCGTAAAAATTGTATCCGTTTCCCGCCTCATTACCCAACGACCAGGTGACTACGCAGGGATGGTTTTTGTCTCGTTCCACCATACCGATGGTGCGGCTCAGGTGATCTTCCAGAAAAAGCGGGTTGTTTCCCAGCGTAGCTCCTTTGCGCAAGCTGTATCCCATTCCGTGGCTTTCAATGTTGGCCTCATCTACCACGTAGATCCCATATTCGTCGGCCAGCCTGTAAAAGAGGTCAGACTGGGGATAGTGGCTGGTACGCACGGCGTTGACGTTATACTTGCGGAACAGTTCGAAATCTTTGCGCATCAACTCCTCGGTGACGTAATGGCCTGTGTGCTCGTTGTGTTCGTGCAGGTTCACCCCTTTCAGCAGTACCGGCTGACCGTTTACCAGGAACTGGCGGTCTTTGATCTCTGCAGTCCGGAAACCTATCTTCAATGCAGTTGCTTCAAGAGTCGTTCCTTTTTCGTCTTTCAGTTCAATGGCGAGCGTGTAGAGGTTTGGCGTCTCGGCACTCCATTTCTTTACCCCGGGGATTACCTCCTCAAAGCGAACCGCGGCTTTCCCGGAGCTCTTTTCGGAGAGGGATGCTCCTGCTACTTTTTTGCCGCTTTCGTCCGACAGGGTGTAGGAGACAGCAAAAGGCAGGATTGTTCCTTCCGGTGAGGCCACAGCGACATCCAGTCCAAAGTGTCCGTTGGTGTAGGTTGCGTCGAGATCCGGTTGAGCGAAGATATCTGCCAGGTTCAGTTTGGGGCGGGCATAGAGGTAGACATCGCGGTCAAATCCCGAGAGCCGCCAGAAATCCTGACACTCCAGGTAGGAGGCGCTGCTCCAGCGGTGAATCTGGACCGCCAGCACGTTTTCTCCTGTTTTTGCCTGTTCAGTCACATTGAAGCGTGCCGGCAGCTTCCCCTCTTTGTTCATGCCGACAAACTCCCCGTTCAGGTAGTAATAGGCGGCTCCTTTGGCTGCATCGGCAACAAGGATAATCTCCTTATCCTGCCAGTTGTTTGGAAGGATAAACGTTTTCCGGTAGGTTCCCGTGGGGTTGAATTCTTCCGGAACAAAGGGAGGATTCGGTTTGTCCCAGTAGGGTGCGTGTCCTGGCGAGGTGAACTCATAGGTGGTATTCACGTAGATGGGAATACCAAAACCTTGTACTTCCCAGTTGCCCGGAACCTGGATATCGTTCCACCCGCTATCGTCAAAATCAGCTTTCTGAAAACTCTCCTTGGGGCGCTCGCTGAACCGATCGGTGTAATGAAATTTCCAGCTTCCGTTAAGCGAAACCACATCGCTTCCTTTGGAAGAGTATGTTGCATTCAGGGCTTCTTTCAAACCGGTAAACGTGTAAAAGGTTGACCGCGGCTCCTGCCGATTGATGTGCAGCAGCTTCGGGTTGGTAATCTCCGCATAACGGTCTGACTGCTCCTGAGCAGATAGCATGCCGGCGGATAAATAAACGGAAAAGAGGATCAATAATTTTTTCATTATAAATTGATTTTTTTAATTTATGATTCTGCGCATTTTGGCTGCAAATCCGCCTCCGGGTGCAAGATGCAGGCGAACAGTCTCTCCGGATGCTACGCTCCGCGTCTCTTTCCGGTAGTCTGTCCCCTTTCGGTGGGCGTTGGCTCCGTCCCGGAAGAGGGTCATCTCGTACTGCCCTGCGGGCAGGAAAGAGAGGTCGACCGCCATGTCCCGGCTCTCCCAGCCGGTGATGCCTCCGATGTACCAGTCGTTCCCGCTGCGGCGTGCCAGAGTCACGTGTTCACCGACCCTGCCGCCGAGGGGCACGGTCTCATCCCAGACGGTGGGTATGGCGGCTATAAACTGGAGCGATTCCGGCTCGCGCATGTACTCTGTTGGGCTGTCGCACAGCATGTTGAGGGGAGAGTTGAACAGCACGTACAGGGCGAGCTGACGGCAGCGTGTGCCCTGGCTCATCGGTTCCGAATAGACCGGTCGGTAGCTTCCGCGAGCAGCGTTCCTCATCGCTCCCTGTGTATAGTCCATCGGGCCGGCAGCCATGCGGATAAAGGGTACGGTGACGTCGTAGGTGACCATGTCGACGGTCTCGGGTGACCACTTTAGCTGCTCCAGGCCGTGCACTCCCTCGAAGTTGAGGACGTTGGGCCAGGTGCGGCTTAGCCCGGTGGGCTTGTAGATGCCGTGGAAATCGAGCAGCAGTTTGTATCGGGCGGCGGTCCCGGAAGCCCGGTAGATGAAATCGACCAGCTTCTGGTCGTCTCGGTCCATGAAGTCGACCTTGAACCCTTTCACGCCCATGGCTGCGTAGTGGCGGCATACCTCCTCCATGTCGCGCTCGAAGGCGTGAAATCCGGCCCAGAGGATGATGCCTACACCGCGATCGCGTCCATAGGATACCAGTGCGGGGATATCGATTTCCGGGACCACCTGCATCAGGTCGGCCTTCAGGTTGACTGCCCACCCCTCGTCGAGGATCACATACTCGATGCCGTGTTCCGAAGCGAAGTCGATGTAGTACTTGTAGGTATCGTTATTGATGCCGGCCTCGAAGTCCACGCCGTAGATGTTCCAGTCGTTCCACCACTCCCAGGCCACCTTTCCGGGCTTGATCCAGGAGATGTCGGCCAGTCGCGCGGGCGATGCCAGGCGGTAGACCATATCGCTTGCGGCCAGCGACGCGTCGTTGTCGGCTACCACGCAGACTCGCCAGGGGAAGCTGCGGCTCCCCTCTGTCCTGGCGATGTACTCCTCTCTTCCGGTGACACGCATCTGCAGCATGTTATGCCCTCCCTGTTCCACGGCATCAGGCAGTTGCGCGAAAACCCCCTTGAGGGTGTGGGGCGACTGTTCACCGGGGGTGAGGTACATGCCGGGATAGGACTCGAGGTCGGCCTCGGTGATCAGGAGCCTTTTTCCGTCGGCGGCATCCGCCAGCAGCGGCAAAAGGATGAGCCGCTCGCGGTCGATCCGGGAGAGGGGCACATGCACGTAGGTGTTCTCAAAGGAACTCTGCAGCTGGTCGCCACCCGGTCCCCCCTTTACGTAGGGCACCCAGGCGGGACGGTCGCCCGTAAAGCGAAAGTTTGCCTCCTCTCCGGCGATGGTGAGCGTTCCCTTGCGGGCGGTGTGGAACCGGTAGGCCAGCCCGTCGTCGTAGAGGCGGAAAGTGATGGCCCATTCGCCCCGGAAAGTAAGCAGCAGCTCGTTGTAGCGATCTTCCACCCGGGAGGATATCCAGAAAGGGGATGCAATGATATTGTCGGCGTTCTGTCGTCTGGCACGTTTTACGCGTGCATCGGGGCCGAGTTGCTCGCCATCGGCGAGGGTGAGTGACACGGCTGAGGGTTCGATCAGCCGCTGGCCGTCGTGAGCCAGGCTCCAGGTGAGTTGCTTTCCCGCGACAACCTCGGCGGTCAGTCTCCCGTCCGGAGAAGAGATGTTGTATCGTTTCTGTGCCAATAGAAGAATTGTTCTTTTCATGTTGTGTTTCTTTATGTTTGTATGATTGATGTTGCAAAATTATTAATTTAACTTTTTCAAGTGTTACAAAAACAGCTAATTCTTTTAACGGAGTTAGCCCTTGCTTCGCTTCTGTATGTTTCAATGATTAAAATATGCGAAACTTTAATCGTTAATATAGCATGTAATGGATCGCATATGTTCCTTCTTTCGCTTTTTTAAACCGGAAAGGTTCGAGCCGGGTCACGTTTCTGCCCTCTTTGAGCGGAATCTCCCTGTATCTTTTTCGTTCCACACTTTTGCCATCGACGGTAGTGAGTATTATATCCAGGTTCACTTTCTTTTTTTCTCCCCGATGATGAATGACCGGCTTGATGTAGTCGGATGGCCCGTACACGACATCCACGTTCTCGCTTCCAGCCCATGTGGATTGAAAAATCATGCGGTTCACGTGAAAGGCCAACTTCGGGTAACCCAGGTTGTCGATCAGTGGCTTTTGGTAGGTTCCCATGTTAGCTCCTCCCTCCAGTGTGCACCAGGAGAATCCGTCGTACCCCAGGAGCATCTGTTTCTTCATCGACTCCCAGGCGGAGAACGCCTGATATGCCTGACTGGCCCGCCAGTCCGAGGCTTCGAGCCTTTTTCCGATACTTCCCTCCTCGTATTCCCACTCATAAGACTGTACCTTGTACCAAGGTTTCCCCCTGTGAAGCTCCCAGTTGGGCTGTGCTGCAGATTCCTCATGTTCAAAATTGAAGTAGGCTTTGTCGTTAGCTGTGAGCACCGACTCAGCCCACTTGTTGGGCAGGGTACGGATCCGAGACCATTCGGCTCCGTATCCGGAGTAGGCGTCCTGGCTGCCGCGCGTCATCAGGGGCGCATGATACTCCTCTACCGCTTGCATGGGGTTGCCGTCCTTGTCGACAGTTCCCGCATGGTTGGCGTAGTGGGTGTGCTGCCAGAAAGAGGTGGGCGAGATCAGGCGACTCTGATCCCTGCCGGCGATGATCCGGTATATCTTGCTCACGAAATCGTGGGTGTCTGAAATATCGTGGTACTTGAACCGGTTGGGATGGTTCGATGCCTCCCACATGACGATGCTGGGATGGTTATATACCTGTGCCATGTACTTGGGGTACCCCTCAAAATCTACGTTCCATGCTTCCCCTTCGCGGATGAACCCGGCTGTGGACCAGATCAGGTAGATTCCCATCTGATCGGCCAACTCAGCATAGCGGGGATCGTTGATCCCGTCGATGGTATCCTGTTCTGCATGGACGTGTATTCGCATCAGGTTGGCACCCATTTTTTGCAGGCTTAACAATTCTTCCGCCACCGACTCGATCGGAGCGCACCGGTTGTTCTTGGCCATCGTCTCCAGCGGCGGGCGCATTCCCATGATTTGTGCACCGTTGAGCATTTCGGGTTTTCCGTTGATGAGCAGTTCGCCTCCTGCCTGACTTACAGTGCGGATACCGGTGGTGAACACCACATCATCCAGCGGTCTCCCGGCAA
The DNA here is from genome assembly GCA_022840285.1 of Porphyromonadaceae bacterium. Taxonomy (GTDB): domain Bacteria; phylum Bacteroidota; class Bacteroidia; order Bacteroidales; family Dysgonomonadaceae; genus Petrimonas. The sequence goes on from JALHIE010000035.1 coordinate 17,692, forward strand.
TGTCCTTTAGGACTACCTCCACTCGGTAGAGGTTGGGATTTCCTGCTGACCACAACGCCGCATCTGGAATTTTCAGGTCTATTTCATATAGGTTGCTGATACGGGGTCGTACCTGCACGTCAATCTTTTTGCTAGCCACCCGCTCCCCTTCGCGGGGAAACCAGGGGTAATAATTCACCTCCAGGGTTCCCTGGAAATAATCTTTACGGGGAAACCGCACCTCAATTCGGTGTGCCTGTAAGGCGCTTATGCCCTCTATCTCACGGGTATATGCCTCTGCCGATTCTATCATGCAGGCCGAAGAGAGCAGCAGTCGGGCGCGTCCCATGAACCAGCCGATATGCCTGTCGTCCGGGGCATGGAGCATGGGACGGTTGGAATAATAGGGTTTTACCTTTACTGCCAGCAGGTTCTTCCCCGGTTTCAGGCAGGAGGAAAGGTCTAATTTTCTCGGGTGTCTTCCTTCCGTGACAGCCACCACTTGCCCGTTAACCCATATTTCTCCGGAAGGATCGATGGTTTCAATCTCCAGGGTGGCCCGTTCAAACGGGTCCAGTTCGATTTCGTGGCGCAGGTACAAGCTCTCTCCCGCTTCACGGATGCCACCATGCACGGCAGGGAGGGATACATTTTTCCAGTGGTTGTCGTCGAAACCGGTTGTCTGCCATCCGGTGATGTCAGGCTTCTGTTCAAAGTTTTCATCGAGGATGATCGATGAACGAATGGGTTGTCTGGGTGTGTCGAAAGCGGGATCGTGATTAAAGAGAAAGATATCTTCAATTTCTGCGTGTCCCCGAGTGGCCAGGTGAAAGCGGTCGATGCAACTTGTCTCCTTATCCGCAAACGGGATGAAGTCTGAAACCAGCTTCCCGTTTAGGTAGAGGTTCATGGATCGTTCTGTAAAATCTCCCTCGATGATCAGGTAAACCGGTGTTCTTCCCGATGCCAGACTACCGCTATTTATTCTGATCCTGGATCGTTCTCCTCCACTTATAACCTCAACAGACGCCTTTTCCAGAGTTATTTGCACGGCGTTAGCAGCGTTATCGCCCAATTGTATATTCAGCGAAGCATTACCGTTCAGGATTAAGTTGGTCTCGAACTTGAATCTCCAGGTGATGGAGTCTATCTTCCTGTTAATCGTACCGTTGGTGAGGTGTAATTTCCCGTATTCAACTTTCGTACCGGGGAAAGCAGTCCATTCGCTTAGGGCTGTTTTTTTTGCACTTTCCTGCCCTTCACGATAGCCGTATGATTTCCACTCCGTTAACGGGATAGTCTTTCGCGTTGAGGTCAGGGGTTGAGGTTTCCATTCTGATAACAGCGCAAGGATCTCTTCTTTATCCACGAGTTTGGTGTCCAGGTCTTTATCGTTAAAAAATGCTGCTGCGTGGTCGGCGTATCGGTGTAGAAACGCTATCCGCTGGTCCAGACTCATCCATTCGGTTTCCCCTTTCAGGTCGGTTTCCCCGTTTGCCCGGATATCGTTCGTAAAATGCCTGAGTTCGAATGAACGTGATACCGATGATTGTGGTTGAACTGCTAATGTAAAGCCGTATAGAAAAACAGTCAATAGTAGTCGCATGATTTTTTAATTGGTTAATCGGTATAGGATAGTTTATATATGTAAATCTGTCGGCTTCCGGTATGGGTCGAATTAAATCCGATCATGTCTCCTTTCGGGCTCCATCGGCAATGGAGGTCACAACGCCAGTAGTTAGTGTACTCTTCCGGTTGAAGGAATCGGCCCATGGGATACACAGCCTCGGTCTCCATGTCCATGAGGTAGATTTTCTGTTCCCGCATTCCTACGCTGGGGTAGGTATCGGTAACCATCCACTTTCTGTCGGGAGAGAATGTTCCGTGTCCGTCGTAATCGAACAATCCCTTTCCCAATCGCTTATAGTCTTGCTTGCCAACCGTGAATAGCACGTGTGCGTATTGCTTGGCTTCGTACTTGGCGGTGATCATCAGCTCGTCATCGTTAAGCCAATCGAAGTGAGAACCTTCCCATCCTTCCGGAAAGCAATGTTGGATGTTACTCCCGTCGCTGTTCACGGTGAACGATACGGTGTTCCTTTGCGGAATGGCACGGGCCAACCAGAAGATCTTGGTGCCTTCCTTGCTGAAACGGGTGTGGCAGAAGTACTCTATCCCGTTTTCCGGTACAGGCGGGATCATCTCTTTTACCTGTTCGATGGAGACGATCAACTTGATTTCTCCCGTTTCCAGGTCCATGAGAAACAATCCATCGTCTGCCGGTAGTTGAACTTCTTCACGGGAGTCTTGTCCCTCTCCGCCGTACCCGTAATCGGCACGGGTAATGCGCAGCCTTGAGAAATTGATACTTACCGCTTTCGTCCCATCGTCGGATACCGCGCTTACGGGATGGGGAAAAGTCCTTACCTCTTTTCCGGTGTGCACGTTCATGATCACTGAGATGTTTTTGCCTTCCCTGTAGTCGTTAAAGATAATCAGCGAATCGGGCGAAGTTCCCAGCCAATGGGCCATGCATCCCTCCTGGAAGTTCCATGCCCTTGTTTGGGTCAGGGGAATAAACTCGTTGGTAGTTAGGTCCACTATTCCCAGGGTGGCGGAGTCATTTTCATCCGGGAGCTTGTATTTAACGTCGGTTTGCAGTACAGAGACATAACGTTGCGATGCGCTCCAGGAGTTGATTCCGTAATAGCTGGCAAAGAAATGTTCCTTGTCGCCACCGGTAATTTGTTCCGGGACGCTTATCGTGGGAAAAACAACGGTCACGCCTGATCCTGTGGAGTTCGTTCCCGTACACCCCGAGAATACCCTGGGGAGACAAAAAAACAGAAGGGCAGCTATAACTTTCGCTTTACATTTTAGTTCATTTAAGCGCATATCTTTTTTTGAACGGTCTGGTTTATAAAGTGGGTGTTTTTCAATTGTTTTCATCTTTTTTTTTATATAATAAGAGTAATTGCATCATTATTTTAGTTAATCAATCTTGACTTATGCTGGAAGATATGTATCCGTTGAACAAAGTCACGGAATATATTTTATATACACCTTTCCTTTCAAAGGATCTGCATGGTCGGATCTTAGGAAATAGTTTGATTGGCTTTGAGGGCCAAGTTCTTTTGCCTGCTTGAATTTGGTCCCGACCGGACTGATTGCGTTTAAAAAAGACAACTGTCCATCGGGAAATTTACCTAACGTGTTGTCGTTGTTCCTCTTTGTGGGACTCTCGGGAGTAAAGAGATGTAAATAAAGATCGTTCGTAGCCGATACAATCCTTATGGTACCTTCTTCCGTCATTAGGTCCGCAGCATACAGGTTTGAATGAAAGCCTTTAAATTCGGGATATTCCCAGGATTCGCCGGTAACCGTATTGTTATATTTCTTCTCCCATATGTTGAATGAGACGCCTTTCAACCTATTCTTCCACACCCTGTAAGGACCATTTCCCAACCACTTCACAGATTTAATCTTGTTTTCAGGATAGTCAAAAGTAATCCCAATATGATCGTGGTTACCCCCCACGTCAAATGAATACTCTATCTCAATCCAGCCGGAATCCATTAAAGCAAGTTTTATTGTATTCCGGTTGCTCGGATTTTTACTGTTCTCATCCTTATAGATAAACTGAATCTTCTCAACTCCATCCACGACAACCTTATCTACCTCACTAAAGGTCATTCCTCCATTTGTAAAGCGGGGTCCATTAGTCAGTGACAGACGCTTTTCATCAACTTCTATGGCCCGGATAAGACCTTTTGTTTTGTCCACGATGAGTGTCGAATTTCCGCTTTTAAGAATAACATCGTTATTCTTTTCCATCCTTTTTACAGAATGGGTTCCTTTTTCAACTAACCGTGCGGCATATCGATGAGCGGTGGTTACTGTCCGGGTCCATGTATATATTTCTCTTCCGTCCGGATCTTTTGCTGTCAGAAACAAGGCATCATAGTCTGAAATTGTTGTTGGGAGAGAGACTTTTATCCAACCGTCAAGGCCCGGCTTAATACTTGGGACCACTACATTGGCCGGAAACTCTTTCTTAGTCCCTGATAGGTAATTGAACTTAACCCACTTAGCCGAAAAAGAGCATTGATTAAGATCGGTGAAATGGTAACGATTTTGAATCTTGATCGTTCCATCAAAGGTAGGGGGTAAGAATGTTGTTCCCTCAAGATAGATAGGTGACCATATTTCCTTGATAGCGAAAAAACTCCCTTCCTTTTCCCGGAATGGCCCTACTATCCCGTCCGCAGCATGATTTCCGTCCGTATCTATTTCTCCACCTCTATCGTTCCGGACAACCCCCTGATCCGCAAAATCCCACAAGAAACCTCCTGCACTTAAGGGATTTTCTTGCATCAGCTTCCAGAAATCATCCAATCCGGCCCCGTTCCCGCCATCGTATAACCCGTGTAAGAACTCCGTTGGATAAAAAACCTTGTTCCCGTTAAAAAGAAAATTCAATCCAATTCCATAGGAGGGGTAATGGTAGGTGGTTGCTTTCTCCTCTTCCAGCCAGGGATGGAAGACATGACGCTGTTGAATATCGTAACGGGAATACTCGGGTAGCAGCTCAAAATTGAACCCCCCTTCATTTCCGTTTGCCCACATCACTATACAGGGATGATTAACATCCCTGGTGATCAGCTCTTTCACTAGCTTTCTCCCGGTCGGGGTATCGTACGCGGATTGCCAACCGGTCAGTTCATTAATGACGTACAAGCCGAGCGAGTCGCAAATGTCCAAGAAATGCTTGTCGGGCGGGTAATGAGACATGCGGACAGCATTCATGTTCATCTCTTTTATCAAAATGGCGTCGCTGAGACTTATCGAGTAATTGATGGTCCTACCTGTTGTTGGCCAGTGCGTATGGCGATTTACCCCCTTGAATTTTATTTTCGTCCCGTTAATGTAAAATCCATCGCCCGGGCGTAACTCAGCAGTACGAAACCCAAATTTTTCGGTAACAGTATGTACGTTCTTTCCCTCTTCAATCAATGAAACCTCAACCTGGTATCTGTTTGGGAACTCGGATGACCACAAAACCGGGTTGTCGAAATTTACTGACAACCGCGTTCTGCCTGTTTTATTCACCCGGGAGGTAATGCGGTTACCAAAAGGGTTGCCGTCCAGCGTTTTTACCTGCACAGCAATACTCCCGTTCTGACTTTTCTCTCCTGTGAAAACATCCATCAGAAAAGTTCCGTCACACCTGGCATCAATAGCAACCCGTTCGATATGTGTTTCGGGAAGAGCTTCCAACCATACGGGGCGATAAATTCCTCCATACACCCAGAAATCGGCTTTACGTTCCGCACTTTCCACAGATTCATTGACTGAAGATTTGTGAACCGAAACTTCCAGCAAATTCTTACCCTTAAAATCCAAGAGTTTGCTGATATCGTACTTGAAACGATAAAAAGCACCCCGGTGCACCTCACCTGCACTTATGCCGTTCACTTTTACCTCGGTGTCTGTCATCGATCCTTCAAACACGATATTGATGGATTTATTCTCCCAATGACCGGGAACGGAAAACTCGTAACGGTACAGGCCACTTTCGTTTGTTCGCTCCTTGTCGTGACCGTAGGTAAACTGTCCGAATCCTTGGAACTCCCAGTTGGAAGGAACCGGAATTTTAGTCCATTCACCACTGTTTCGTCCATCGGTACAATAGAAATCCCAAAGGACCGTATCATCACTTCCGGTACCGGATAAATAAAGAGTTTCGGTTTGCTGGCAAAAAGTATCGATCGAATGCATAACCATTAATGCCATTAACAGGAGCCATTTGCAAGTGGAGGTAAATAAAAAATTCATAATTACGACGTTTTATTTCTTTTACAATATCACGAATACCAAAGATACATACGTTTCCAGCCTCGCTGTGTCCTGTGAATCGTCAATCAGAAATTAACCACCTGAAACAGCTCACGGATGAGGAGTAGTATGCCGATAGGCAGGATGCACGTATCTTTCGCAGGATTCGGAAAGAATTGAATTGGAAATCGTTTTATTATGTAGTGATTGGTTCCCAACAACGCATAACCTGTTTAATAGATGCCACTTAATATCCCCATTTAATTAATTGAGGGTTGAATCTTCAATTGTTCTTTTGCCCTGTAGTTATTGTAGGCGTCCATTACTACACTGAAATTTTTTCCCAATTCCTTGACTTTCTCTCCGTTGGCATCCCTTAAGTCTGCAATCACTAGTTTTCGTGGCGCTATTGTAGCAGCAAGATCTACAAGATCGTAGGCTGTAAGGGCTCCCGGCACGAGGCTATGTACAAGGTTGGTATCATAGAAACGGTTATCGAGAAAAGATTGATAAGAAGCATAGGGCCTGACGAGCGTTACCTGTGAAATCACAGAATCAAAAGCAGCTGCATGTAACAAGGTCGGCGACATATTTTCTATTGAAATTCCTTGCACATCCTTAATTGTTTTTCTCTGCTTGAGTTGGCGAGACAATTTAATGACATCAGCAGTCTGGATACCTACAATACTTCTGCCAATTAGCAAGGCAGAAAACAATAAATTATAAGAAACATTATTGATGTAGGCGTCACCCCGCAGGCTGCTGTTTCCCAATTCACCTGTACCTGCCAGATCAGGAATGAGCAACGTGAAGCCTTGTTCGATGTATCTTTTAATCTCGTTTTCATTAACGGCGTTTTTTCCCTCGGGATGCAGATAAATTATTCCACTGCCATTTGTTCTTTCTGGGATATAGATAAGAAAAGGGACGGCATAATCACCTTCTCCCTTGATGAAGTATGATTCGATGGTAAAATGATCTTTGATCATTCTGCCTGTGAATACCGGTTTATCCGATAAGGAGGGTTCCGTAAAGCCCGACAATTGTTTCGCTGAAGCCACCACATTTTTAAGGTGTTGTTTTGGATTTTGCCTTGCCAGCTGTAAACGGTCAAGGTACTTCTCAGCTTCCTTTTTATTTAAAGTAAAAACTGTTTCAGCGTTTTTTATCGAAGTAGATAGTTGACCCGTGACGGTTTTTTGAAGCTCTTCTCCGGTTAAATACTCTACAGGCTCTTCTTGTATGTGGCCGGGAAGGTTTAAATATTCCTGAAAGAAAGCATACATGGCCTCGCGATTTTTTCGTGTATATCCATGCCCGTAGTCATCTTCAACCAATTTGATATTTTCCGGTTTTCCGAGAATGTCATACGTTTTTTTTATTTCAGAATACGATTCATATACTCCCTGGATGTTAAAAAAATCACCTGTTGTTGCCATTATTAGTGTGGGTTTTGGAGCACGCGCAACAACAAAATCCGTGTGGTCTATTCCCCGTGCGATCCCGTGATAAAGATTTTGCTCCCCATCCTGCACGCCAATAGACTCCATGAGTCGCCTGTAACCGGTAATATAACACGCAGGGGCAGAAGCTGCCACCCGATCGTCGAGAGCAGAGATGTAGGCTGTCTGTGTGCCGCCACCGGATAGGCCATGTACACCGATTCTCTCAGGGTCCACCTCTTTCCTGCTGATGAGGTAGTCTATTCCCCTGATACCGTCCCAAATAAAGTAACGGGCAATGGATTGGCCGATTAATGCTACTTGTACCGACGGATAAGAGTGTTCTTTGGTTGAACTGCCCACATCTGACACTCCTGTTTCCGAATTAAAGTACTGAAGCCGTTCTCCTTGTCCCAATGGATCTATGGCCAAAACGATGAATCCCTTTTTGACGAGATTGAGCAGCGGTAATTGATACGATTCTTTCCGATACGCGTCGGTACTATGTCCTGAACAAAACAGAATAGCTGGAGCGGGCTTAGAAGCATTATCAGGAATAAAGAGGGATGCTGTCACGTAAAAACCGGGGAGTGACTCATAAATCAGGTTCTCAACAGAGAACCCTTTTTTTTTCAATCTTCCCGTAATCCGTGCATTCAAGGGTGTTTTTTGTGGAAAAGGGCCAATGATGTTCCACATTGTCTGCTTAATTTCTTGCTGTCGTTCCTGCCATTGGGCAGCGGTTTTAACCTGAGATACTCTTTCTTTTCTACCCTCCAGTAAGTTGTAAGCCTCATTTGATATGTGGTGATATAACGAATTTCGGGCGTCGGTGAATTTGAACCAGGTCAGTACTTGTATATTGTCTTGTGCGGAAACGATGTGAGCAGGAGTGCTCAAAAGAAGCAGAGCAAAAGTTAGAGCCGAATAGTTTGCTAACCATCTGACGGGAATATTTTTTTTTGTCATGTTAATCCAAACTAAAAAATTAGATAACTGAATTTTTGGCATAGAAACATGCGATGTGTATGTAGCTGTATAAACAAAATAAAAATTTACACATTAACTCCGGATCAGTCAGACATTTCGTAATTGCGGCACGAGCGTATCAACGTTGTTTCTTATTTTCTTATTTTGAGTCTCTGCGCATCCCAATTAATTGCTTCATTGCGCAAATAGCTTTCGTAACTCAACAGTGCCGGAGCAGCCGTTCTGACAGCGAAGAGGACGTCTGCCGTCAACGGTTTGTTGTTTCTTATCCCATTGAAAAAATTAAAATGATGGTCATAATGTCCACCTTTATAACCTTTCTTCGCATGGAAAACATATTCCCGGGGAGACACCTTCTGGGGAACATCGAACTCCTGTCCCAATTCCCCCAAAGCTTCAAAATCGTTGGTATTCACATCTTCGGTTGTTTTCAGGACAATCTTATCCCAACCTATGTCCAATGAACCTTTTGATCCGACAATCCTGAAATCCATGCTTCCCCACTTTTTGGATACGCCGTCCACATAATTGGCTCCCAGCTGCACCGTAAAGGCTCCTGTGTTATTTCTGTCGGGATAATCGAAATATCCCAGCATGATATCGGGCGTATCGCGTGAACCATCAGTGTAGTGATGTATTCCTCCGGTGGTATACACCTTTTCCGGGCCTATTGCATCCATGATATAGTGAATGCTTGAGAGTACATGCACAAACAGGTCTCCGGCTATGCCCGTACCGTAATCCTTCCAGTTTCTCCATACAAAAAAATGGTGTGGGTTGAATGGGATTTTAGGCGCGTTTCCCAGAAAACGGCTCCACCAGATTGTTTCTTCGGAGGCATCAGCGGGGGCTGTAAAGGCATTCAACATGCCCGGAGCTGAAGTGAACTGCCCGTCCACAAAATTGACCGTTCCAATGACTCCCTGTTGTACCAGCGAGCGGGCTGCCCTGTTCCCCAACGAGGCCATACCCTGACTACCCACCTGAAACAGCATTCCGCTTTTTTTCTGCGCATCGATCAGGGCTTTTCCTTCTGCCAGTTTATGGATGACCGGTTTTTCGCAATAAACATGTTTTCCGGCTTTCATCGCTTCAATGGCTATCGGCTGATGCCAATGATCGGGAGTAGCAATAATTACCGCATCGATATCCTTTCGCAGAAGAATTTCCCGGTAATCTTTCGTAACGAAAATTTCCTTTCCCCATTGATTTTTAGCATCTTTCAGGCGTTTATCGTACAAGTCACAAACTCCAACAAGCTTAACGCCTTTGACTGTTAAAGCGGTGAGGGTATCGGAGGTTCCCATGCCTCCCTTACCGATCAGGGCAATGTTGATAAAAGAGTTGGGTGATGTCGACATTTTCACGTCTTTGGCTAGTTTACCTCCTGCTGCATGGAGCAGCGAAGTGCCTGAATTCAAGGCAACGGTGGCTGCAGTAATTTTTTTTAGAAACTCGCGTCTGTTTGGCATACGATCTAATTTATAGAAGAAGACATTTAGATAACAGTTGTTTTTTGAGCATCTTCTTTGTTAATTCAATTTATTCTTTCCTTACACACCTCACATTCATTTATACCTTATTTTGCCTCATCTCCCGGATTCGATATCCGGGTTGGTATGCATAGATATGCAAAGCGCATTCATTGCCGTATTTCAATTGTTCAACACTTGCGATTTATCTGTTAAAACCAATACAGCTCCCCCATTTTCACCGACATCTACCAGCAACTTATTATCGGATATTTGAATATTTTCCATTACAAAAGGCGTTATCATTTCGCTGTAATGCTGATTCCTTGAATTGAAATTTCTGGAGATTGGATTAGGGATACGAGTAGGAGCATCACGGTACAATACAGCATTCTCGTACGAGGTGCCAATCGTTGTTAAGTCAATCTCCACACTCTTTCTCTCCCCCCCGTTCAGTACACCAATGTACCAATCGTCGCCTTTCCGTCTTGCCATGATAGCCAATTCACCGATTTTGCTTCCCGATAATACAACCGTTTCGTCCCATACCGTAGGTATTTGTCTAATCAAAGGCAAAGCGTCCTTTACGGCAGGGTGTTTCAATAAAATTTCCGGATTTTCTGCAATTACCTGCAGCGGCGAAGTGAACAATACCAATGTGGCTAACTGGTGTGCCCAGGTGGTTTCTCCTACAGCAGTAAAAGTTAAAGGAGTATAATCACCGTGGCCAAGTACAAAACGGGTGAAAGGCAATGCCGCATTATGAGATGCTGTAATCGGTCCTTCGGAGTGGACATTCAATTCCAGGCCACGTATACCCTCGCGAGTAAGTTCGTTCGGATATCTTTTTACTTCACCAGTAGCTGTTTGTATGCCGTGAAAGTTTACCAAAAGTTTTCGTTTTGCGGCATGTCGCAGGACTGCTTCGTCAAAGTCAATCAAGGTCTTGTCTTCTCCATTCATGAAGTCCACCTTTATGCCTGCAACTCCTACCTGTACCAGGCTGTCCATGAAATTCTGCATTACGACATAGTCATCGCGAGAGAAGTTTAGCTCGTTGGAATGTTTCCAGACCCAAGTCTTCACGTCACTATCTTTCCCATATTGACAAATATCCGCTAAGGAATCCCATTTATTTCGCCATAATTCCCAGTCGGCATCGATCAAAACGTATTCAAAATCCAGCTCTTTAGCATAATCAACCATTTGTTTTTGTATTTCAGGAGTACCTGTAGAGTTAGACCACCAACTCCACACGGATCTTCCTGGCTTGATCCAACTTCTGTCTGCGAACAGTCCAGTATCTGCTTCGGGATTCAGAGACGTTACAATGCTCTGTAAATTGACCAGTTGGGTAAGATCATCGGCAACAAATGCTAACCGCCACGGTGAACTGACGTTTCCTTCGAGCGTAAATCCTTTCTCATTTTCATAAAAGTTTGCTTTTAGCATGTTTCCAGGCAATACCTCATAACGCATACCGCTATAATTGAACAACCCCGATTCTGCTAACAGGCCGTATGTGCCATTTTCAAACTCGAAGACCAGTGGTTTACCCTGTACACTCCCTCTCTCCGAGTCAGCCGTCAGTTGCTCTATTGTAGTCGACAGCCATTCTCCGGCATAGGATTTCAGTTTCCAATGGTTATTTCTTTCAAAATACCACACCCGGGTACGTGCAGGAATCATCCAAGAAGATTTTTCTCCCAGAATATGATTTGATGCACTCTCCTTATCTACTCTGTACCGATAAGCTATTCCCTGGTCAAAGATTCGAATCTCTATCCGTTCACCTTCACTGAAATTCAATAAATATTCGTTCCAGTTAATAACAACTGAATCACTTATTCCTTTTTCTGCAACCAACTCTTGCTTCGGAAAGGGTCCTTTTACTGATTTTATTGACCTGTATAAGTTTTCCATATCCTGAATGGATATCCCTAAATTGCCGTTCTCAATATAGGTAAAATCGTTCTTCGATGCGCTGATGCGATATTCCATGCCGTCTTTCCATACTGTAGACCGTACGGTTGAATCCGGACTTGTCATGGATACAATCTCCACATCGTTACACGAAAAAAGAATTTGAGACAACAAGGTCCAGCAGATTGCTGCAAATAATTGGTTCCTCATATTAACACTTTACTATCAGCATATTGATTCTTTCTGGTAATCACGAACGATTTTAAAAAGGACGATCTTTCAATCTTTTGAATTGCTGTTTAGTCGACCAGTCTACCGTCATGATTTCACCGTTTATTTCTTTTGTTTAACACTTCCCGGCACAGGGACAGTAAAGCCTTTCATGTCCATCTTGCCGATGTTCAGGTCTGCCGGGGTATAATCCAGGGGAGCCGCCGCCATGGCGTCCC
>JALHIE010000148.1 GCA_022840285.1 Porphyromonadaceae bacterium
CAGGATGGAAAGGAGAAAAAGCTGAGTGAAGCATTGTGTGAGCAGGAGAGCATTGACGGGGGTTCCTTTCCGGTTTATCTTCCGGAAGGTTTGGGGCAATACACCGTCCTTGGCCGCGGCGTATAATGTCTCAACGGATAACAGAATCCAGGAGAGGCTGGCTCCCAGCACGGAAACCATGATCCCCAGCTTGATGATCGTGCCGCCCGCCGCCCCGATAACCGTCCGTTCCAGTATCAAGGCAAGCGGCGTCCGGGAGTCGGCTAACTCCCTGGCTGGAACCGACGACATGGCAATGAAGGTAATCAGCATATACACAGCAAGGACAATCAGCAGGGAGAGAATGATGGTCATCCGTACGGTTTGCTGACTCTTTGCCCTGGCGGACAGGACGGAAGCTGCCTCCACACCGACAAAACACCAGAGGATCACCGCCATGGCCTCTTTTACCTGCAGCAGGGGAGAGGTGGACTCACCTGTGGATACCAGCCTGCTTTGCCAGTCTGCAACAAGAAACAGGTCGTTCCTCACCAGGAATATACCGAGGAATATAATCAGAAGAATGGGGATCAGTTTAGCGGTTGTTACAATAAAATTCAGGATGGCTCCCTCCCGGATGCCGGCCATCAGAATGGCATAGAAGAGCCACAGGAGTACCGATCCTGTCAGGAAAGCGGTGAAAGGTGAAAGTGCACGTTCTCCCAACAGGTCGTTCAGTGTCTTGAAAAAGAGTGCCAGGTAACTCACATTCCCCAACCAGCCTACCGACCAGTAGCCCCAGGCTGAGTTGAAGCCCATGTAATCGCCGAATCCATCGCGCGCGTAGGCATAAATCCCGCTTTTCAACCCGGGCTTGCGGGAAGCAAGATAGACGAACACCAACGCGAGCATAAGTGCCCCAAACCCTCCGATAACCCAGGCAATCAGAGTGCCCTGAGGATTGGCCACCCGGATAAGATCTTTTGGAGAATTGAAGATGCCGGAACCTATCATGGAGCCGAGCGCCACAAATACCAACAGCCATAATCCCAGTTTATCCTCTTTTTGTCGCATGTTATCCAAAAATCCAGATGAGCAGCACGACGACAACCAGCGACGGAAGCATATTCATGATACGGAGTTTCTTAATTCCGAGAATATTGATACCCAACCCGATCAGGAGTATGCCTCCCACGCTGGTCAGTCCGAGGATGATTTCATCGGTGAAAAGGCTCCCCGCATATCCGGCAAGCAGGGTGAGGGCAGCCTGAAAGATAAACAGGGGCAATGCTGAGAATACTACTCCCAAACCAAAAGCCGAAGCCAGCAGGATAGCCGAGAAGAAATCCATCAACGATTTCGTATAGAGTAGATCGGGCGAACCGCCGGTGCCTTCCTGGATAGTGCCGAGAATGGTCATCGAACCCACGCAAAACAGCAAAAAGGCGGTAACCAACCCCTCCGAAAATCTTTCGTTGCCGATACGAAAGCGTTTCTTCAGGTTATCGCTAATCTGCTCGGCACCCTTTTCCAGGTCCCACCATTCCCCCAGGAGGGAACCGATAGCAAGGCTGCTCACCACAATCAGGATCTTCTCCATCTCAACGGCCATATCCACGCCAATAGCCAGCGTGAAGAGGCCTATCGCCTGAAAATAAATGGTGGTCACGCGCTCCGGCATCCGTTTCTTCAACAGTAGCCCGATCACTCCGCCACACAGCACAGCAGCTGTATTTACAAGGGTTCCAATCATTTCGTTTACCAATAAATTGCAAAAGTATCAATTTTTTACGACAAAGACCCGCTTGTCGCTTTTTATCGACTAAAAAAGCGATGCCCGTAAACTTACACGACGATCGTTTCAAGGCAGAACTGCAAAAAAAATTGTACCTTTGTAACTCCATAAAAAGATTAAGAAAAAACAATATGTACAACTGGTTTGAATGCAAGGTACGATACGATAAAACCCTGGATACGGGCATGATAAAAACGGTAACCGAGCCTTACCTGGTGGATGCGATGTCGTTCACCGAAGCGGAAGCGAGGATTATTGAAGAGATGAAACCCTATATATCGGGCGATTTTACCGTTTCCGATATCAAAAGAGCGAGGTTCTCCGACACTTTTTTTAACGAGACGGGCGACCGTTATTACAAAGCAAAGCTTTATTTCATTACGCTCGATGAGAAAAGCGGTGCGGAAAAGAAAACAGCCGTGAATATGCTCGTGCAGGCCTCAGTGCTGAAAGAAGCGGTAGAGATCGTGGAAACAAGACGATGGTGGACTACACTTTTGCGTCGGTAAACGAGACAGCCATAATGGATGTGTTTAAGTATGCTGCGGGGGAATGAACATAAAAGCCAATATCGGGAAACTGCGGGTATCGGTTCCGGCGGGTGTTAAAATTGTAGCCGTTTCCAAGTTCCATCCCAATGAAGAGATTTTGGAAGCCTATAACGGCGGCCAGCGGAGTTTCGGTGAAAGCCGTGTGCAGGAGCTTGTTGGAAAACAACCGGGTCTCCCCGGGGATATCGAATGGCATTTTGTAGGTAATCTGCAGCGTAACAAGGTGAAATTTATCGCTCCGTTTATTCACCTTATCCACAGTTTAGACAGTGAACGGCTGATGCTTGAAATTGAGAAGCAGGCCGTGACCAATCGCCGGACAATACCTTGTTTGTTGCAACTGCATGTGGCTGACGAAGAGACAAAATCGGGCTTTTCACCCGATGAGTGCCGCCGTTTTCTTGCCCGGGGCAAGTGGCGCGACTGCACACATGTGCAACTTGCCGGTGTAATGGACCAGATGCAGGTGAGAAAAGAGTTTCGGTTGATTCGATCGCTGTTCGGTGAGTTCAAATCGGATTATTTTCCCGACGACGATAATTTTAAGGAGATTTCCATGGGAATGTCGGGCGACTACCCCATTGCTATAGAAGAAGGTGCTACGATCATCCGGGTGGGAACGTTGATTTTTGGGGAAAGGTAATATAAACAATCACTTTTATCAATTAAAATAGTTATTTTTGTCCCGCTTGATAATTGAAAAACATTCACTCAACATGGTAAACTTACAAACAACATTCGCCGGATTGACGCTGAAGAACCCGTTTATTGCTGCCAGCAGCGGTTTAACAAACTCCTTGTCGAAAATAAAAGAGCTCGATAAAGCCGGAATTGGAGCGGTGGTGCTTAAATCCCTGTTCGAAGAACAAATAGAAAATCACACCGAAAAACTGACACAAATCTCTGATTATCCCGAGGCAGCGGACTATATCAACGCGTATATCCAGATGAACCACGTGGAGAAATACCTCGACCTGATCCGTTCGGTTAAAGCAGAATGCACTATCCCCGTTGTGGCAAGCATCAACTGTTATAAACTGACCCGATGGACGGATTTCGCCAAAAGTATTGAGGCTGCCGGGGCGGACGCTATTGAGTTGAATGTGTTTTTGCTCAACGCCGGAGAATATGGGGATACCTATTTGGAGGATTCCTACATCAGTATCGTGAAGCAATTGAAAAAAACGGTGAAAATCCCTGTTGTGGTAAAAATGGCCAAAAATATGGGTAATTTACCCGGCCTGGTCGGTAAACTGAAAGCATTGGGTACAGATGGAATTGTGCTTTTTAACCGGTTTTATCAGCTTGATATTGATATCAACAAAATGGAGATTACAGCCGGAACCGTTTTCAGCAACCCGGCCGATTTTCACGAGACACTGCGCTGGACTGCCATCGTCTCGGGACGCGTTAAAGAGATGGACATACTTTGTTCAACCGGAGTCCACTCCTGGGAAGATACCATTAAAGGAATTTTGGCTGGCGCATCGGGAGTACAGCTTTGCAGCGTGCTTTACGAGCAGGGGGTGGAGGTGATTGGTAACATGATCACGTGTGTGGAAGAATGGATGGAGCAGAATAATTACGAACGTATATCCGATTTTAAAGGAAAACTTAATTATGCCAATATTGCGAGCCCGTCACTGTACGAACGCGTTCAGTTTATGAAGTACTTTTCAAATTATCAGCAATGAACATCCAGCAACTCGAGTATATAATTGCAGTTGACAATTATCGCCATTTTTCCAAAGCGGCCGAAGCCTCATTTGTTACGCAACCCACCCTCAGTATGATGATTCAAAAGCTGGAAGATGAGTTGGGAGTGAAAATTTTTGACCGTACCCAGCTTCCGGTTCAGCCTACCGAGATAGGAAGAAAAATAATCGATCAGGCACGTGTTTCGGTCGCTCAGATAAACCAGATTAAAGAGATTATCCAGGAAGAAAAGGGCATTATAAAAGGAACATTCAGGCTGGGAATTATTCCGACTGTTTCGCCGTACCTGCTGCCGAAATTGATGGACGAACATACGCAGGGAAATTCCGATATAAGCATAGTCGTCAGGGAGCTGACAACCGATAATATCCTTCGCGGCCTGGCAAACGATTCGCTGGACGGTGGAATCCTGGCCACTCCGCTCAACGATGACTCCGTTACCGAGAGGCCCCTCTATTACGAACGGTTTTTTGCTTATGTTTCCCCTAAAGAACGTTCGCTTTACGTTAAAAATGAGCTGGACGAGAGTGATTTAAACAACGGGAAGCTTTGGATGCTTGATGAAGTTCATTGTTTCCGGACACAGATTCTACACCTCTGCAGCATGAGAAAAAGACGCAGGTCGAATTCCATTTTTGCCTTTGAAGCAGGTAGCATCGATACGCTTATAAAAATAGTGGATGACAACGACGGGTTGACCGTTATTCCCGAAATGGCGACATATAATCTCAGTGAACAACAAAAGAAAAATGTGCGGCCGTTTAAAAACGTTACTCCCGTACGCGAAATCAGCCTTATTACCCGGAAAGAATTTATACGGGAGCGGTTAATTCACATCATTGTGGATGAAGTAAAAAGCGCCGTTCCAAATTCACTCAAAGATCCTGCACTGAAAAAATATGTGATTCCGTTGTAGAGACAGGCCGCGACGCTTCTTTAACACAGTCAGGTATAAATAGCGAAATATTGCTTTCTTTTTTTATAGCGGATGGTGGTTTTGTGACGGATTCTCCTAAAACCTTGAAAGTTTGGGTGGATGAGAAGAAGAGATAAGTACCATTAGAACGGAATTACACCTTTTATTTTATTTTTTTAACTAAGTCTCGTGCCGTGATTTTGTGCAGCTTTGCATCATTGCTGTACCGAGACACATATACCTTTCGGCAAAACAATTTCAAGCTTATCAAAATTCCAACACCATA
>JALHIE010000149.1 GCA_022840285.1 Porphyromonadaceae bacterium
ACACGCGTACAGTGAACTGGTGGAGGCACACAAGAAAAACTGGATCGGAACAGAAGAGATGCCCTATATTCCGGAAATCACTGTCGGATGGGATAAAAGACCCTGGGAAGGGCCTGATGGCTTAGGACAAAAAGAGGGATGGTATTATCCCAACCGCACTCCGGAAGAGGTTGAAAGCTTCATGCGGGACGCCATTACCTGGATGGATGAAAACCCCACAAAAACAACGAAAGAGCGGATAGTACTCCTCTATGCGTGGAACGAGAACGGTGAAGGAGGATATTTGATGCCCACGAAAGGGGATCCGAACGGTGAGTTTTTAAAAGCAGTAAAACGTGTGGCAGACGACAGAACCAAGTAATTCAAACCTGAGTATAGTATGCAAAACAGAAGAAAATTCATAAAAAATGTATCGGCCGTCTCTTTAGGAGGGATGTTAGCTGGGAGATCCGAATTGGCAAACGCTGCTTCGACATCGATTTTTTCAGTAAATGCCCCGAAAAAGATAGGATTGCAAATTTACTCCCTGGGAAAAGAATTGTACAAAGATCTCCCCGGAGGATTAAAAAGAATAAGCCAAATGGGATATTCTACACTGGAGCTTGCCGGCTACAAAGACGGGAAGATTAACAACTTAGAAATGAGTGAATTTCATAAAATGGCTGAAGATGCCGGACTGAAAATCATCAGTTCGCATTTAAATCCTCCCGTACGGGAGTACACTGCTTCCAACAAAGGATTGATAGCCGACTTTTGGAAAAAAGCGGCTGACGACCATGCAAATATAGGAGTTACCTACATCGTTCAGCCCGGACAACCTCTTACGCGCAGTATAGAGGAGGTATCACTCGTATGTGAAGTCTTCAATGAAGCGGGAAGAATAGCAAAAGCAACCGGGTTGATTTTTGGGTATCATAATCATGAAATGGAATTTGCCCGGGTAATTCCCGGGGGAAAAGAGATGTTTTTTGGACGGCGGGCTTTTGGGGGGAATCAACCGGAAGGCACGGAAGTTATCTACGACAAATTCTTAAGACAGACAGATCCGGAACTGGTTATATTCGAACTGGACGTTTATTGGGCAGTGATGGGACAGAATGATCCGGTTGAATACATGAAAAAGTATCCCAATCGGATCAGGTTACTGCATATCAAGGATAAGGAAGTTCTGGGACAATCGGGAATGATGAATTTCGAGAAGATATTTGAACAGCTTTATCGATATAATATCCAGGATTATTTCGTGGAACTGGAAGGAATATCGTCGGGAAAGCAGTTTGAAGGGGTAAAAGGATGTGTCGATTACCTGTTGCGGGCATCATTCGTGAAATAAGTCCAATTCTTTCAAGTAAAAACAATCGAAATGAGGGAATTAACTTTATTATTTTTCAGTTTTGTACTATTCGGACAACTGGGATGTTCTCCATTGAGACCAACGGAAGGTTCCCGGATAGATCGTCCCGTCCGGGTCGCATCGTACAACATCAGGTACGAAAACAACCACGATGGCGATAATTCATGGAGTAATCGAAAGGAGTCCGTCAAATCGTTGATACATTTTCACGATTTCGATATCTTCGGTATTCAGGAAGGGGTTATCAATCAGGTAAGAGGTATTGCTGAGCTTGAACCGTACGGGTGGATCGGGAAAGGACGCGATGACGGAAAAGAGGCCGGTGAACACTGTGCAATATTCTATAAAAAAGAGCGGTTCAACTTGCTGGAAAGAGGGGATTTCTGGTTGAGCGAAACACCCGACATTCCCTCATTGGGTTGGGATGCCCCCAATTGTAAAAGGGTTTGTACCTGGGGTAAGTTTGAAGACCTGGATTCCCGAAAAATATTTTTCTTTTTCAGCGTTCACTTTGACCACCAGGGGAAAGAAGCCAGAAAGCAATCCGCCCTGTTAATGGTAGACAAGATCAAAGAGATCGCGGGAAATTATCCGGTGATTTGTGTAGGTGATTTTAACTCGTTGCCGGATACTGAACAGATTACAACAATGAAAACGTTACTAAACGATGCCTACCTGATTACCGAACAACCTCCATACGGCCCGGAAGGTACAACTAACGGATTCAAGCTCGATAGTCCATTAAAAAGCAGGATTGATTACATTTTCGTGAACAATCCGGTTAAAGTGATTAAATATGGAGTACTGACCGATTTTCAGGATCAACGGTTTCCTTCCGACCATCTGCCTGTGGTTGCTCTGGTAAAGATTGTTTAGGATGGATTTCAATCGACTTCCAAGAAGAAATTAGGTTTGTATGACTGTAAAAATGAACGTTATAATAAATTAAAAAAATGAAACACTTTAGAATAAGCCTTTTTTTACTGCTAACGATATTCTTTTTCTTTCATTCATCTTGTGCTTTAAAAACAAAACAACGAAAGCCTGATAAGACGGATGCATCAACCCATGCAAAGGATATTCAAATAGGAGCCTACTTTTTTGACGGGTGGTCCGGAAAAAATCGCTACGCGGACGATCCGGACCAACCCTGGGCCAAAAACGCCCCCACTCACTTAACA
>JALHIE010000150.1 GCA_022840285.1 Porphyromonadaceae bacterium
TGTAAGCGACCGGTGAAGCACGTCTTTTCGATTCGTCATAAATTGATATAACTAGCCCCGAGTAGGATCAAGTAGTATCCTATTCGGGGCTAGTAGCTGCAAGTTGGAGCAATTAGTCGCGAGTAGATGCCGAGTTGGCCCAAGTTCGGGGAAGTAGTCCTGTCATATCCCGGCCATCGCTCAGATAGTACGGTATCTTCTTAAGTACGTCCTCGAGCCACTCCCGGGGTTCAACACCGGCAGCCTTGCATGTGCCAATGAGAGAGTATACGATGGCAGCCCTGTATGCGGAAGCGTCATTACCACAGAATAAAAAGTTTTTTCTTCCCAGGGCTAAGGGACGAATGTTATTTTCAATGAGGTTGTTATCTATATTTATCCTGCCGTCATTCACATATCGGGATAATCTGGGCAGCAAGGTGTACGTGTAGGCTATGGCCTTTGCGGTCCTGCTTTGGGGTAGTACTTCCCGATAGTGCCCCATCATCCATTTTTCAAAAGTCAGTATGACCGGATAGGATTCTTTCTGTCTTTTCTCACATCGCTGTTCAGGCGTGAGGCCGGCCCTGTCGGCCTCCTCTTCCACCTTGTAGAGCTTGCGTATGTAACAGATGGCTTCCGTGGCCAACGATTTGTTTTCCTCCAGGGCATCGCAATATTTACGTCTTGCATGTGCCCAACAGCCATGCAGCGTGATCCCTTCCACCTTCTCGAACTGGTCGTAGGCTTCATAACCGTCACTCTGCACACATCCGCGGAAACTGCCCAGCAACTCCCGGGCCACGTGGCCCCCACGGCTTCCACGGTCATAATGGAACATGACATCTCCCGTTATGGCGTCACGCACGCACCACTCATACCCCTTGCGTGTCCGGTGCTTTTCGTTGTCTATGACCGGTATCACGCTTTCATCTATTTGTATATATTCACTCGAGAGGATCTGTTTTCGAAGCAGGTCATATAATAACTTGAGTTTCTCGACCGCCGCCTCATACCAGCCGCCCATCGTGGAGTCGCTGATGGTTATCCCGGCCTCCTTGTATTGTTGTATCTGCCGGTAAAAAGGCAGATGGTACATGAACTTGCCTGTGATGATGTCGGCCAACACCGAGGCTCCCGCGATACATTTGCTTACCGGTGCCAGGGGAAGTGCGGCGACAAGAATGCTCCTTTCCTCGGGATGCTTGCCTGTAATGTCCGATTTACTGATTATTTTATGGCGTACCGTACGCACGATATAGACTTTAGCCGGTATCCTTTCCAGCCGGGAGGTCTCCTCGATGCCGATCTCCACGTATCCCGCCTTCAGACTCCCGTTTTCGTCGGTCGTCCCTTCCGGATAGATATCCTCCACCTCCACCGGCAGTTTCGTGGTGTCAAGAGGCTTTCGTGAGGGTTTTGATTTCACGGTAATCATTCTGGTGATTTCCTCTTGGGATTCCTCCACAGCTTTAGCTAACTCCGCTTTTTCCTGTTCACCCGTCAATTGGTTCCGGTCGAACAGGCTCAATTGGGCCGGGTCAAGGGGAAGGTGTTTTTCGCTCATCTTCCCGAAGACTTTCTTTCGAAGCCAGGCCAGCTGGTCTTCAAGCTCCCTGACAGCGGCGTCCAATTTGGAGATGGAGGCAATCTGGGCAGTTATGGTGGCAGCCTGGGAGGTCGCCCTGGCGTCCAGTGAGGTGATCTTTTCATCCTTCACGGCAACCATTTCACGCAGGCGCGTGACCTCCTTCATTGCTGCTTTTAATTGCTCTTCCGCTGTCATATCCTGATTGATTTTCAGTGCTTAAAGATAGCGAAAAAACATGACCCGGACAAGCTTTCAGGCGTTTTTTTAGTGTTTATTTTCGTAATTTCTTCAGGGTCTCGAGACGCTGCCTGCGACTATCCGGATTTTCAATGATGCCTTCAACGATGAGGACCAGGTCACGCCATTCGATGCTCCCGCTTATGGCCTCTTTCCCCATATGGGATGGTTGCCCAAAAGTCCCGGCCTCAAGCAGTTTGGAGTAGAGCACCATGCCCCCCGGCTCCCAATGCAACAGCTTGATCCTGTTGCGGGCCTTGTTCATAAAGATATAGACATCCCCGTTGCAAGGGTCCGCCCCCATCGTATCGGTCACAATTCCACCCAGGGTATGGAAACTTTTGCGCATGTCGCAAGGACGGTTGTACAACAGGTACCGCAGGCTGTCGTTCAGGCTAAACATGACCGCTTGATGACTGGATGATTGCCGCAAGGAAGGATTCATTCATCTCTCCGCGGATATGGATCAGCGTTCCAGTGGGAGTGCGCAACTCCACACTCATCTCCCTGGAGGGATGCCCGTCTTTCTTCGCTTTCGACGGACGGCTATTCCTGCCGGCGAAAGAGGGCATGGGAACCAGCGGGCCTCCGGATGCCAGCTGGATGAATTCCCCGGCACACTCTCCCGGTTGAGCTTTCGCATAACGGGCCTTGCTGCTATAAAATCGCCATTCGGGAATACCCAACTCGGCCAGCCGGGTTTTGTAGGTGAT
>JALHIE010000036.1 GCA_022840285.1 Porphyromonadaceae bacterium
TAGCCTGCTGCTGAAGCACATTCAGAAGTGCCGCCGGGGCGGGGTGGCAGGCGCGGGCAACGGGGCCTTGAACGGTGCCGGGTAGCGTGGCCGGGCGCGCCATGCCGTTGCTGACCCAGCGCGGGCAGCGTCCCGCGCGTGGTGTGAACCGGAGTGGGGAACGTCCGGCACCTGCGCCACACCGCCGGGCGCAGCGGGTGGCCGCGTGAAGACCTTTCTGCTCTACTTCGCCACGGCCATCGCGGAGATTGCCGGGTGCTACCTCGCGTACCTGTGGCTGAAGGGCGGCAAGACGGCGTGGCTGCTGGCCCCGGCCGCCGCCAGCCTTGCAGTGTTCGCGTGGCTGCTGACCATGCACGAGACTGCGGCCGGGCGCGTGTACGCGGCGTACGGCGGCGTGTATATCGGGGTCGCCATCGGCTGGCTGTGGCTGGTGGACGGCGTGCGCCCCACGCACTGGGACGTGGCCGGGGTGCTGGTGGCCCTGGCGGGCATGGGCATCATCATGTTCCAGCCGCGCTGACGGCTGTGCCGGCGGGCTGGAGCGGGGCGGCGGATGACACGGTGTCGGGCGAGGCAGACGGTGCGATGCCGGGCGGGCGAGGCAGACGGAGGCGTGACGCGATGAGGCCGGTCCTGCTTCATCTTGACCGTCACCGGCGGTCAGGGCATAACCGCCCGGCGAGGTAGATGGGGGTGTGTCATTACTGACATGGGCTGCCCCACATCATATGCGGAAGGGTGGCAGAGTCCGGTTTAGGGTTCGAATCCCTCCCCTTCCGCCACTTTCTCATCCATTAGGGACTGCCAACCCTTGCAGTCGTTTCTTGCGTCATACCGGTGCCTTCAGTGAGATGAGGGCCGATGCTGTTGCAATGCGCAACGGCGACGACAGTGCAACTTTTCACGTGACCCTGAAGTGCGACATGAAGAAAGCTCTCATTACCGGCATTACCGGCCAGGACGGGGCGTATCTGGCGGAATTCCTGTTGCGGAAAGGTTACGAGGTGCATGGCATCAAGCGGCGTGCCTCACTTTTCAACACGGACCGCATTGATCATCTGTACCAGGATCCCCACGCCAGCGGGCGCCGCCTCATCCTGCACTATGGGGACCTAAGCGATTCCTGCAGCCTTATCCGCATCATGCAGGAAGTGAAGCCTGACGAGGTGTACAACCTTGCGGCGCAAAGCCATGTGCAGGTGTCCTTCGAGTCGCCCGAATACACGGCGGATGTTGATGCGCTGGGCACCCTGCGCCTGCTGGAGGCCATCCGCATCGCCGGTCTTGCAGGCACTGCCCGTTTTTACCAGGCGTCCACGTCCGAGTTGTACGGACTGGTGCAAGAGGTGCCGCAAACGGAAAGGACACCCTTCTATCCGCGGTCGCCGTATGCCTGCGCCAAGCTGTATGCCTACTGGATTACGGTAAACTATCGTGAAGCCTACGGCATGTATGCCTGCAACGGCATCCTGTTTAATCACGAGTCGCCCGTTCGCGGCGAAACCTTCGTGACCCGCAAGATTACCCGTGCGCTTTCGCGCATGGTGCTTGGCTTGCAGGATTGCCTGTACCTCGGCAATATGGATGCCCGGCGCGACTGGGGCCACGCCCGCGATTACGTGGAAATGCAGTGGCTCATGCTGCAACAGGAGCAGCCGGACGACTTTGTCATCGCCACCGGGCGTCAGTTTTCCGTGCGGAATTTCGTCGATACGGCGGCGGCGGAGCTTGGGCTGATCCTTTCCTGGCAGGGGAGTGGCGTTGACGAGACCGGCAGCGTGGCTTCCGTGGATCTGGCTAGGCTGATCAGCGCCGCTGGGGGGCGTCAGGGCATGGAATGCCGCGTCAAGCCTGGCGATGTGATCGTGCGGGTGGACCCACGCTATTTTCGTCCCACGGAAGTGGAAACCCTGTTGGGCGACCCCGCAAAGGCCAAGGAAAAACTGGGCTGGGTGCCCAGGACCAGCTTCGAGGACATGGTGGCCGAAATGACCCGCGAGGACTTGGCCCTCAGCATGCGTGACGCAGTATGCAAGGTGGCGGGCTTCAAGACCTTCAGCCACAACGAGTAGCACATGGAGAAGAATGCGCTCATTTACGTGGCCGGGCATCGCGGGCTGGTGGGCAGCGCCATCTGCCGCGCCTTGCGGCGCGAGGGCTTCGACAACCTGATCGTCCGCACCCATGCGGAACTCGATCTGTGCGATCAGCACGCGGTGTGTGCTTTTTTTGCAGAGCATCGGCCGCAGTACGTGATGCTGGCCGCGGCCAAGGTGGGGGGCATCCATGCCAACGCCACCTACCCTGGGGAATTCATCTATCAGAACCTGCAAATCCAGAACAATGTCATCGATAGCGCGTACCGCAACGGCTGCTGCAAGCTGCTGTTTCTGGGGTCGTCCTGCATCTATCCCAAGCTGTGTCCGCAGCCAATCAAGGAAGAATATCTGCTGACCGGGCCGCTGGAACCCACCAACGATGCCTACGCGCTAGCCAAGATAGCGGGCATCAAGATGTGCCAAGCATACCGCAAGCAGTACGGCTTTGACGCCATCAGCGCCATGCCCACCAACTTGTATGGCCCGGGAGACAATTATCACCCAGAGAACAGTCATGTCATTCCGGCACTGATCCAGCGCTTCCATGAAGCGAAAATGGCAGGGGCGGAACAGGTGACCATCTGGGGGACGGGTACGGCGTTGCGCGAATTCCTGCATGTGGACGACATGGCCGGGGCGTGCGTGTTCCTGATGAAGAACTATTCCGATTTCGAGCATGTTAATGTGGGCTGCCAGGAAGAAATCAGCATCATGGGCGTGGCGCGGTGCATCGCCCGTGTTGTGGGGTTTGCGGGGAAGATCTATACCGACCCGGCGAAACCGGATGGCACCCCGCGCAAACTGATGGACTCGGGCAAGTTGCTCGGTATGGGCTGGCGACCGACGCATATGCTGGAAAGCGGGCTGCGGGATGCGTACCGCGACTTCCTGGATACCCATCACAGTTGGGGCTGCTGACATTCATGTCGCACGAACTTGTCATTGAAGCCGGGCGCGCCGAACGCCAGTACTGGAAAGACCTGTGGCGTTACCGGGAACTCTTTCTGATCCTGACATGGCGTGACGTGGCCGTGCAGTACAAGCAGACTGTGGTGGGTATTCTGTGGGCTGTACTGCGCCCATTGCTGACCATGGCTGCATTCACGTTCGTGTTCGGCAAGGTGGCGAAACTGCCGTCCGAAGGTGACGTTCCATACCCGCTCATGGTGTTCGTGGCCATGCTACCTTGGCAGTTGTTCGCCACATCCCTTGCCGCCACGGCCAACAGCCTTGTGAGCAACAGCAACCTGGTGTCCAAGGTGTATTTTCCCAGAATAATAGTGCCGGCAGCCACCATCGGTGTGGCCGTGGTGGATTTTGCCATTTCGTTCGTGCTGTTGGCGGGTATGATGCTCTGGTATCAGTTCGTGCCGCCGTTACAGGTGCTGGCCGTGATTCCGCTTACGCTGCTGGCGGCGATAGTTGCTCTTGGGCCGGGCCTCATCCTCTGTGCCTTGAATGTGACCTACCGTGACTTTCGCATTATCGTGCCTTTCATCACTCAATTCGGGCTGTACATTTCTCCCGTAGGCTTCTCGTCTGGCATCGTACCAGACAAATGGCGCTTGCTGTATGAATGTAACCCGGTGGTTGGCGTCATCGACGGCTTTCGCTGGGCGGTGCTTGGTTCCATGGATTGCCCAGTGCGTGCGCTGACAATCAGCTTCAGCTGCGCTATTGTGTTCCTGCTGCTGGGCATCGGGGTTTTTCGCAAGACGGAACGCACGTTCGCTGACGTGATTTAGGAAGCTGATGAAACCGATCATTTCCGTTGAAGGGCTTGGCAAGAGTTATACCATCCGTCATGAGGGGCAGACTCCCTATAAGTCGTTACGGGAAGAAATATTCAAGCTTCCCCAACGCCTGCTGCGAAGGAAAGAGAGCCGTGAAGAGTTTTGGGCGTTGAAGGATGTGAGTTTCGACGTCATGCCGGGTGACCGTGTGGGGATCATCGGGCGCAATGGCGCGGGCAAGTCCACTCTGCTCAAGCTGCTTTCACGCATCACGGAACCCACCACAGGGCGCATAACCTTGCGCGGGCGTGTGGCAAGTCTGCTGGAGGTGGGAACAGGGTTTCATCCAGAGTTGACCGGACGGGAGAACATTTACCTCAACGGAGCAATCCTCGGTATGACGCGTGCCGAGGTCAGCCGTAACTTTGATGCAATAGTGGACTTCGCCGATGTGGAAAAGTTTCTGGATACGCCGGTTAAGCGCTATTCTTCAGGTATGTATGTGCGCCTTGCCTTTGCCGTGGCTGCACACCTTGAGCCGGAACTGCTTGTTGTGGATGAGGTGCTGGCTGTGGGGGACGCGGAATTTCAAAGGAAATGCTTGGGTAAAATGGAAGATGTGGGACGGGATGGACGCACAGTTTTGTTTGTGAGCCATAATATGGCAATGATTAACTACTTATGTAACCACGCAATGATGTTGGATGCTGGTCGAAAGGTATACCAGTCGTCACGTGTTAAAGACGTTGTTTCGGCGTATCTTGGGGTGAATGATCAAGGAAAAGTGTGGGAGTACATTGATAGTAGTAAGTATTCTGACTGTATAACGCCCATGCGCTTGGCGATAGTCGACGCCTCTGGCAGAGTGGTGTCAGGAGTTTTGGAAAACAATATCGATGCATGGATAGAGATTGATGTCGAAGTCCATGAGGTAGATACCGGTCTTACAGTAGGCTATGCGTTATTTTCTGAAGAGGGAGAGACGCTTTACTGGTCTTACCAGACCGATCAGGGAGAAGAATTCTGGCCACGCTTGAGCTGTGGAAAGATTCGGCTACGTAGCAAGTTTCCCCAGCGGCTTTTAAATGAGGGAAAGTATCGTATTGAGCTTATAGCAAGTATTTACTACAAACGCTGGCTTATAGCTCCAGGAAAGGGGCCAATGATTTTTTTTGAAATTAAGGGTGGTCTTAGTGACTCGCCTATGTGGCAAATTCGGCGTCCCGGAGTGCTTGCACCAGTGTTGCCATGGAAGGTTTTATAGCGGTTTGTGTTGTTTTTAATATGTTGCTGTCGTTGGTCTGCTGTCCGGAGCGTCTGCTATGTTGAAACGTATAATAAAAGACTTTCTTCCGCTTGGACTTGTGGAATGGTATAGAGGACAGAAGGGTGAATACAAAAAATTCAGGAAAAGATTTTTTGAAGTTTCTTGCTACCTAGAGGATCAAGGGCGATTCGCGTGTCGCTGGGCGGATAGATACCCATGCCTGAACGATGCGACGTCGTGCACGCCTTTTGAACCCCATTATACATACCATCCCGCATGGGCTGCCAGGATCCTTGCGGTCACAAGGCCTTCACTTCATGTGGATATCTCGTCAAGCCTTTCTTTTGTCGCCATAGCTTCGGCCTTTATCCCAATTGAATTTTATGACTTTCGTCCTGCTCAATTGACGCTTAGTAACTTGGAGTCGAAGTTTGCAGATATTTTATCACTGCCATTCGAGAGTGGCTCCGTGACTTCTATCTCATGTATGCATGTTGTGGAACATATCGGATTGGAACGATATGGAGATCGTCTTGATTCACAAGGGGATCTTAAGGCGATGAAGGAGCTGGCAAGGGTTGTTGCGCCTGGCGGCCAGCTTCTTTTTGTTGTTCCTGTCGGCGGTGAGTCTCTTGTTCACTATAACGCCCACAGGATATATCATTACGATGATATTATTTGCCAGTTTGCAAATTTTCGATTGGAGAATTTCTCTCTTATTACGGATGATAGTAGATTTATAGAGAATGCCGGTATTGATGTTATTTCTAAGCAAAAATGGGGTTGTGGCTGCTTTCATCTGGTTAAGTGTAGTTAAAAAGCACTCAAGTCAGACTGGGTGACTGGTAATATTGTATGAATAGATGTGTTACTATGCGTTCACTCGGCAGTAACGGGCGTTTTGGTAATCAAATTTTTCAATATGCTTTTCTTCGTTTTTATGCCCGTGCGCACGGCTTTCAGTATCAAGTTCCGCACTGGCCCGGACAACATATTTTTGGCCTTAACGATCCTGTTGTCGATATTACCTTACCTAGGGTCGAGGTGGCGTCTCGCGCGGATTTGGTACATGCATGCGCTAAGGAACCGATTTTCGATGCGGATTTTTGGGGTTACTTTCAGGAAGCAGAATATTTTTCAAGTGATAAGCCTTTTTTTTATGAGCTGTTCCAGCCCGTTCCGGTGCTGGCCAGTTATTTGAATCAATGTTGGGCGCCACTGTTAGGGCACGAAGTCATCGGGCTTCATTTGCGGTATGGCGATTATGGCTACGGGTATTTTTTTGAAACGCCGCTTCCGTGGGTAATCGCCGAGCTGAAGCGGCGGTGGCATACTTATGTGTCGCCTGTTCTGTATTTGGCAACAGACGACCCACGCGTTCGTAGGGCGCTAAAGTGCTTTTCACCTATTCTGTGCGCCGATATTTTCCCCGATGCAGGAAGTGAGAACTGTCCAGAATTTTATGCAGATTTTTGGGCGCTCAGTAAGGTTGATTCACTTTTGATGATTGCCAATAGTTCCTTTTCCTTTGCCGCAGCAATGTTGAATGATCGTTGCCAGGAAATGCTGCGGCCTAGTATTTATCGGAAAGGTTTTGTGGAGCTTGATCCCTGGTCTGGCCCGGCGTTGCTCAAGGAAGTAACCCCATGGCTCGACCTGATGCAGAGGAATCTTGGTTTTCTGCGGTTATCCAATTGGATTCGGAGAGGCTTTTTATTTAGTGATATAGGTAGGTATTGGCTCTGAATTCGGAGATGCTATCGTATGTATGCGCCCATTGTTGTCTTTGCCTTCAATCGTCCCAATCATTTGCACCAGACCTTGGATGCGTTGGCCCAAAATGAGCTTGCCTCCCAAAGTGCCATAACAATTTTTTGTGACGGTCCTCGTAATGATGAGGAGCGCACACTCACTGATGCGGTAAGGATGGTGGCCAAATCTGCTTGCGGATTTGCGTCCTTGAGAGTAGTTGAGCGTGCCCAAAATATGGGGTGTGCAGCTTCAGTTATTGATGGTTTGACGCGAATGTTTGCACTGCATGACCGGATTATAGTCATTGAAGATGATATTCTCTGTTCCCCGTATACGCTTTCTTTCTTAAACCATGGACTTGATTTTTATGCCTCTGATTTTCGAATTTTTAATATTTCTGCTTGGTCGCCCCCGCCCGCACATTTTCCCATTCCTCAATCTTACCCGCATGACATTTATGCCATTCCCCGTTTTAATTGTTGGGGGTGGGCATCTTGGCGCAACAGATTTGTCCACTTAGACTGGGGTGTCAGTGATTATAGTCAGTTCAAGCGTTCGCCAGTATTGCGCGAAAGTTTTAATGCTGGCGGTGATGATTTGAGTGGTATGCTTGATGACCAAATGGCTGGACATATAGACACTTGGGATATACGAGCGGACTATGGCCGGTTTAAGCAGGCTCAGTTGGGGATCAATCCAGTCATGGCCTATGTAACTAATATTGGATTCGGGAGTGGAACGCATACGGTGTGTTTCACAGACCGATATGATTGCGACGTTTCGTTGGCCAAGGCAGAGCCGCGTTTTGTTCGTGATATTCAGCCGGATGCTGAAGTTATCGTGCGTTATAAAAAATTCTATGAACCTGCGCCCGTGGGACTGGTCCAAAGGGTAAAGATTAGCCTGCGAAATTTGATCAGAAGGATAGAAGGGGGGTGGAGTGGAGCTTAAGGATTATTATCTGAACGGTGCTATTCCGCAGGATATTTTAGCTATGGTCCAGCTTGTGGGCAATAAGCCAACGTTACAGGCCATCTGGGCGTTGATGGATCTCGCATGGGCAGTTACGGAAGCCAATCCTAACAATCCTCAGAGGATGGCTGCTTTTTATAGGCACCCTGTTTGGACTCTCAATGGCATTTTTACGGAAACACACAAGGCTTCATTGGATAATCGCCTGTATTTTTCAGAGGTTATTTCTCAGTTGAAACCGTTACGCATTGCCGACTACGGCGGCGGTTTTGGAGCTTTGGCTAGAATTTTGGCTGAGAGAAATCCCCAAAGTATAATTGAAGTTGTTGACCCTTTCCCGTCGGATTTGGCGATTACAAAATCCGCGAAGTATGAAAATATTGTTTATGTTGATCATCTTACAGGAGTATATGATGTTATTGTAGCTCTTGACGTCTTGGAGCATGTGGAAGAACCTTTGAATCTTATCCACATGCTAGCCCAGCACGTAAACAAAGACAGCCGGTTGTTGTTGGCCAATTGTTTTTTTCCAGTAATCAAATGTCACTTGCCTTGCACATTTTATTTGCGTGATTCTTTTGACTTTCTTTTAAGGCGTATGGGGATTTGTGCCGTGTCGCAAGTTTTGTATGGAGCATTGTATGCGTTGAGTGGGCCAGTACGGCAGCCTAGCGAAATAAAATTTTGGATATTTCTTGCAAAATTGTACTTCATGCTAAAAGAGGCGGTAAGGAATTTTAAAAAAACTGTCAAAGAATTACTGAGCAAGAGATGAAGATTTTACACTTGAATCAAGCAATGCATGGTGGCGCAGCAATCGCAGTCCAGAGGCTTCACACAGCGCTTCGGCGCGATGGGCGTGTGGAGTCAATCTTGGGTGTCGGATGTAGCGTGTCGGGCTCAGGTGATACCATTGAGATTCCAAAATACCATTCAAAGCTGGCTTCAAAAATATTAGATAAAGTCAGCGATGGATTATTAGCCTTTTCAGCACCCAAGGGAAATGTTTTTTTTTCTTCATATCTTTTTCCAAATAATGTAGCCGACAATGTGGCCGCGCTCCACCCAGACATAATTCATTTGCATTGGCTTGCAGGTAATTTCATCAGCCCTTGGGAGCTACGAAAGATTGGTGCTCTTGGTACGCCTGTCGTTTGGACGTTACATGACGCTTGGGCTTTCACGGGCGGATGCCACTACTTTGGGGGATGTTACCAGTGGCGGGAGCGGTGCAGAGACTGTCCAGAACTCGCGCGCCAAGTGCCTTGGAATCTGGCAAGAGTCCAGTGGTGGTGTAAACAAAAAGCGTATAAGCAGTTGAAGCCCACAGTTGTTGGCCTGAGCCGAAATTTTGTTGAAAGCATCCGTCAAAGTGCTCTGCTGGCGGATTGTCCTGTTGTGCACTTGCCCAACTGTATTGATTCAAATGTGTTCCGCCCTATTCCAAAAGAAACAGCTAGGTCTCTTTTGAACTTGCCTGTCCAAGGCACGTATATTCTGTTTGGCGCGTGTTCGGCTGTTAGCGATTACCGAAAAGGCTATGACCTTCTGTGCCATGCGCTAAGAGCTCTTCCAGAAGGGCTTAGGGCAAAAGTCTCATGTTTGATTTTTGGTGTAACCCAAGCTGAAGAATACCTCGCACAGGCACTGCCTACAACATTTTTGGGCTTTCTGCACGACGAGGTAACCCTTGCGCTCGCGTATGCTGCGGCCGATGTTTTTGTTTGCCCCTCTAGAGAAGAGAGCTTCTCGCAGACAACCCTTGAGGCTCTGGCTTGTGGCACTCCGGTAGCGGCCTTCTCGGTGGGCGGCATTCCCGATATGGTGGAGCACAATGTCAGCGGGATGCTTGCCACGCCGCATGACTCTCAAGAACTTGCGTTTGGAATTGCTCGTATACTGGAAGATGGTAATCGCCAGAAAAGAATGGGGGAGGCAGCACGGAGAAAGATATTGCAACATTATGATATGTCAGTTGTTGCGCAGCAATATATTGATTTATATCAGAGGTTGCTAGACTGCAAAAGGCACACAGCTGTATGATTGTTTGCCTTCTTTCATTTCCAGCAGGGGGGTAACCTTCGTAACCTGCGCACAGCATCCAGTGCCGTTGCGCCGCTCTTCGGTCCCAGTATGCGAAACGCGCCGCTAACCAAGCCTGCCTTTATCAGCATTTTTATTCGTTTGATTTCCCATACCCGTTGAAAATATCGCAAAGCTATTTTGGTGTTTTCCCATGCTGCAGCAAACTGATTTGCAGGGTTTGAGGATATTCCACCTTCCTGCATAATGCATACGTCAAAGTCTAAGACGACAGCCTTACGATCTTCCCACGTTCGGCATAGAAAGTCGTAGTCAGCGCTGATTCTCAGGCTCGCATCAAAAGGGTTGTCCACAACCATCTTGCGCCGGATGAAAAGACCGGGAAAGGCAGCAGGTGCAATGTACTTTAGCCGCGCATGGCCACCGTCTAAAACTGGCCTGGCATAAAGACGGCATCTCTCACCTTTGTCAAGCATGCGTACATTTCCGGCGGCAAATATGACTTCGGGCGGCAACGTGTTAAGAACGTTACTGGCCTTTTCCAGTACACTTGGTCCCGCCAAGCGATCATCCGCGCCAAGAAATAGCAGCCACTGACCATCTGCTCTGCATACGGCCTTGTTCCACGCGTCATATATACCGTGATCCTTTTGGGAGGACACCCTTACTGAGGGAAGTCTTTGCGACGCAGAATTAAGCAATTGCAGCGTGTTATCGCTTGAAATCGCATCCTGCACCACCAGTTCAAAAGATGTAAACTTTTGCCCTTCAAGGCTGGTGAGCAGCTGCGGAATGCTTTTTTCTACATTCCAGCTTGCTGTTATAATGGAGATATATGGTGGCATGCTGATGTGTTGTTGTGTGCAAGGAGTATGGCAGTGTCGTCACGAGAGTGAACGTCGACTTATGCCTTGCGTTCGGCCATGAATCGACCCCACAGGCGTTTACATTCGGCAGGTGATCGTATGATGGATGTGGCGGTTTGTAATAATCCCCGCCCTATGAGTGTGGCATAGTCTGCAATGTCGGTGATGATTATTCTGCCTGCTGCTTCATCATGATCATGCAGAAAGGTATAGAATTGGCGTAACTCAGTCGGCCGAAGCAAAAGCCATCGCAGTACGGCCCAAGCATCCTTACGGGCCTCCTGGCGGTGGCGCCGCATAAAAGCCTCATCGTCCTGCCAGTGGCGGGCTACAATGATTCTGCTGTGTAGACGGGAACGGGCGCGGGTCTCGGCGCTCATGGAGCGCTGCAGGCTTTTGGGTGCAATACGGATTCTGGTCAGCGGTTCGTCGATCAGGTGGGCAGGGCCGTGCTGGGCCAAGCGCGCCCACATGTCCCAGTCTTCGCCGCCAAAGTGCTGACTTTCGTCGAAAAGTCCAGCTAGAAAGAGTAGTTCTCGTCGAGTGAGCACTGAGGAGGCTGAGCCGACCACAGGATAAATGCCGAGACGTATGTTGTCAAAACTCGGACAGGCGTTCGGGGTGGTCTTGTAGAGTATGATGTCGATCAACTGCCCAGTTGTATCAATGGCGCGTGCCTGTGTGTGAACAAAGGAATACGAGCCGTTACTCATCACAGCTAATTCTTTTGTTATTTTTTCTGGTTCCCATGTGTCATCCGCGTCAAGAAAGGCCACAAACTCTGCTGAGGAAGCTCGGATGCCTTTGTTTCGGGCTGCACTCAGGCCTTGGTTGGGGCCGTTGAGCAAGAGAATGCGCTTGTCATTTGCCGCCATATTGAATACTATATCAGGTCCAATGTCTGTAGAGCCGTCATTGACAACTATTATTTTGTTGACAGGCGTGTCCTGGTTTTGCACTGAAGCGATGGCGTGCTTAATAAAAGGAGCACAATTGAATAGCGGAATAATTGCATCTACATTTTTCACAACCGTACCTTCTTGTCGGAACATTTTGTTATGATTGTTGTTTCCATAGTTATTCCTGCGTATAATGTCAACGAATATCTGGGAGAGGCTTGTAACTCTGTTTTAGCGCAGACGCTTTCAAGCTGGGAGTGCATTATTGTAGACGATGGATCCACTGACTCTACTGCGTCGGTGGCTGAGCAGTTTTGCATACGTGATCATCGTTTCCGTTTGATCAGGCAGGACAATGCTGGGGTTTCAGTTGCCCGCAATATTGGTATGAGCCAGTCACGTGGAGTCTTTGTGGCTTTTCTGGATGCCGATGATCTGCTGGAAGCAAATGCGCTGGAACTGTGGGTAAACGCACTGGAGACCGCCCCGGGGTGCATTCTGGCTTGGGGGGGCTTAGTCCGCTTTGAAGACGGTACGGGATCTGTCAAGCCCATCCCTTGGAAAAATTATCTGACTACGGGGTGCGCGTGGTACGACATGCTGGTTCACGACTTCATGCCTGTGGGTTCCTTTTGTCTGCGGCGCGCCATGCTCACCGATGCTTGCCTCTTCAAGCCGGATTTGACCCATGTGGAAGACAGGGATTTTCTTTTGCGGGTGTTGCAGGGAAATACAGCCGTTGCGGTTAATCACCCTGTCTTGCGCGTTCGCCTGCGCGCCACATCCGCCAGTAGTGACTGTCAGGCTGCTATCGATAACGAATTGCGCGTCATGCTTGAACATCTGACCGATTCTTCCTTGCCGGGCCATATCCGACGTAGGGCGAACTCTGCCTTGGCTTTCCGGTGTGCAGTCATAGCGGCATTTACAGGGCGTCAATACCGCCCGGCTCTGGCCTGGTATCTCAAAGCAATCGTACGTGATCCGTTGAACATTAATGTTTTTTTGCTTCCCTTGCGTAAGTGCATGATGGCGGTGCGCCATTCTTTACGATTTTGAGTTGGCGAGGGAGGATTGAGTTCGGTCAGCCCGGAAGACCATTCCTGGCACCAGTTTTGCGGGAGAACTTTTATGCTTGGCGCGAAGCCGACTTGTGTTTTTTCAACGGTACACGTTCCTTGGCCCTGGATGCGGCAAACCGATGATGGTAACGGTGGCATGCCCGGCTGCCGCATATTGTTGAACCGGGAAGATGATGCCTCCCTTTGGCTGGGGGTTTTCGACGAACCACTTCCGGGTGCAGTTACGCGGGTGCCCAAAGAACGCCGCGTACTTTTCATCACGGAGCCTCCCGAGGTAAAGCCTTACCCGGCGTCATATCTTCGGCAGTTCGGAACGATCATTTCCCCTTTCGGCATCCGCAGTGTGGCCCGGAAGTCGGTGCTGGTGGAAAATCCTTGTCTCAATTGGCACTATGGAGTGGAAACTGCTGACGGCGCTTATTCCAGCGAGCTAGTGAATATCGACGAATTCCGCACCATACCCGTTCCTGTGAAAGACAAGGTTCTTTCGGTTATTTGTTCCACAAAAACCTATACCGAGGCGCAACGCAAACGTATTGTCTTTGTAGAGAAGCTGCGGGAGCGCTTTGGCTCTAGGATTGACGTTTACGGGCGTGGCAGAAATCCTATTTCAGACAAACAGACCGCCATTTCACCGTACAAGTATCATCTTGTGCTTGAAAATAATTATATTGAAAATTTCTGGACAGAGAAACTCTCCGATACTTGGTTGGGCTATACGTATCCAATTTATATTGGCTCTTCGAATATAAAAGACCACTGCCCCTCCGGTGCCATCCTTTGCTTGTACCCGGACAACGACGAGGCTAACCTGAACGCCATTGAACAGCTTCTGCAAGAAGACCCTTGGGAGTGCTGCCTGCCCGCCATACGGGAATGTCGCCGATGGGTCCTAGAGACCACCAATGTCTTTGTGCGGATGGATAGGATGATCCGGGAGGCCGCCCCACAGGTGAGAGCCTTGCCAAATCTGGGCCGCCCCGTTCCGTTGCGGCAGTCAAGCCGCTGGCAGAGGGCGTTGCTGCGCCGCGCCATGCGGTTTGGCTTGTACACCCCTTTTGCATGATAGGCTGGTTATGGCCCTGCACCCGTTTTCCGAGCCTATAAGTATAGATCTGCTCATAGCGACTGTTGGGCGCAAGATTGAACTGGAGCGGCTGCTTTCATCGCTGGATGCGCAGACCTGCCGTAATTTCCGGATTTTCCTGGCGGACCAGAACCCTCCTGGCTATCTTGACGATATACTGGCGCGATATGCACAGCTGAGCATAACGCGCGTAATGCTTCCTTCGAAAGGGGTTTCCATTGCCCGCAACACACTGTTGGAGCGGGCGGATGGTGACATCATCGTTTTTCCCGATGACGATTGCTGGTATGCACCTGATGCTCTGGCGCGCGTGCTGGAAGCGTTCCGCGTCCATCCTACATACGGCGTCTTGCTGGGAGTATGGACGACATCGCCGGAAGTCCCACCCCCCAATATTGTGAACGGTGTAGTAAGCCGTACGGGACTTTTCCGGCTGGCGGGGACTTGCGTGCAATTTTACCGCAGGGAGGCCGTAACCGGCATTCTGTTCGATCCGCTTCTTGGTCCGGGAACAGGGTTGCCCTATGGTTGTGGCGAAGACACCGACTATCTGCTGCATGCCTATGCCCGGACAGAGGTACGCCGGTGCAGGGAAATACGGGTTTTTCACCCCTCGCCAGAGTACAACCAGCCTTCGACAGAAAAAGTAGTAAGTTATGCTGCGGGGCGTATGCATTTGCTAAAAAAACACAGTTTTCCTGCATGGTTTATCCTGGCCAATATTTTTTTTCCTCTCTGTAGGCTGCCTTTAGATATGGCAAGATACGGAAAAAGCGGGGCAAGGTATAGATGGCAGATGTTTAGGGCGCGGCTGCGCAGTTGGTGGAACGTATAGGCTTGGTTGAGCAGCTTTTTTGCTGTACACTTAGCGCGCGTCTTTCAGATTTTTGTATGTTCCGGGGTGGTTCAGTGGTGCAACGCGTTGTGCTCTGATGTCCGGGCGGTGAACGGGCACCAAGTAGGCGGAAGCCGCAACTCCTTGATGTACTGCCCATGAAAACACTGGATGCTTCGCGGTCGAGACGAGGTGTGTCTTTGAACTTCGTTTATACGTATTGTCAGAAGGTTGTTTGAGGGCGGTGGCTTCAGCGTTTCCCTCTTGGGACTAGAAAATTTGATATTGAGGAGGGAGAGCTGTTGGAAAATATTTAATTTTAGAAAAATTAAATCAACAATGGAGCTGTTGGGAAACATTGCCCCGTCCAGGCGGGGCTTAACGTTAGAGGATGCCATGAGTTTGTTTAGAATTGGTGTTGCCCTTGCAAAAAGAATTTTAAATGAAAGGTGTTACGATGTTGTGCGCTCACGTTTTTTTTCTTTTTTTTCGGCGTGTTGTCGTCGGAGATTTGTAAAAAGATCAGGGTATAAAGACTTCCATTGTTTTCTTTTGCCTAAAGATTTACCGCACGAAATTCATAACGAGCAGTTTTTTTCACAAAGAGGGCAAGACTGGTTTCTCTCAACGCATATCTTCCCCGGCGTAAAGGAGGGGCTCTTTTTAGATATTGGAGCAAATCATCCGTTTGAGTTGAGCAATACCTATTATTTTGAAAGGCTGGGCTGGTCTGGTATAGCCTTTGAGCCTCAACCTCATATACAGGCCTTGTGGAAAGAGGTACGGAAAACACCATGCCTACAGCTTGCACTGGGCGATACGGAAAGTGAGATTGTTTTTAATTCTATTATAGCAGACAACTGGATGCATGCCCTTGCTTGTGTGGATGGTCTTCCTGCGGGGATGCGTATACTAAATGAGTGTGTTGAATGTGCTCACCAGGTTGAGAAAATTAATGTTCCACAAAAAAAGCTTGAAAACGTCATTGCCGAATACGGAATTACAAATATCGATTTCATTAGTATAGATGTTGAAGGGTATGAAATGAATGTTTTGAGGGGGATAGATTTTTCAAGAGTTCAAATAAAATGCTTTATAATCGAAAATGATGCGACATGTGTCGGTAGTGATATGATTCGAGATTTTTTCAAAGAACGAGAGTATGTGCATATTGCTAGGCTCAGTGGTGATGATGTTTTTGTGCATATGGGCCATTTGAAGGAACTGGGACTATGGGCTTGACTCTACGCGATTTATGCTTGTTGTGGTGAATTCGAATGCCATTGTCTTGTATGGCCTGGAAACGGCAAGGCTAGGCTGTACATTAAGGCGTTACGTTGCTGAATGGATTTGTCTCCGGTTTAGCAGGGGTATTGTTTGGCACCACGTGCAACTTAACCTCCCCCCCCCCGCACCAGCCAGTCAATCGACCTTCCCGTCCGCAGCCCCGCATCGATGAGCCAGTCCGGCGGGATGCGCCCGTTCTTGCGCGCGTTGGAGATGGACGCCGCCGACACGTTTAGGAATGCCGCCAGTTCACGGTCGGTGCGCGCCCCCGCCGCCTCCTTCAGGCGTTCCAGCACCATGGGCGCCTGGCGCAGCCCCACCTCGCCGGAAACGTCCCTTGCCACCACGTACACGCGCGGTTCGCCG